>NZ_QJJN01000003.1:0-503702 GCF_003201515.1 Alteromonas sp. I10
TGTTGCCATCAGTAAAGTCTCCGTTAGTAAAATCTACGGAGGCTATTTTACGGAGTAGCACCGCAGGGAAAAGACGGTCTAAAATGATCGCTTACTTTGTAGGAAATGTCTTACAAACGCTGTAGTAAATTTGGTGTAAAGATTGGAACTGCAACAGGTGAGGTTTTGGTAGGAGTATCACATCGAATAAAAAAGCATCATTTTAGCCTGAACATTACCTCACCGTTCACATGAGAAAGGCCTAGTTGTCCTACAACCTGATAATTGTCATCGTTAAAGAAAGCGCGATGTTTTTCTATGGTCACGAACACCGAAACACCCTCACTTTTTTCATCTTCCTCTACCACACTATCAATAGCGCCAAGTAAAATATGCCCAAGCCCATGATGTTGATAATCTGGATGTACTGCGATGAAACTCAGCATGTGGAAGTTATCGGCGGGAACTAATGCTCGCACTTTTTCCTCTTTCTCTAGCATTTGCTTTGTACCGAACAAACCTGCCGTTAAAAGCATCCGCAGTCTCCAGTGCCAGTAACGTCCTGAACCAAATGCTGCATCGGGCGCGGTCAAGCATGCAACGGCAATAAGCCGCTCCTCATCGAACAGGCCAATCATCGGCTGCTCTGCAACCCAAAATGCATTGAGCTCTTCACGGATAGCTGACCGTAGACGGCTTTCATAACCTTCTTTTTCTGCTTGGAAAATGTCAATGAACAATGGGTCATCTACATACGCATTGTAAAGAATAGAGGCGGCAACTTTGAGATCATCTACAGATAAATAGATGGCTTTGACCGTGTCTTGCAAGGGGGCTATTGCATTATTAATAGCATCAGTATTCATCAGGGGCTCCTTGTACGCAAAGTTATACAGCTGCTTTTACCCATTTAAATAAAATGGGAGAAGTGGACACTACCGCACAACTTTTATCATTGCGCCAACCACCCACTTAAACTGATTAAGCTTTAGCCTACGCGAAAACCCCCTGCATGTTAACTTTTTATTAACATTTAACGATAGTAAGTAATGCCTACTTTCGTAATCAATTACCAACTAACGATTATTAGTGCATTAAGCTATAAGCACTGTCACCCCAGCCAACTAAGTTTCCATTTCTGAATACCAACGGCGTACACTCGTCTTTTGTGGTGATACCATCGCCCATCGTTTTTTGAGTTCGGTAGTAAAGTACGCGATATGTGCCGTCTTGCTTTTCGAACAGTTCGTTGAAATCCGCAACGCCCATTTTTCTCAATACACTTTCGTAAGTTGTCCCTGTTTCAAGATTCGCGATGTGTTTACGATTGTTAAACTCTCTGTCTTCCCAATCAGCACCATAGTGACTATCTGAACCGCCACCTACTGATACGACACAACCTGAAAGCAAAACTGAAGATGCCAAAGCTACTGAAAGAAGAACCGTTTTCATGTGAATTCCTTAATTATGTGTGTTGTTTTTTATTCGATACTACGCCTACTTTGTGAACCGACACTGAATAGACATAAATACGCTAACGTAAGAACCACTGCGTTTATGCGTGATAATGTAAGTTATGATTGGTAAACAAGATTAAGGCCAAAAATTAAACCATTGATTTTTATAAAAATTTTAATAACACCATTCTACGAAGACTTTGAAAAATAGTGAAATCAGTAACTTATTAGTGAAATTGACTACGTAGACAGGCTACACTGCTACTATTCATGACTTTAAACCATTTTCGTATTATGAGTAACGCTAACCTGCAGCAACTTCACGTTTTGTGCCTTCAAATGCATAAAGAAGGAAAAACACCGTCCGTAGGCATTTTACGTGCAAAAGCTCCTTTTAAGGTATCGGTAACCGAAGCTATTGAAGCGATTAAGCGATTTAACGCACACAAACCTAAGCTAGAGGTATCTAACGAAGAAAACGTAGTGCAACAAAATCCTGTCGCCACAACTGATGAGCCGGGCAATTTGCATGCACGGGTAGAGACGTTAGAAAAAGAAGTGGCGGAGTTAAAGCGGGCGCTACATAAAATTATTAACGCCCAATAGCTTTTAGTCTTGCAGGCCGGTAATTTTAGGTCTGATTGACGTCAGTCATAGCGTCAACGTCATATAGCAGGTGTAAGTTGCTCAATAAACACCGCAAGAGATGGCGCAAGAATTTTGGCAGGCTCTCTGCCAACCTGCTCGAGTGCCACTTCGCCACTTTCGTTGACAACGGTTAAAATAAAATCTTCTTCGTCGGTTAAACCAAAAAACAATGTTGGCGCTTGCCTAAGTCTTTGCTTCATCAACAAATGCCCAATCAAGTTTTGCTGTAATCTTTCAAAATCTTCGGTATTGAAAACTTGAAGCAATTCACAGCGACCTTGCGGGGCGTTAGCCTTTAAATTATCGCTGTAGTAACGAGTAAAATACTCGCAGTAGTCAGGATTTAGCTCTAGCGATAATGCCTCTTCAACATTACTGAAAGACTGCACAGGCGATTGAAGCGTAGGAGACCATCTTACAAGTTCACCGTCTTGCGCCGTCGTCTCATAGCACGGCGAGGGCCACTCGCTATCAAATGCTATCTTGAGTCCCTCGGCCTCGGCCTGTTCGACATAAGATGATACAAATTTATCTAATTGTGCTGAAATTGTTAGAGCCATTATGACGTTACCTGCGTATTTTTGGGGTACACTATACAACTAAACAGTTAAGTCAATACTAGGGTTAATTCTACTGCGCCGTAAGACTGTGTGCCGCTGTGCAGTTCAACAATTTAAATCCCGCGTAGATACATAAAAGGTTCTTATGTCGACGGACAACTCACCTCAAAAAATTACTATCTCTGCACCTGATGACCTCTCTTTGGGTAAACAGGTTGACTATGAATTTGAATATAATCCTGGCTTGTTGCAAGGCGTGCCGCGCAGTTTAAGTCGTGATACGTTAAACTTGGCTGGCTCAGGTTTACCTTTTGATGGTATCGACACTTGGACAGGATACGAACTTTCTTGGCTAAATCTAAAGGGTAAACCTAATGTGGCAATTTTAGAATGCCACGTTCCTATTACCTCAAAGAACCTAATCGAATCAAAATCATTTAAGCTATATTTGAATAGCTTCAACCAAACAAAATTCGCTTCAGCAGAAGACGTACAACAAGTGCTTCAAGCGGATTTGTCAGCGTGCGCAGGAGAGCCTGTCGAGGTAAAGCTAATTCTTCCAGAGCAGTTTTCTTCGCTACAATTCCAAGAATTTAACGGAACCTTGTTAGATAGTCTGGATGTAGAAATCGATCAATATTCCCCTAATACTCAATATTTGACTGTTATGAAAAGTGAAGCAGGAGTTCAAGAGACGCTTGTTTCTCATTTACTTAAATCTAATTGTTTAATCACAAGTCAGCCAGATTGGGCTAGTATTCAAATTAGGTATGAAGGAAAAGCCATTGAACACGAAGGGCTTTTGAAATATCTAATTAGCTTTAGGCAACACAACGAGTTTCATGAGCAATGCGTTGAGCGCATTTACAACGACATCATGCAGCATTGTCAGCCAGATAAGTTAACCGTTTGTGCGCGTTACACACGACGAGGGGGTTTAGATATCAACCCTTTCCGTTCAAATTACGAAGCGCCTTATGCTAATCATCGTCAAGCACGTCAGTAATATAACGGTGAAGTACCTACCAACGCTACCTAAGCCGCGGCAGTAATAGCGAATTAGAACAAAGACGAGATTATGGAAGCAAAACAACTACAAACCCTAAAACAAAATAACGCGCTTCTTTGTCAGTTTATTGTGAAACTCTCAGCATTTTATGAGGGCTTCTCGGATAAGATCGATACTGAACTTAAGGTGTTACGAGGCCACCTTTCTGGCACACCTAATTTTAGTCTTGCCGCTGTGAGCATAGAGAAACTCAACAAATCACTTCAGCATCAAGAAATAACGCTTAGAAAATACAGTGTTGATACTGTTTCATCGCTAGAAGATGCAATGAAACAACTACAGAAAATTGTATTTGAAGATACTGAATTAAAAGGGTTAACCACGCAGGAATTGATTAAGCTAAATCAACCTGTAGGTGATATCTTCAGTATTTACAAACTCTATTCAAAAGCCATTGCGCTTCACCGCATTGCGCTCAACAAGGAAATGGTTGGACTTGAGCCATCTGAAACCACAGAAACTAAGTCCACTAACAATGAAACCACATCGGCTCGTTCGATTAAAGATGATAACCCTCACTACCGTTCTATTTTGGTTGAGCTTAATCACCTTATTGCTTCTTATGCGCAAAAAAAACCTAACGATCAGCAACTCAATGATATAAAGCAACGTCTTGATGAAGGCATGGATGAAGACCAGCTGCTTAAAAGCTGCGTTGTAATTTTGCGCATGATCGTTCAAGACGCTATGTCAGAGGCTAGCTTAACAGGAAAAGTGATTCAGAGCCTGCACCGTTCATTAGGTGAAGTGAGTAGCGACGTCAGCAATACGATCCAAGGCAGCCAAGCCCAGTTCGAGCAGCGCCAAGCTGGTAATGAGCAACTTAAACGTGACATTATTCACATCGAAGAAGCCGTATCGGAAAGCAGTTCTCTAGAAGCACTTAAAGAGCAGACACAGTTTCGCGTAGAAAAGCTTGTGACTACGTTAAGCGAGCAACAAAGCAACGATCAGCAAGGTCAAGAAGCGCTAATGGCACTGCTCTCCTCTATGCAATCGCGAATAGATACACTTCAGCAGCAAACCAGCGTCTATAAAAAGAAGCTGGCCGAACAAGCAATGCAAAGCCGCACCGACCCCCTCACTCGGCTTCCAAACAGGCAGGCGTATAATGAGAGACTAGAAGCTGCTTTCACTAAATTTAAAGAAAATGGTGACTTGCTTGCGGTCGCCGTTGTGGATATTGATCATTTTAAGTCAATCAACGATAGATTCGGGCACGCAGCAGGCGATAAAACCCTTCAGGTAGTGAGTAAATTCTTAAAACAAAGCTTGTCCGAAAATGATTTTATTGCCAGGTGGGGAGGAGAAGAGTTTGTAATGCTACTGCCTCAGGCGCAGATGGCAGATATAGATAAAAAGCTTAATGAAGTTAGAACTAAACTTGCTGCAATGCCGTTTAAATTCAAGCAAGAAAAAGTAAAAATCACCGCATCTTTTGGCGCAACCTGTTTCAATGACAATGATACTACTGAAACTGTGTTTGAACGCGCCGATGAGTACCTCTATAAAGCAAAACGAAACGGCCGCAACCTCGTAGTCACTGATTTAAGCACTGACTTATAGGAAGTAAAAATATGAAGAAAGTGCAGCTTAACCCTGTTGGCTGGATGAGCCAGCTATCACAAGTAGAAGTTTCTCGTCTTCAAGACGCCACCAACAGCGAGCTCTTTGCTATGTTCAGAAACTGTTGCCTAGCAGTATTGAACAGCGGCGTTGACGAAGACAATTTCGAAGCACTTTTTGCTCCTTATGAAAATTTTGAAATAAAACTCATTCGTCGTGAACGGGGCGTAAAAATAGAACTCGTGAACCCTCCTGAAGTGGCTTTCGTTGACGAAAAACTCGTTCGTGGTGTACACGAACATCTATTTGCGGTCCTTCGCGACCTGCTTTACATGGGTAACAAGTACGCATTTCTTCATCAAACCGCACCGGCTGAAGGTAACGACATCACAGACATGGTGTTTGACATGCTACGCCACGCTAAAGCGCTTGAAGGGAACGATGGCGTAAACACAATTGTCTGCTGGGGCGGCCATTCCATTAATCAAGTTGAGTACAAATACACGAAAGAAGTGGGCTATCAGCTCGGCTTGCGCGACATGAATATTTGCACAGGATGTGGGCCTGGAGCGATGAAGGGTCCAATGAAGGGCGCCACCATCGGCCATGCAAAGCAACGCCACAAGACAGGCCGTTACATTGGCATCTCTGAGCCGAGTATTATTGCCGCCGAGCCGCCCAACGCCATTGTCAACGAGCTCATTATCATGCCTGATATTGAAAAGCGTTTAGAAGCGTTTGTTAGACTCGGACATGGCATTATCGTGTTTCCAGGCGGTGTAGGCACTGCCGAAGAATTACTTTATCTGCTTGGCATTTTGATGAATGAACGCAATGCGCAGCAACCTTTTCCTTTCATTCTAACAGGGCCAGCTGGTAGCGAAGAATACTTTGAAGCCATAGACGCCTTTGTTGGTGCAACACTGGGTCCAGAAGCACAGTCAAAATATCAAATCATTGTGGATGACCCAGAAGAAGTAGCACGCACCATGAATAAACACCTTGAAAAAGTGAAGAAGTTCAGAGGTGCGATGGGTGACGCATTCAGCTTTAATTGGTCATTAAAAATTGAACAAGACTTTCAACAGCCCTTTATTCCAACGCATGCGAGTATGGCCGACCTTCAACTGCACTTAGATCAAAGTAAAAGTGATCTAGCGGCCAATTTGCGCAAAGCGTTTTCAGGCATTGTTGCGGGTAACGTAAAAGCAGAAGGCATTGCTCAGATCAAAAAACATGGTCCGTTTGAGCTCACCGGTGATAGTACACTGATGGAGAAGGTTGATACACTACTCGAGTCGTTTGTAAAACAGCATAGAATGAAGCTGCCTGGTAGCGCGTACGAACCATGTTACGTTGTAAAGAACGATAAGAGAAACAGCGAATAACACGAGACCGTGGCAAGACGCATTTGCTTACGTTTACTACTTATGTTTAGTAGTCGTTTTGCGGTACACTATTAGAGAGTATTGTTTAACGAATGAATGTAGTGCACATTTAGCCTATGCTCGGCTCCCGAACAATGTCGGGCTTTGGCTTGCAGTAGCATTCAAGTAAAGAAAAACGAGAAGTAACGGTCATGAATACCAAGGTTATTCGTCTAATTTTAGCTGGCATCGCCCTTTATGCGGTGTTTGTTTTTATGGTTATCGCGTTCTATCCCGATAAGCCTGAGAATATGGATTGGAAAGACCGTGAAGAATATAACCGTGTCCAAATAACCAAGTTAAAGTTAGGCAGTACAAGAGAAGAAGTTTTGGCGTTACTAGGCTCACCTGACATTACAGAAGCCAAGCGACAGGGTGCCACAGCTATTCAAGTTATGTTTTTTAGGACACAACATGTGCGCGCTGACGGCTTAACCACGCAAGATGAATGTACACCGTTGCTTTTTGAAAACGACAAACTTATTGCATGGGGTGAAGGGGCTTACTCCAGTTACCAAAAAAGTTAGAAGGATGGGGAGTGAGCGACATCATTTCCACGCTTAAGCGCCTGGTTCAGTTAGGTAACACTGAACTTTCTGTCGAGCAGCGTATAAACCATTGGTTGAAAATCGCTAAACGGATCCTGACCTTAGTAAACGCCAATCCAGCGCTTGCTGCAGCAACGTTACACATCGATAATGACCTTCCCAAAGATACTCAACATCTTTTATTATTGGCGCTGTTTGGCAAGCTTTGCCGATTAAACGACCACTATTTACAACATGTGCTTGCGTCTTTACTCGCATCCCTCTGGCTTTCAAGTAAAGGAACACCAAGCGACCAAACGGCCAATATCATTCGCTTTTTGCGTAAACACAATCTCTCGATTTGGCTGGATATCATTAAACTTCAAAAAGCATTTCGGTCAGACAAGCCAATTAACTACGTTGCAGACATTCGGCTTAATATGGTTCAAAGGCTTTGTCTCCTAGCAAATGTTTTCGCTACTAAAACAAAAAAAGCAGGTTATCGTGAGGTTTTCACTCAGATTGTTTTACGCCTTCCAGCACATCATCGTCACCTTATTGCACCACTTATCAACCTATTTAATGGTGTGCTACCTGGCGCAAAGGTTTACGCAAACGGCGTACCGGGCGCGCTAGTCGACATTCAGCAAAATCACGGCTACGTATTTATGCTTAGCCAAGGCGATGAAGATGGAAAGTGGCTGCCTCTATCGTCAATACGCTCTCCCATTTCACTATCAATGCCGTTTGAGCACTTTGTTGCTCTTTACACTGATACCGCCACTGCGAGAGTAAATCATGGCGGCACACCATTTTTACCTTCTACATTCGCAATTCAGCATCCCCCTAAAGCTCTTATAACTATTATCGATGAGCTGCAAAAGCGCGATGTAGATATTGAACAACTTTGCGAAAAAATTGAAAGCGTGCCCACGTTTAATCACTTTTTGATGCACACTGCGAGTCAGGACAACCGTCTTCAGCTTCCGGTTAAAAGCATTAAACAGGCGGTTTTGACCTACGGCATTGAACGTGTGGGTGACATGCTTATTCAATTTGCGCTGTTAGAACGGCTAACGCAAAACCAATTTCCACTGATGGGCATGTGCAAGCAATTAACTTTATTGGCTTGTTCATTTGCAAGCTATTTCGCACAACTCGCCGATTCGAAATTTTCGCCGCAATCTGCCGCATTGACCATGACCTTTGTTTGTACTCCCTTGTTCACGCTACCAGGGTTTAAAGTGTCACGAGCATTACCCGTCGACCTCAGCAAAGCTGTGTCCATTAATAGCGCATTCAAGGTCAAATCTGACACGCCTTGGCTAGCAATCGCTTCTGAACTTGCTGGAAGTTGGCATCAAAGCTCGACGTGGCGTGCCGTTATACACCAATGCAGTAAAGTAAGTACGGACGTTCCTAAATCACTTCAAAAGGAACAAGTAATTCTGGTGTTGAGCTTCGCAATCGCCAAAGCATGCTTATTTAATCAGGATATTTATTCATTACTTCAGGATATCAATATCAAAACACTTTTAAATATCCTAGGTATTCGACGAGATGATGTGGTAAACGCACTAGACGCTAATGGGTCACTTTTGTTCTGTCCGCTCGCGCAGTAACGTCATTTACTCCTAAACATCGTACTCGGCTATTTAATTAATCTTTACGAATGGCTATAACTTGCGCCAGGTATCGTATAAAATACGGCAACTTTTGCAGTGCTTAACCCTTTTTCCCTACATTTTCCATTATAATAAGTAAGCAGGCAGAAATTGGCTCATAAACGCCAAGCTACAAATTGAATAAACCTAACGATTTTGACAACAGAATTACCAGAGGATCCCTCCACATGACTCAGCAACGTATTACAGTCATTCGCGGTGACGGCATTGGCCCGGACATTATCGATGCAACCACAAAAATTTTAGATAAGGTTGGCTGTGACTTTGCCTATGACTATGCCGATGCTGGCCTAGTCGCACTGGAAGAACATGGCGAGCTTCTACCTCAAGAAACTTTAGACCTAATCGCAAAAAACAAAGTTGCGCTTAAAGGTCCTTTAACGACCCCCGTTGGTGAAGGTTTTACTTCAATCAACGTTAGTCTTCGCAAGCAGTTCAAACTGTACGCAAACCTTCGTCCTGTGATGTCATTCAAAGGCACAAAAGCACGTTACGAAGACATCGATATCATTACCGTTCGTGAAAACACGCAAGGTATGTACTCTGGTCTTGGCCAAGTTGTATCAGAAGACGGTAACGAAGCTGAAGCAATGAGTAAGATCACTCGTGACGGCGCTGAAAAAATCGTTGTTTTTGCTTATGAATTAGCGCGCCGTGAAGGTCGTAAGAAAGTAACAGCTGTTCACAAAGCTAACATCCTTAAGTCAACATCAGGTCTTTTCCTTAAAGTAGCCCGTGAAGTTGGTGAGCGTTATCCTGACATCGAGTCAGCTGAAATGATCGTTGATAACTGCTGTATGCAGCTTGTGATGAACCCGCATCAGTTTGACGTTATCGTTACGACTAACCTTTTCGGTGACATTCTATCTGACCTATGTGCTGGTCTTGTTGGTGGTCTTGGTATGGCACCAGGTGCAAACATCGGTGAAGATTGTGCAATCTTCGAAGCCGTTCACGGTTCTGCACCAGACATTGCTGGTAAGAACTTAGCTAACCCGACGTCAGTAATCTTGGCAGCAGCGCAAATGCTTGAGTACCTAAACATGGGCGATAAAGCAGAGAAAATTCGCGCAGCACTAAAAGACGTTATCGAGTCTGGCGATCGCACAACACGTGACCTTGGTGGTGAAGCAGGTACAACCGAGTTCACTCAGGCGCTTCTTGACCGCCTATAAGCGTTTGAGCTTACACCTTTCAATTATTTCAAAACGGGCTTAATAGCCCGTTTTTTTATGCCTCTATTAATCACTCTCCTGCTTTAAACTGTACTAAAACTGGACTACCGCTTTTCTCGTTCACCTTTATTATTTCCTTTGTACACGTTGAAGTGTGCTGAGCTTTGTAACTTGGTCACAACAGAAGACAGGAAATTTTTAAAGAGGCCTGCTCCGCTTGCATCTAGGTTACAAAAGTCAGCGCGCTTTGGTACATGACTTAAACCCATTTACTTAAATATTGCGCCGATAACGCTTTATGGCGCGCTTAGCAACATACAAGGAAAGATGATGAAAAAATTAATCTCAGGTTTACTCGTACTATCTGCACTAGCCATTCAAACGCCAGCGGTTCACGCTCAACCAGCGGATAGCGAAAATGCGCAAGCTAATGAAGGTACAAGCCAACAACAACGTATCGATTTAAACTCGGCGACCGTAGAGCAATTAATTACCCTACCCGGCGTTGGACAATCTAAAGCGAAAGCTATTATTAAATATCGTGAAGAAGTAGGCCCGTTTCTTGAGGTCGCACAATTAACTCAAGTGAAAGGTATCGGCGAAAAGATGCTTAATAAAATTGAAGGCTATGTACAGGTAAGATAGAAGGACTAAAGCGAATAGGCGGTACGCTGGCTCCACACACAAAAAATGCGCCGCAAGGGCGCATTTTTAATCGTTTAAAGCTATTTAATTGCCTTAGGCCTGCTGTTCTTTCATCTACACTAAAGATCAACAAGCCCTAGTAAGACTATTTAACAACAGAAGCTAAGTATTCTTTAAATTCGTCGCCTAACGATGGGTGACGTAACGCATATTCAACGTTAGCTTTCATGTAACCCAACTTACTACCGCAATCGTGACTCTTACCTTTCATGTAGTAAGCATCAACTTGTTCAAGTTTCATCAATGCATCAATAGCATCAGTAAGCTGAACTTCACCACCGGCTCCTGGAGGCGTGAACTCTAACAGATCCCAGATTTTTTCTGACAGAACGTATCGGCCTACAACGGCAAGGTCAGAAGGTGCTTCGTCGCGAGGCGGCTTCTCAACCATTTTGTGAATCTTCGCTGACTCACCTGGCGCAATTGCCGCGCCGTCTAGGTCTGCGATACCAAATTTAGAGATATCTTCGTCTGGAACCTGCTCAACCATGACCTGGCTTACTCGGCTGGTGTTAAATTTGGCAACCATGTCTGCAAGGTTATCCTTCTTAGGATTACTTGCTGCATCATCAATAATGACGTCAGGTAGTACTACCGCAAATGGCGCATCGCCAATCAGAGGTCGAGCACAAAGTACTGCGTGACCAAGTCCATTCGCAACGCCTTGGCGAATATGCATGATAGTTACATCTTTTGGACAGATTGACTGAACTTCTTCTAACAGTTGGCGTTTTACACGCTTTTCTAGTGTGGCTTCTAGCTCAAAAGAGGTATCAAAGTGGTTTTCAATACTGTTTTTACTCGCGTGCGTTACTAGGATAATTTCTTTTAGTCCTGCAGCAACACATTCGCTTACCACGTATTGGATCAATGGCTTATCAACCACTGGCAACATCTCTTTTGGAATAGCTTTCGTTGCTGGGAGCATTCTCGTCCCAAGGCCCGCTACAGGGATTACCGCTTTTTTTACCTGACTCATAGTTAATATCCTTTTTTAAAATCCTAAATACACGCCTAAGACGACTTTCAGCCGTTTGTTATTCCTTAAGCTGAGATATATTCACTGTTGTTCGCAAGACTAATGCAATCGATGTTCCAATTACCTTTTTAGAGCGTCTGTGTATTGAAAATGGGCAAAACAGCTCAAAACCACCGATAAAAGCACAAAATTAGGGATAAATAATATCTAATGCACCATTATAGTGAAAGCGTTTATTGTTTGTCTTTCTTTTCCTACACATCAAGTGTCGCTTTTTTTCACACTACTTTTTGGAATTAGTGCATGCTCTATGGGGCCGGTTTTGCGTTTTAATCCATCTCTGAGTCCTGCCCACATGAAAGCGCCTCGCGTTTTGCCTTGCTCAAAGCAATATCTGTTTACAAGATACCTCAGAGGTATTGCACAAACATGACGAAGTTTCCAATAAAGAGGTACGTAATGGCGGCGCGCTAAAATGAGTACGTTACGAAACTGATAGTAAAGCCTTATCGGTGCGCCCTGCTTGAATGTCACACCGCAAACTTTCACTCTATCGTCGCCTTGTCGATGAGGCATACATGCACTGAGCGATTGATAGATAACCATGCCCTTGGCTCGAGCACGCCAGCACCATTCGTGATCAACGCCATCGATAAAGAGCTCATTTTCTTTTTCACCCACGCGTTCAAAAGCACGTTTGGAGATTAACATGCCTGAGGCAATGATTTGCTTTACTGTTTTTAACTTTTCGGAAACCTGCTTTCCTTTTTGCAGAACACCCTGATCGACACACTCTGAAAATTGGCAATAGATAGAAGGGCCTATGGCTGCAATTGGGGAACGTTGCTCAAGCTCTTGGAATTGCCTCACTAACTCAACGGCAATATCGGGAGAGAACAAGCTATCTTGATCAAGCAAAAAGGCGTAGTCGCTTCCCTCATTAAAGAGCACTTTCAAGCCGACGTTCTGAGCGTGGGCGATACCAATATTTGAGGGGTAATGAAGATAAGTAACATCAGTTGTTAAAAGAGCCTGCTGAGGACTTGGAGAATTATCAACTAAGATGACGTTCCAGTCAGGGGCAAAAAACGCATCGATGAGACTACGCACGTGCTCAACATCAGGATTAAATAGTATAACAACAACGCCGACGCTCAATGTTTACCAAACCTTTCCAGTAAATGTCTATCAAGTTTATAGGCAAGTTTAACCACTTTTCCAGGCATTAACCTCAATGCTAAAACACCACAAGCGTAAAAAAAGTTATAGGGTGAAAGTTGCTTTAATTTACGTATGGCATATAAACGTGCTCTGAACTCGTTGAGCGACTTACTTAAGCCTCGACGTTTATAAAAGTTATTAACTCGTCTGAACTTCAAAAGTCGATCTTTTAAGTTCCTAAAGATATACCCCTTAGACGCTAAGGTTATCCAGAAAAAATAGTCTTGTGTGTTTAACAAGTCACTGTCGTAACGATGCCCATCATTAAATACATTGTAACGAATAACTACTGTTGGATGGTTTAGCGAGCATCGTCTCGGCAAGATACGAACGATCTGCCTGTGCGAAGCGGGCATTACTCGCGCGCCAACTTTAACACCACTTTCGTTAACTTCTGTTAGCGCTGATCCTAGTACAGAAATATTGCTGTGCTTTTTAAGGTACGTGATTTGACGAAGAAGGCGGTTTTCTTCAGAAATATCATCCGCATCCATTCTTATGAAAAACGATGGGTTAAACTGCATACCGAACTCAGCAACTGAGTTCATGCTACTTGCTAGTCCCACATTGTGACTATTCGACGCTATTATTACCCTGTCGTCTTTACTTGCTACATCCTCTAGTACGCGAGTTATTTTTTGAGGTACAGGTCCGTCGGCGACAATAACGAAAAGAAAATCTGTGTAAGACTGCTCAGTCATGCTTTCAATAGCTTCGCGAAGCCACTTCGCATTGTCAGCTTGGTAAACCGCCATAGCAATTATCGATTCGACATGCTGTTTTTTATTGTTATTTTGAAGAATAGAGAATTGATTTATCAAGAAATTTTACCAACGTAAAAAAGTAACAAAGAAAATAAAAGCGCCTTAATTGTGCGCTTTTATTTGTTGGCATGTTACAGAGATTTTACTAAGCCTGCCACGATTTTACTCAACTATGTGGTTAATCGCTTCACAAAGCGCAGTACACTCCAAATATGTTGGATAACAAGACTGTACACGACGAGTAGCCCAATAAAGCCCCAGAACATGACGGCTTCAGCTACCTGATAGACTTCTCCTAATATACCGATTAAGCAATAACATGCTCCGAGCAAAAGGATAGCAACAAGTGACTTTCTACTGCTAAGCCCTGCACGCATAAAGATATTGTGAAGGTGCTGACGGTCAGGTTTGAGCATTGATTGCCCCTTCCGTGCACGGCGATACATGATCGCGGCCATGTCCATTAATGGAAGGCCGACTAACCACACCGCAGTAATGGGCCTAAATGCGGCAGCTTCACCTTGAGTGTGATCAACAAGCAACCATACGATAGTGAGCCCAACGAACATACTGCCCGCATCACCCATAAATATCTTATTGCCTTTAAACCCTTTCCAACTCAAATTAAAAGCAAGAAACGGAACAATAGCTGCAACGATGATAAGCGGCTCCATGATGGAGGCTCCGTTACCAGTAAAGATCAAAAAGCCCGCAACTGTTAATAGAATAACAAGGCTCATACCGCCGGCTAATCCATCAATACCATCTATCATGTTAAACGCATTGATGACACCGACCACACAAATGATCGTAAAGAAATACCCACCTAGGTCGAGAAATACCTCACCTGTTCCGAAGATATTACCCAAAGATGTAATATAGTTTTGCGCGCTCCATGCCATGATCGCTGCAACACCAAATTGGCACATAAGGCGGCCTTTGGCACTCAGGTCAAAACGGTCATCCAACATACCAAGCAAGACAACAAATGCTGATGCGGTGAAAAACAGAGGATTGTTTTTCATCCACACATCTGTCGCGACGCTGGCAACAAGCACGGCCATAAAAATAGCCACACCACCTGTTAGAGGTACAATTCCGGCATGACGTTTTCGCGCTGATGGTTGGTCAACTAAGCCAAATTGATGCGCTAAAGGCGTCATGACCACCAAAAGGATAAGGGCGACGAAAAATGCAGTAAAAAGCGGGACAAACTGCAAATAAGCTAGCATAAAACACACAACCTCGCGTTACCGACAAAAACACAGCTATTTGTAGTAGTTTCTGTCAATACACATGCAAATTTTGATAAAAAACTAAATGTTGCTTCCATTTATTTACAACTTCCATTTCTTCCAGCGCGATGAGGGCATCTTGTTATGAGTATGCGGATAGAAAACTTCGATATAATATAAAACATTTGTCTAAGTAACCACCCTTCATGCATAAATAACGTATCAAAACGTGTCAAAAACTCATTTGATGCGAGAATAACCTCAATCACCGCTAAAAAGAGAACCTGTTGTGCGTCTTCTCGCCGCCTCTCTCGAACTATCTCAGCTTCCTTTGTAACGATTGAATAACTTTCTTATTCCTTTAACCTGTTAACTTACTCGTCTATTTCCAGTCTTTGCAATGCCAAAAACATATCGAGTTACACTATTGATATGAACTTGTCTTCTATATTGCGGTCTTGGTGAAGACTCAGACAATTCAGCAACTGCGATAGCGAACATGCTTTTTTTAAAACTTATGTTATCCTAGCGCGAAATTGCTATATGGATATGAAAGCTAATGTTCAAACAATTATCTCGTCTAATTTTACCTATCGTAGTTACGGTAGGCGTAGCTGGGTGTTCTAACACTCCTACCGCCACTAAGGCTGACATTCCTTTGGTGCATTCTTCTCTTGCTTATTCCCTTGCACCGGACAAAGAGCTTGCAATAAATATTCCAAAAGCCAACATTTATCATGATACGCAGGAATCATTTTCAATACGCTTCAATGGCCATCAATACGAGTCCTTGAAGCACTATATATCCGCCACAGGCAATAAATGTATCCGATTTTCTTTACAAGACGGTGAAACAGCGTCTTCTGATATTCAGCGTAAAATGACGACATGTCAGCGAAACGGTCAATGGCGAGTTATTACTCCCTTAGTAGCTTCGGCAACAGTGCAAGGTGAATAGATAAATGCAGTCAACCAGCATCAAAAAAACTTTAAAGCGCCTGACGCTAGCGGCTTGTGCAACGTCACTTCTTTTCGCTTATGTGGGCACTGCAAGCGCGCAAAGCGTGGAACAATTGCAGCAATTAAGAGAAAGAGCTCAGCAGAGCCAGAGTAGCGGCATTGCTAATCAGTCCGTATCGCCACTGAGTATTTCAACCCAGCGAACGCTTCCAGGCGCTAGCGGTTCTGCGAATACCATGGGACAGTTTTCAACCCAGCCTCGTAATGGCGTAAACTTACCTGGCGAGCCAACTATTGATACTGTTTTTCCTGCGCAAGCGCCTATGGAAAACCCACCTTTTGCAGCCAACTTATTTATTGGTGGATTTGAGTCAGAACGCAGCACAGGTCTTAATGATAACTATCTCGTTGCACCGGGAGATAAAATTTCAATATGGCTGTGGGGGGCGGTTAACTTTTCTGACGTAGTAACCGTTGATAATCAAGGCAATATTTTTATTCCTAACATTGGTCCTATCCGTGTTGCAAATACACCTGCTGGCAGTGTAAATCAAACCGTTACTGCAAAAATCAGACAGGTTTATACAAACGATGTAAATGTTTACGTTAACCTTCTTACATCAACGCCCGTGTCAATTTTCGTTTCTGGCCCGGTGCTAAGACCTGGTCAATATGCAGGCCTCGCCTCAGATAGCGTGCTGTATTACCTAAAACGCGCTGGTGGTATTGATTTTCAGCGCGGAAGTTTTAGGCAGATAGACGTAGTGCGCAATGGTAAAGTAGTCGCTACTGCCGATTTATATGCATTTTTCAGAAATGGTAAGTTGCCTCAGATGTCGTTTAAAGATGGCGATACCATATTAGTGCACCCAATTGGCAACACTATTGTCGTTGAAACAGGCGCTCGAAATAGCTTCACCTTTGAGTTTCTTAACGAAGAATTGAACGGCGGCGTGGTGAATTACTTTGCGCGACCAGGTGAGTTTTCCTCCCATGCTTCGGTATCTGGTATTCGAAATAACAAACAGTTCGCTCGCTACTTGAGTTTGGATGAATTTGCTTCACTTGAACTAAGTGCAGGCGACACGGTTGAATACCTTGCTGACCACGAACCCCAAATCTATCGCATTAATGTGGCTGGCGCATTTGCTGGCGCATCTCAGATTATGGTTGATAAAGGCACACGCCTTATCGATGTACTAGATCACATCGAAGCAGATACAGCCCTTTCTGATACCCAGAACATTTATCTGTTAAGAGAAAGCGTTGCTGTAAAGCAAAAAGAAATCATCGAAGAAGGTCTTCAGCGTCTTGAGCGGAGCATGTATACCGCTCCCATTAGCTCGACGGGTGAAGGAGCCATCCGTGCCCAAGAAGCTCAGCTTGTCGCTGACTTTATCGCACGTGCTCGCCAAATTGAGCCTCAAGGTAGAGTCGTAGTTTCTGAAAATGGTGATATCGCAAATATTCTGCTAGAACCGAATGACACTATTGTCATCCCAGAGGTAACTGACTTAGTGCACGTAGGTGGTGAAGTGTTACTTCCTCAGTCAGTAGTCTTTAACCCAGAAGCCACGACTGAAGATTATGTTGCTTGGGCCGGCGGATTCACTGAACGTGCTGAAGACGAACGAATCCTTATTGTTCGTAAGAATGGTAATGTTACCTTTACTAGCATCAACAGCTCATTCCTAGCTAGCAACGATAGTAAGTTAGAACCAGGTGATCAGATCATCGTATTGCCTGCTATCGATACCAAGCTATTGCAAGCGGTTAAAGACATTACTCAGATTGTTTATCAGATTGCTATTGCAGCCAACGTAGCTACTAACTAAACATGGTAACGTTTAAAGACCAACTCTACGCATGGAGAGGCGTGATATTCGCGCTTTTCCTGCGCGAGCTTCAAAGTAAATTTAACGATAAATTTGGCTTAGGCTGGGCATTTTTAGAGCCTTTTGCCTTTATCTTCGCGCTGTCATACCTTCGTGGACTGATCAGCGGCGATGATATCCACTCTATTCCTCTTTTTCTGTTTATGATGATCGGAATGGTCGGGCTGCAGTCTTTGACTACATGCCTCCAGTCAGTATCAACTTCTGTGCGCAGAAATAAGCCGCTCTATGCGTTCAGACAGGTTCAACCTATTTCAGCGATACTCACAGCGGGCTTCCTCGAGTTTTCAGTAAAGGTAGTGGTTGTCGCATTACTATGTCTTGCGCTTTACCTGATGGGCGAGACCTTTACGGTAAATGACCCGTTGCTGCTGATATCTCTGTTTCTTCTTTTGTGGGTATTTTCAATATCCATAGGGATGATTTTTGCTATCGCTGCCGCATTCGTGCCGGAAGTGGATAAGATAAAATCAATGCTTACCCGCCCATTAATGTTTATTTCATGCGTTTTTTTCAGTCTTCAAGATCTGCCTGAAGAGTATTGGCCTTACTTAACGTGGAATCCTCTTGTTCATTTCAATGAACTCGCCCGTTACGCCTGTTTCGAATCCTATGGAACAAAGGGCGTATCCCTTGGCTTTCTAGTTGAGATTACCATAATTTTTCTCTTCCTAAGCCTTTCGATGTATCACATCACATGGAAGAAGGTGTTGTCTCGATGATAAGAATTGAGAATCTAACAAAGAGTTACCCCAGTAAAATGGGCCCTCAATATATCTTCAAAAATTTGAATTTTGATTTTCCTACGGAAAACAACGTCGCAATTTTGGGTAAAAATGGCGCGGGTAAGTCGACTCTTTTCCGTATGCTAGCAAAAAGCGAATACCCTGACAGAGGCCGAGTTTTAACGAATAAATCCATGTCGTGGCCGGTTGCCCTTCAAACAGGTGTACACCCGCAAATGACAGGGCGAGAAAATACGCGGTTTGTGGGCCGAATTAACAACGTCAAATCGCTTCCAGAATACGAAGAGCGAGTGCAAGAGTTTGCCGAGTTAGGTAAACGCTTCGACCTTCCCGTGCGCACATACTCCTCAGGTATGCGCGCCAAACTCGTGTTTGCGTGCTGTATGAATATCAATTTTGATATTTACCTTATCGATGAAGCGACATCTGTAGGCGATCCTCTTTTTAGAAAAAAAGCGCGTTTATCGCTAAAAGAAAAAAGTGAACAAGCGGGCGTTATTATGGTTAGCCATGAACTTGACCAAATCCGCGAGTTCTGTACGTCTGCCGTTATCATAGATGAAGGCAAACTTACTTATTATCACGATCTCGAAGAAGGCATCGACGTTTATACGCAGGATGCAGACAATAAGAAATCACTTAAATAGGTTCAAATCACAGTGGAAAAATCTCTTACACAGCTCAATGCCCTTCTCAGCAAACACAAAATGCTGTTGCTTGTTCTTCCATGGGTGCTTTACGCCCTATATCTTGTTTTATGGGCTGCACCTCAATACGAAAGTAAAAGCCAACTTATTGTAAAATCAAGTGACGGCGGCAGTAGCTTCGACCCCTCATCTCTCTTGATGGCAGCTGGTGTTTCTGGTGCATCCGGCGGCACGGAAAGTCAGCTTGTAGAAGCGTATATTCAGTCTGCAGATATGATTAAGTATCTCGATGAGACTATTGGCCTTCGAGATCATTACATGTCAGACAAAGCCGATTTGTTTAGCGGCCTGTCATCTTCACACAAGCAAGAGGACTTTTATCAGTTTTATCTGAACCATATTGAAGTTAGCGTGGACTCGGCATCTTCTGTCATCAGTTTGCGAACCCGCGCTTTTGACGCTGAATATGCCCAAATAATAAACCAAGCTATAGTTGATAAAGCGGAAGAGTTTATCAATAACATCAACAACAACTTAGCTAAATCAAAGCTTACGTTTGCCAAGGGTGAACACGAGATTGTTGAACAAAAACTTCAACAAGCAAAAACTGAAATTTTAGGCTTCCAATCCAAGTACAACGTGCTCGACCCTACTGCTGAAGGTGCAGCGTTTCAGCAAATCGCTTTTTCATTGGAAGCGACCCTTGCCCAGAAAAAAGCTGAGCTAAGCACAATGTCGACCATGATGTCTAACGTCGCACCAGAAGTGATAAACATTAAGCGTGAAATAGCTGCACTACAAAAAGAAGTAGAAAAGCAAAAAGAGCGTATCAGTACCGCTGAAGGAGAAAGTGAAGCCCTGTCAGTCAGTGAATTAATGGCGCAATACAGTAACCTTCAGGTGCAGCTTCAATTGGCTATTCAAGCGTACTCTTCATCGCTTATTACACTAGAAAACGCGCGCGTAGAGGCATACCAAAAACTGCAACATTTGGTAACCGTAGAATCACCTACCCTTCCAGATGATAATGCTTACCCCACGGTTATCTATAACCTTGTTCTTTTTGGTGTGTCATTGCTGCTTATTTATGGAATAGTACGAATTGTAGTAGCTACTATCCGCGAGCTTTAGTGCCTCCATCTATTTAGCAAGCCAACTCTTCAATCGGCTAAGTCGTACAAGACTTAGCCGATTGACACCGCTTTGATGAAGTTTGTCGCCCAAATCTTGTGTCTTTAAGCAAGCTCTAGTATAAGAAGCTATCCGCCTTACGGACGACTATCAAAGAGCCTATCCTATAAGTGCTCTACAATAACAACCATAAGCAATATGGAATTAAAATATAATTATGAAACCATCTAACGATACTAGCTTTTTCGGCCATCCAGGGGGCCTAAGAACGCTATTCTTTACAGAAATGTGGGAGCGCATGAGTTACTACGGTATGCGCGCGCTACTTGTTCTTTTCATGACCGCGAGCTTACAGACACAAGGCTTGGGCTTTACCGTTGCAACCGCTGGCGCAATCTACGGCCTATACACAGGTGCGGTATATTTCCTAGGCTTACCGGGCGGGTGGTTAGCAGACCGCTTAATTGGTGGTAAGAACGCCGTATGGTATGGCGGTATTATTATCTTCGCAGGCCACGTGGTACTTGCCATAGACTTGCAAAACCTTTTCTTTGTCGGCCTTATCCTTGTTGCTTCGGGAACCGGCTTACTAAAACCTAACATTTCTGCGATGGTTGGCCAGCAATATGGTGACGACGACGGCCGTCGTGACAGTGGTTATGCGCTGTATTACATGGGCATTAACATAGGTTCACTCATCGCCTATCTAGTTACCGGTTATTTACAGGAAAACTGGGGCTGGCACTATGCATTTGGTGCAGCTGCCATCGGTATGGCAATCGGCCTAATTCAATATTACTTCAGCAATCGTTCGTTATCGGCTGATTCTGTTGCTCCCGCAAACCCATATCAAGGTGCGGCTAAACAGCGCGCATGGATGGGCGTATGGGCAGTAATTGCACTTGCTGTTGTGGTAATTGTGCTTGCACACATGGGCACTATCGTTATTGAACCAGTTGCCCTTGCTCAACAAGTTGCCATCGTATTTACCGCAATCTTCTTCCTTTACTTCGGTTTTATTTATTTCAAAGGCCAGCTAAGCGACAATGAGAAAAAGCGCATGTGGGCGCTGTTCCTAGTGTGTGTTGCTTCAGCGTGTTTCTGGTCTGGTTTCGAACAGGCTGGTTCTTCACTAAACCTATTCGCACAGAACTATACCGACCGCGTACTTGAAAGCGGCTCGCTACTTACATCTTGGTTCGGGATGGACGCTATCCCAACAGTATGGTTCCAGCTTTCAAACTCGCTATTTATCATTATTTTGTCGCCTTTCTTCGCTGCTCTTTGGATTAACCTTGCTAAGAGAATGATCGACCCGTCGTACACGATTAAGTGTGCCGTAGGTATCGTTATTATGGCGTCGGGCTTCTTGGTAATGTTTATGGCGTCTCAATATGCTGCACAAGGCCTTAAAGTTGCGCCTATGTGGCTCGTCACTACCTACTTCTTACACACTGTTGGTGAGCTGTGCCTAAGCCCTGTTGCACTAAGTGCAGTAAGTAAGCTATCGCCTAAGCGTTTCGCAGGGCAAATGATGGGGGTATTCGTACTGACTTACTCTATTGGTAACATCATTGCTGGCTTACTTTCAGGTAACTTCGACCCAGAAAACGTAGAGCAAATGCCAGACCTGTATCTTCAGATTGCCCTATTTAGCATCGCCATTGCCATCGTGATTGGTTTAATGAGCTTTAAATCTCGTTTCTGGGAAAAAGCAGGTATTGAACAAAAAGCGTAATTTATTGTTAGCATGTTTTAAGTGCTGACCAATTACCCTACAATAGCCGCCGCAACGTAACGTTCCGGCGGTTTTTTATTAAGGGCATTTGCATAAACCTATGAAGTTTTATTTTTCTACCAGAGACATTCCTGCCTTAAAAGGTCTTCCACTGACAGAGCGCGTTAAGTTGCTTGATCAGGCCGCAAAGCGGCTATCTGTCCCTGAGAAGACTTTACTGAATGTGCTAAAGTTACTCGTCATTGTCCCCGTATTCGCATTTATTCTTCAAACCGCGTCAAATTGGACCTCGCTACTGTGGGCTTTTGTGGTATTTTTAGTTTATCCATTGGTTGTTAAACCTATTCAATATTCCATCTGCGCTAAATACATTGCGCAACCGTCTAGCAAGGAGAATGCATGAAGACCATCTTAGTCACTGGTGGTGCAGGCTATATAGGTAGTCACACAGTTTTACAGTTACTTGAACAAAACTACGGTGTTGTAGTGCTGGATAATCTTGCAAACGCAAGTGCTGAATCACTTCGTCGCGTAGAAGCGTTAACAGGCAAGTCGGTTACTTTTGTTCAAGGTGACATTCGCGATACCGCCGTGTTAGATGACATATTCAGCGAGCATAACATTTATGCCGTTATTCACTTTGCCGGTTTAAAAGCCGTCGGCGAGTCTGTGCAAAAGCCACTTTCATACTATGAAAACAACGTGTACGGCACGCTAACGCTATGTAAAGCTATGCAGAAGCACAATGTAAAGAATATTGTGTTTAGCTCATCTGCAACGGTTTACGGCGATCCAGCATCGCTACCGCTACGTGAAGATATGGCCACAGGCCACCCGACAAACCCTTATGGTATGTCGAAGCTTATGGTTGAGCATATGCTTAGCGATCTTTACGTATCGGACAACGAGTGGAACATTGTATTGCTTCGCTACTTCAATCCCGTTGGCGCACACGAATCTGGCCAGATCGGTGAAGATCCGAACGGTATTCCGAACAACTTAATGCCTTATATCTCTCAGGTTGCTACCGGTAAGCTAGAGCAGCTAAGCGTGTTCGGTGACGACTACGATACCGTTGATGGCACAGGCGTTCGCGACTATATCCATGTTGTTGACCTTGCCAATGGTCACTTGAAAGCACTTGATCGTTTAAACCTTAACATGGGCTTAGACAAATACAATCTGGGTACAGGTCAGGGTTATTCAGTCATCGAAATGATCAAAGCTTTCGAAAAAGGCTCGGGTAAAACCGTATCCTATAAGATTGCACCGCGTAGAAGCGGCGATGTAGCAGCCTGTTATGCCGACTCAACAAAAGCTGCTACAGAGCTTAACTGGCATGCAGAAAAAGGCTTGGAAGACATGTGTGCCGACACATGGAACTGGCAGTCACAAAACCCGATGGGCTATCCAAAGGATTAGCTTGTCGTTTGAACGCTGCCGATAGGCCTGTTCAAATTACCAGAACTAAAAAGCCATGCTGTTGAGCATGGCTTTTTTTGTGCAGGCATTTATAGCTTGAGTGACGTTGAAGTTGAGGTTAGATAACAATAACTAAACCCTGCCCCGAACTTTATCCAACATCGTTTTAATTATTACTCTTGCTCTATTTGCCGTCTTTCGACTTGGCGTCTTTTTCTTTTAGCTTAGCTTTCTCACTGACATCAACTGACGAATCTTCTGAATCTGTCGACTCATCAACACCTTCTTCCGACGTTTCTTCATAGCTATCAAAGTCATTGTCTTCCAGCATTGCTTCAAAATCAGCAAAGTCATCTAGCTGCTCATCATCAATGGCTTTATCGCCGCTTTTACCGTCGGTAACGCGAAACTCCAAGTTTTCAAAGTAAGCATTTTTCACAAAAGCATAGTCATCAACAGACTGCTCAAGCTGCGCCTCTTGATCAAGTAATTGAGCTCGTGTTTCAAGTACCGAAATGCCAATACGCGCTAAGTTTACAGACCCTTCGAGTAACGACATTGGAAACGCAAAACCGTCAACATAATCACCGGTGAAGCTTCGCGGATCGCTTGGGCCTAAAAACGGCAGCATTAAGAAAGGCCCAGTATCTAATCCCCATACAGCTAGAGTTTCACCAAACTGCTCGCGTTTACGCTCAATGCCAATTTTTGACGCGACATCAAACGTGCCAACTAACCCTACTGTGGTGTTAATCAAAAAACGAGCCAAGCTATCTAAGCCATCATCAACCTTGCCTTGAAACATATTATTCAAAAAGTTCGCAGGCTCTTGTAGGTTGTCCGTGATGTTCACCAAACCAGTTCGCGCAGGCTGAGGCATCACAGTCACGTAGGTAACGGTTATTGGGCGTAAGATGTAGGCATCCAACACATCCCAGTTAAAATCCCAGATTTCACGGTTAACTGGCTCGAACGGGTCACGGGGGTCTGAAGTATCCACTACAGCCTGGTTCGACCCAGTGTCTTGAGAATACGCTTGAGCCTGATCTTGCGTATGGTTACTCGCACAGCCACCTAAAAGACTTGCAGCAATAATCAACCCGGTTGCGAGTGATTTAGACAGTTCCATACTTATAATTCCTTATCAATAATAACGCTTAGTGAAGATGTTTCGTTGGCAGTAACGCTTGCGCTCACACTGCCTTGCCATTCGCCTTTTGAAACTGCCACATTACCATCTTTAGATAGTCTTGCGGTAACCACCACATCAGAAAGTGTTGCTAGCGTGAATTGTGGCATCATTGCGTTCTCTGTGGTTAGAGTAACGGAAACAGGGAAGTCTTCTATCGGCAGTTTAACCACAGCAGCAGGCATTTTGTTGTCAGAGTTCGCATCTTGAGCGAACACTATCAAGAAACCGTCTTTAGGCGCTTTTATATTAGCGTCGTCAGATAAATTCACCGTAATATTAAAGCCGGTTTGCGCTTCGCTGCTATAACTTTGAGCTTCGCTACTAGCATTTTGCGCTGTTGGTGTATCAGTAATTTCAGCACCTGTATTTTGTAGCGCTGCCATCTCACTGGTATTCCCTTGTAGCTCTTTTATACGCGCCACTAAACGTTGCGCCATATCGCTATCAGCTGGTAACTTACCTTCAACTTGCTTATAAAAACGCTGGGTATTTTCAAGGTCGCCAAGTTGAGCAGAGACCACCGCCATCATCAGCGCAAGGTTATCATTCGCTGGATTGTCGTTAAGCAAGCCTAATAAGATAGATTGCGCTCGTTCCAGGTTGTTTACATCCCCTGTGGTCATCAAAGCTTGAGCAAGCGTAATGCGATTAGCAGAGTTAGATGGCGCCAAACTCACCGCTTTATCAATAGCTTCAATGGCCTGTACTTCTTGGCCAATACTCAGCATCAATCTGCCAAAATACATCCATCCTGTGTCGTCTTCGGGCTCTTCTCTCAAACGCTGGCGTATAGCAAGAGCAAGGCTAGCAATGTCTTGTTGAGTCAGGTTATTCGCATTACCGCTAGCAAGCTGTTGACTCAACTGGGGCAGCGCTTCAATAGCTTGGGCTGCCTGGGCAACACGACCCATTTGATTTACCTGCGCATATACAATCACTCCGCAGGCTATCGAAAGCACGGCGCCAATCGCGAGCGGAAGTTTTGCATTACCCGTTTTATGAGATTGGAACGCGCTTTCATCTACCAGCGCAAGCTTGAGTTCATCAACGGCTTGGCGCTTATCGTGCTCGCTAATGAGCCCTTCTTGCACTTCACGGTCGAGCTCTGCAAGGCGCTGCTTAACAATTTGCGTATTGCTTAAACTATCTTGTTTTGCGTGATTTTTATTACGCAGCCATGGGAAAGCGACAATTAGTAGAACAAGCGTAATTAAGCCTGAAACAATAATATAAAACTCAGACCAACTCATTCTTTCTCTCGCTCCAACATTTCATCTGCTTTAGCTAACTTAGCAGCCATATCTTCTGGTGGTGTTACCGATTTGCGGCGAACCACCACAATTAGGGCAATAAAAATAAACAAAACAGGGCCAGCCCAAAGCCACAAGGTCGCAGCCGTTACCGGCGGTTGATAGTGCACAAAATCGCCATAGCGCGACTTCATAAAATCAATCACCTCCTGCTCTGTTTTGCCTTGTTTTAACAACGCGTAAACTTTTCGGCGCATGTCATGGGCAATCATAGCGTCGCTATCAGCAATATTCTGGTTTTGACACATAGGACATCGTAATTCAGCGGTAAGCTTTAAAAAGCTTTCACGCTGGGCTGGCGTGTCGAAAGAAAACTTATCTTCAGCCGCACTTACTGAAAAAGCGCTAAACACAAACAGCAGTGCTAAAACGTTTAGGGCAATGGCTTTCAAACTCGCGAAACTAAGGGAGGAAGTTTTTGATAACATCATTATTCCCCTCCCTGTGTAATTGCAGTGCTTTGATTATTCTTTTCATTAAGCGTGTTCGACAATGTAGGCTCTGAGGCCATCACTGCATCTACATCTACCTTTTTGTCATTACCTGTTTTGCCAGACGCTTCTGCCACCAGCTTGGTATATAACGGGCCAACTTTGGAGTTCCACACCCGCTCGTTAATATCGCCTATGTGGTGCATACGAATAATGCCTTCAGCGTCGATAACAAAGTGTTCTGGCGCTCCTGTGACTCCAAGGTCGAGCGACGTATCGCGATAGACATCAAAAATATTATACGCGTAAGGGTTACCGTAACGGCTGAGCATGTCGGTAACTTCTTGCTGAACGCGGCTCAGTGTTTTTGTGCCAAAGTCTGGGTCTAAGTCCTGATCAAAATACAATCCTACAATGTGGACGTTTTGTTCGTTCTTTAGCTGAGTAAGGTACGGCATCTCAACAGCGCAGGTCACGCACCATACACCCCATACATTTAATATGGTTACCTTGCCTTTTAAATCTTCAGGTGTATAGGTCACCTCTGGTTTCATCAGGTCTGGCAGTGAGAATGCAGGTAACGTCTTATCCTGAACCTGAGAATCTAACTCTCTGGGGTCAGAAAAAAGCCCTTTAAACAGAAAAATGACCAGCAAAGAAAATAACACTAACGGAATAGCAACGAGTGGTGCTTTTTTCATTATGCGCCTCCTTTCACTGACGTATTTGATGGAGTGGATACTTGACCATGAGATTGCTCAGCGTCGCTTTCACCTTTCCCACCAAATACACGTTTTATCTTTTTTACTTTAGCCATACGGTAACGTTTGTCGCTAATAGAGAAGATACCGCCTATAGCCATAACCACTGCGCCCGCCCATAGCCAGATTACAAATGGCTTAATATAAATACGGATGGCCCATGCGCCATTGTCTAAAGGCTCGCCCATAGCGATAAATAAATCTCTTATAGGATTTGAGTGAATAGCGGCTTCAGTCATCGGCATACGCTGTACGATATACAAACGCTTTTCTGGCTCTAGATGCGCGATCAATTCACCGTCTTGATAAACGTCGAATACGCCTTTGTCCGCCTCAAAGTTCGGACCTTGAACTTTGACGACATCTCTAAAGCTAAAGTCATAACCGCCAAGAGAAACGGTATCGCCGATGTCCATGCGCACATCCCGCTCCATTTCGTAGTTTGAAACAAGGGTAATACCGATAATGCAGATAGCAAAACCCACATGGCCCAGCACCATTCCCCAGTGGCTTGGAGTAAGCTTGCGAAGTTTAGCTAGCACCGATGCATTGTCACTGTTACTTGATGGCATTGCCGATAGACGCTGCATCACCTCTTGCACTGTAGTGACTAAGATCCAAAACACTAACACCATGCCTAAAACGCCCATATAGGTTGGTTCATCATAGGCAAAGTTCACTAACACACCTGCACTTAGCGCAATACCGCCAGCGATTAATAGCTGTTTTTGTAATTCACTGGCTTTTTGCTGTTTCCAGCGCGTAAGCGGGCCAAGACCTAGCATTAGTACGAATGGCACAATCAATAACGTGAACATTTGATTGAAGAACGGAGCGCCTACCGAAATACTGCCTAGACCTAACTCTTTATGTACAAGAGGCAGTAGTGTACCCAACAATACAACCAGTGTTGCTGCGCACAAAAATACATTGTTACCCATTAACAACACTTCACGGGAAAACGCTTGATAGCGGCCAGGGCTTTTAAGTGAAGCAGCACGCATAGCGTAAAGCAGCAAGCCAAAGCCACTAAGAACAATCAATATTCCCAGTATAAATAAGCCTCGGGTAGGATCGCTTGCAAACGAGTGTACCGAAACAATCACTCCAGAACGTACTAAGAAGGTGCCAAGTAAACTCAAACTAAATGCGGCAATAGCCAGCAGTACGGTCCACGACTTAAACGCCTTTCGCTTTTCGGTTACGGCTAGCGAGTGCATTAGCGCAGTACCGACCAACCAAGGCATGAAAGAGGCGTTCTCGACTGGATCCCAGAACCACCAGCCACCCCAGCCAAGTTCGTAATACGCCCACCAGCTACCCAGCGCAATGCCTACGGTAAGAAACGCCCAGGCAGAGATAACCCAAGGCCTTGACCAGCGTGCCCAGGTTGAGTCTAGCTGGCCTGAAATTAATGCTGAAATTGCAAAGGCAAACGCGACAGAAAAGCCAACATAGCCCATGTACAGCATAGGCGGGTGAATGATCATGCCAAAATCTTGCAGCAGCGGATTAAGATCTCGCCCATCGACCGGGAAAAACGGCAGCATGCTGTTGAACGGGTTTGAGGTAAGCAGCATGAATAAGTAAAAACCGATGCCCACCATTCCCAACACCGACAGCACTCTTGCAACCATAGCAAGAGGAATACCCTTGCTGAATATCGCCACTGCTACTGTCCATATGGAAAGCATCAGCACCCACAGCAGAAATGAGCCTTCGTGGCCGCCCCACACAGCGGTAATTTTATAATAGATAGGAAGTCGACTATTTGAGTGCTGGGCAACATAGGCCACACTAAAGTCGTCGGTTACAAAGGCATAGGTTAAGCATACATAGGCAATAAGCGTGAAGGTAAATAAGCCTATCGCCAGCGGTTTGGCCGTTGCCATTAACGCTTCGTGCTGACGGTGAGCGCCCCATAGCGGATAAACGGCCAATAATATAGAGAGCACTAGCGCAAGCGTCAGCGCAATATTTCCAATCTCGGGCACCATTATTTACTTGCCTCCGCTGCCGGTAGTCGACTCGTAGGATGGCATATTTTCAGGTTTAACGTGATTAATGCCCTTCATTTTTTCAGCTAGCTCAGGCGGCATGTATTCTTCATCGTGCTTAGCCAGCACTTCCTGCGCTTTAATGTTGCTCGCGCCAGTGAGTACACCCGTTGCTACAATGCCCTGACCTTCGCGGAATAAATCAGGAAGGATGCCGGTGTAAGTCACGGTAACCGTTGGGCCCGTATCGATAAGGTCAAAGCTCACCGCTAAGCTTTCTTGATCCCTTATCACACTACCAGGCACTACCATACCGCCTATACGAAGACGCTGGCCAACCTGCGGTTTCTGGCCGTTTTTACCTTCAATGATTTCGCTTGGCGTATAGAAAAGGTCAATACTGTCGTTAAGCGCGTAAAGCATCAGTCCAATTGCACTTACTATTAAAAAACCGATAATTCCCACTACGGCTAGTCGCTGCTTTCGTCTCGGGTTCATGCAACTCTCACTTCGAAAAAACTAATAAACAATAAAAACGCAAATGAATGCTAAGTTCACTTTTCACATTAACACTAGGTGTTGTCTTGCTGTTGCTGTCGCGCTTTTTTAATACGCGCTTTGCGTTCTTTTTCCACCACCACCTGCTTTAAAAGGTCGCGATGTTTACTAAAACTCTGAATAGCGATAATGCCCATTGCTAAGAACGTAACGCCAAACGAAAGCCATACATAAAATGCATAGCCTCCCATATTTAAAAAATCGGCAAAGGATTCAAACTGCATCTTAACTGCCCTCTTTTAAACTTGCAGTAGTCGCATCACCAGGTTGTTGATTTAATGCTTTATTCATTGCTAGCGCTTGTACCCAAGGTCGGTGCATTTCTCTAAGCACAATCTCATTACGTAATCGTACCGTGGTCACAGCCCCAATAAAAAAAGCGAAGCCCAGCAGGTTAATTAACAACGGCCACAGCATTTCAGGGGCAATTGAAGGGTTGTCGAATTTACTAATGGTCGCGCCTTGATGTAACGTGTTCCACCATTCTACCGAGTAGTGAATAATGGGGATATTTACTACGCCTACAAGCGCCATTACGCCTGCGGCTTTACCCGCCTGTTGCTTATCTTCAAAAGCACCGTAGAGCGCAATCACGCCCATGTACAAAAAAAGCAGAATAAGTTCTGATGTTAGGCGTGCGTCCCACACCCACCAAGCACCCCACATTGGTTTACCCCAAGCGGCGCCGGTGAACAGAGCAATAAACGTCATTACTGCGCCGATAGGCGCCATAGCAATCATGCTCATATAAGCGGTGCGCCACTGCCAAACCATACCCACCAAGGCCGCAATCGCCATGGCCACATAGGTGCCCATAGACAAAATGGCGCTAGGTACATGGATATAGATGATTCTAAATGAATCGCCCTGCTGATAATCTTGAGGCGCAAAGGCCAGCCCCCATACAGTTCCAATGCTCAGACACACTAAAGCACCAACCCAAAACCAAGGCTGTAAAGTTAAACAAAGCTGATAGGCTCGCTCTGTTTTTGCGTAGGGATGTAACCACTTCCACATTAGTTTTGACTCACTTTTAAAGAATACGCGATGGCAAACGGTGCCAATGCCGCAGCCAATAAAAGAATGGCGGCAATAATAGCAAGTTGCGCATGATAAGGTAATTGCAGTGCGGCAGAATCCACAGCCGACGTGGCAAAAATCAGTAACGGAATAAAGACAGGGATAAGTAGCAGTGCCAACAGCACTCCGCCTTTTTGCAATCCAACGGTAAGCCCTACTGCGATGGCACCAATTAAGGAAAGTAATGGCGTGCCCAATAACAAGGTTAAGACAAGGGCGATATACATATCGACCGTTAAATTCAAAAACATGGCTAGTAGCGGAGACAACAGCAATAATGGTACAAAGCTAACCAGCCAATGGGCAGCCACTTTTACCGCACTCACCGCTGGTAATGGCATACCAGATAACATGTACTGCTCTAGCGCCCCGTCTTGAAAGTCATCGCGAAAAAGCCTTTCCATCGCCATGAGCGATGACAAAATTGCCGCAATCCATATTACCCCTGGTCCAATGCGCTGAAGGGTGTCGGGAGACGGGCTTACACCTAAAGGAAATAAGGTCACCACCATTAGTAAAAACATCAGTGGCTGCACCAATTCCGCTTTTTGCTTGAACGCAATGTGCATATCGCGTTTAAAAATACCTTGATAAAGTGACATTAAAAGCGGTACTCCAAATCGAATACACGGTGTTCCCCAGCAGTTTCTGACAGTGGTTGATGCGAAGTAGTAATGATGAGACCGCCGCGACTTACGTGCTCTTTCATACTTGTTTCAAGTAAGTGAACCCCTTTTACATCAAGCGCAGTAAACGGTTCATCTAATATCCATACCTTTGCTGGCTTAAGCCATAATCTTGATAGCGCCACACGACGCTGTTGACCGGCCGATAAATACCTAACAGGCACATCTTCAAGTCCAACTAATCCCACTTTCTCTAATACATCAAAAAGCGTGTTAACAGGCACCGATACATTATGTTGAGCTAGCCAGAACGATAGATTATCTAGGGCAGAGAGACTGCCGTTAGTTCCGCTTTTATGGCCAAGATAAAAAAGGTCTTGGTAGTAACCTGTCTTGTCCTCTGAAATGTCCATGCCGTTGTACAATACTGCACCTGAATCAGGTGAACTCAGCCCTGTTAAAATGCGCAACAAGCTGGTTTTCCCTGCACCGTTAGGACCGCGTAAATACAGCAACTCACCGGGTTCGACAACCAGTGAAAGCCCTTCAAAAAGGGTTCTGTCTCGTTTGCTGCAGGTTAATTCGCGCGCCTCTAACACTACCTGGCTACTCCAACCTTAAAAAGAGGTTCTAAAAAATGGCGCTAGTCTACCACATGAACGCTTTTTCGCAGTCGCGAATTCCAATTAAATATGATTTACTTCAATGACAAAGGTATTTTTCCTAAGAGCCATCCGTCGTGAGTAAGTGTTATCCCTCCGCCTTAAGGATGAATTCTTTTGCTTGATCTTATCAACTGGTCAATAACGAAACTGCCAAACAGAGCTTTGCTATACTTAAATAAGTAAGGAAAAGCGCGACATTGCCGATATCTCAACTATGACAACACCACTATCATCTCTATTGGCAGCCGCTCTAAATCAAACAACTGGCCCGACGTCGCCTGTCTCGGCCGCTTTATCGTCTACAGATGCCGCTACTCAAGGATCGAGTCGAGGAGCAACGCCTGTGATTGCCAACGCTGCGCTTTCGCAAGCTACCGTTTTAGACAATGCGGCGAAAGTGATAGTTGAACGCTTGCCTGAACGAGTGCTATCGATAACGATGACATCGAGTAATGCATCGTCAAATTTAGCGCCGTCGGTCGCCCAAGTATTGCACGTTGTCTTACCCGCAGAAGTTAGCGCTAAACTCTCCAAACACGCTATTCATAATGCGCAAATTGCTCTTCTGCCCCAAACTTCAGACCAGGTCTCAAACCCAGAAACGAAAAGTGTTCAAAATGCTTTTCAAAGTCAGTTAAGCGCTCAGTCTGCAATACTCCTTTCTACAAGTTTGTCTCAACAAGGCGCGTCATTGTCAGCGCCCGATAAAGCTGTATTACTGAAAGCTGTGGCACAAGCGCTTGCTGCAAATAACGCCGCCGTTACGCTTAAGGGTCAGCTTGCTATTTCTACAAAGAGCGAAAACTTTGGGCAACTCATTCTCACCACGGCTAAAAACGAGGATGTTCCCCTTACAGACATAAACACTGAAAAGCTGGATAGCACGGCGAAAGCAGCGCTTCAAAAGCTGGTCGGCCAGCAGGTCGTTATAGGACTAAGCCGAGCTCGCAACGGTGGAATCGCTCTGCAAATCTCTCAAGGTTTTTCCAATGGAAGCGCTGCCCCAAGAGCCAACCACAATAATTTCGCCGCTATAACCCATAAAAATGTAAGTACCAACTTACAGCAACAGCTAATTTCCAGCGCTCTTAAGCAAGGCGGCGTTGCTGTTGAGCATAACTTGAGCAACCCGCCTCGCCTAAGCGCGCTGTTACAAAGTTCAGGTGCAGACACCAGCGCGTTAAAAGTGCTTTCTGCGTTAACCTTAACGGGTAGCAAACTCTCAATTCGCACTGCTCAACAAAGCGCGTTATTACAAATAAGTTTACCGCAGAGCAAGGCCCCTTCCCTTTCGGCTCCAACTTTGAATCTGGAGCAGGTAAATAAACTTAACCTTACACAATTATCAAAAGTAACGGCGAAAGGGCTCAATGCCGTCACGGGAAATAGCTCGCTCGAAGCCTCTTCATCCATTACAAACCTAAAAGCAGCGGCTCCCACATCGCTTAAAGGAACGGACGTACACAACGCGATTAATACACTTTCTCGGGTATTACTGAGCCAAACAGGCAGTACCAGCCAAGCATTAAGCCAGCTTGTAGCTATTGTTGAGAATGGAAAGTTACCGCCCGGCAGCGGCGCTCCTCAAGTACATGGAGCCCAGCATTTCGATAAAATTTTGCAGCACCTAAAAGGTCTTGATGCACTCAACGCGAAACCTTCGCAAGTCAAAATATCTAATGGAGAGTTTATCGGACCGCCTAAGCCTTCCAGCGAACAACTGCTAGCAACAGCAAAAGCTATATTGACGGAAGGGAAAGAAACCGCTTCAGCAGAGAATTATGGCATGCGAGGAAAAGACGGTGGGAGTAAATCTTCTCTTGTATCACTTGCCTCTATCGCACAAGCGTTAAGCTCACAGGCAAAAGGCTTATCAAATAGCTTACTGAGCAACATCGCTGCTCAACTTGCGGCTACACAAAGTAAAGGCGCAGAGATACCACCAGTGGTTTCAGATAGTCACGTCACTATAGCGGGTTCAAAATCAAACGAAAGTGTAGCTGGCGAGAACGTAGGCGCTGTCGGCGATTTAAAAAACGGCGCGAAAAAACTAACGCCCGATATGAACGAGCAAGGATTGTCGCAACGCTTGCAGCAGCTTATATCCTCACAGGCGCTGGTTACCACACCAATAAACTTATCCTCACCCGTAAACGCTTCCAGCTTCGTTCAAGGGCTGGTCGCCTTAGTTCAATTAGCACTAGCGGGGCGTGCCATGCAGCGTCAGCCTGGCTTAAAAACGCAAATAGATGCGCCTGACTCTATCGTTTCAAAAACGTTAGCGAATATGGGGGTAACGACTCAACCAAGTCGCGTTAGCCAAGACATGAACCAGCTAGACGGCCGACAACAGCTGCTTTCTCAACTTAAAACTCTGCTAAGTAGCCACCAGCAAAACAAAATTGCTAATGTAGATAGCCGTATTCAAGGGCAAGATAGTTTCTATTATGTATTGCCATCACTTTCACAACATCAAAGTCCACCAGAACTCTTGATAAAACGAGAGCAGAGTGGCCAAAACAATAAGCACGCACAAGCAGGGCAGCGTTCTCTTTGGAATATCACGATGAAACTGGATATTGGTGACAGCGGACAAGTGTTGGCAAAATCAAAAATTGATAAAAGCACCATTACTTTAGACTTATATGCATCGAACGATGAAGTACTTAAGCGTATTGGCGATACCCTACCCTATTTACACAATCGTCTTACTTCCCTCGGATTAGTTGTAGAAAATACCAGTTACCAACGGGGACACATACCGGAGTCATTAAATTCGCGCCCTCATCAAATCTTTGAAACTAGGGTTTAGGTAAAGCGTTTATGACTGATTCGCAAAAGACAAAACGCGCCATCGGCCTAAAATATGACGGCGGCGATAAGAAAAACGCACCTAAAGTGGTTGCGAAAGGCTATGGAGATTTGGCGGAAGCCATCATAGCCATGGCTGAAGAAACCGGGATATTAATTCACGAAGACCCATACTTAAGCGAAGTCCTTGCTACCCTTGACGTGGGGCAAGATATCCCTGAATCGCTTTATTATGTGATCGCCGAATTGCTGGCCTACTCTTATGTACTTCAAGGAAAAATCCCTCCCGGTTGGGAGGGAATTATCAAGCGTATCGACTTTGAAGTGTAGCAAACGCTTTAGTTAAACCACTTGCGCTATTTCAGTACGGCCCGTCGATTGGGGGCTCTTGCTGCCATAGAGCATGATAGACCTTATTTCCTCTAAGGTAGTAAACATGGTCGTTATGTAAAACACTTCGGTCATCGTAACTGCCGTAGTAGTTTTCATTGCCTTGCTGATGATCAATGCTTCCTACCAGCGACAGTGTTCTGTCTTCACTATCTACTTCAAGCATTTGTAAAGCATAGTGCAAAGAGAAAGTGCCTTCGTCACTTATCCATGATTCAGAAGGCAGTGCGAACCGGTACCCCGTCTGCGTCTTTAACACAGATAACGCCCTATAATCATACTCAGCTCCTGTATAGGTATCAGACCATACATATTCATTCAGTAAAATGGGGTTCTCAGGGTCTAATACGTCAAATAAACTAACCTTCATTCCATCCTCCACAGGTGTGGTCATTGGCTGCTCACCAGCCTCTGGAATATTAGCCCCAATCACTTGCTGACCTATCCCTAAAAGCAGCCCATTCTCCATGGGATGCAGGTAACTCGAAAAACCAGGTATAGTAAGCTCCCCGCTAATAAAAGGTGCTTCTGCATCGGAAAGGTCGATGACGTAAAGTGGGTCGACTTGCTCAAAGGTAACAACATACGCTTTGTCTTCAAAAAAACGCACCGCATAAACATCTTCTCCCGGCTTTCCTATTGGTGACGGCTCGTTGTCGTTTGGTAGCGAAGCCACTTCCTCAAGCTTTCGCCCTTGCTGCGTTAGAACATGTAGAAAGTGTTCAGGGTTATCAGCAAGAAGGCCTTCCGTTGTTACCGCCATAAAATAGCCATCGCGTTCAGACATCTTCAGCTGTGGAGAGCTATTCCAACCGAATGAACCTCGTACCTTTCCCGTCGCTTGATATTCAATACCATTCTCTAAAGATACTTTGTGAATGACAGTGTCATTTCCCTGTGTTGCGTGTAAATACATATTATTGTGGGTCATGAACAAGCCCTCGGCTTCAACAATAGTGCATAACGCCGAATAGGTAGACGGAGATGACATATTAATCTTTACCACGCTAAGCATCTGCACGTGCCCATTCTTGCTACTCGCATTTTCAGGTACTAGGCAGTCATCTAAATGATAAAGCGGTGACGATTGTTCATTAATGGTGATATTTGGAACTAATAAGCTGTTGTCCAACTCTAGAAGGCGTCGATAGTACGCCTCGCGACTGCTGTTGCTATCACCAACGGCTGGCAAATTGTCAGCCGTTGGCACATATTGCATAGCTAAATATAAGTCGTTTCCTACACGCCTTGAGCTAATCAGTCGCCCATCAATTTTGAGTTTATAAGGGATGGCGGGGGTCTCTGGTGTGGCAACGTCAATAAACTGAATCTTCGTATCGTTGTCAGGGCTGTTCCATGGGCTTGTAATAGCAACGGCGTCTACCAGTGGATAGTAACCAAATTTACGGGTAATAACGCCTAGACGTTCATCGTGAAGGTACATACCCGTCATTTCATGCTCAGACTCTAGGGGAATGTTTGCGACGACATCAAGGGAAGAGTCGTCCTGACGCTTTAGTATCCGTACTCGATTTTCCGTTCCCGGTTGTGAATCCCACGTTGGTAAGTTTGCAACATATAAATACTCACCGTCATACTCAATACGATCAGCTTCGTCCACACCTTCAATTTGTGTTGTTGTTGTCGAAAATTCAGGTGCTGCAGCCGGTGAATCAGCGCCGTCTCCACTCGTGGAGCTCCTTTGTTGAACGTTTATTATATAAAGTCCGTTTTTAACATACTGACTGGCTGATATATTTGGACTCTGCCCCAACGGAACGTCAGAGGTGGAAGTAAGGGAAAGCTGCATTACATTTTCGTCATCCCCACCATCACCGCTACTACATGCAGTAATCACGCACGTAGAGAAAATCAGTACTGCCATGCATTTTGAAATACCGTCTATCCCGCTTTTAGATTTCATGTTTCATGTCCTTTTTAGTTGAAACGTTGAAATCCATAATAGATTCGTATTACATATCATTCAGATCCAAACTGAATATAAATGTGACAATTTGTAATCGGGTACTGCTTCATACTGAGCAGTTTGGTAATCTTGATACCTCGATTTCGATAAAGGGACTTTGTGTGTTGTCGCGCTTTTTACTTATTTTGTTTTTCGCGAGCGCTTATCACGCCTCAGTAGCGGCCTGTGAAAACAAGCTCGTTTGTATTGAAGAAGACAACTGGTCAATTGGCGTGGCCTTCGGTGCTGGGGCTCGCACTAACCCATTAGTAGATGGCGACGCTATTCCCCTAATAATATTGCCAGACGTTGCTTGGTATGGTGAACATGCATACTTCGACAACGGCGAGTTTGGTTATCAATGGCAGCCCAAACAAGATTTAACAACCGAAGTTTTCCTACGTGCCAACACCGAACGCGCCTATTTCGCATTTTGGCAACCCAGTAATATCTTTTTACCCACAAATAGTGCAACCGATGGTGCAGGTACGCCAAGCCCAGGGAATGGTGAGGAAGATCCTCCTCGTTATATTTCAATAAACGATATCGCACAACGCGATTGGTCACTGGATGCAGGATTGCGCACGAATTGGTTTAACGATAATGATAGGTGGTCGTTTACTTTCATTCATGATGCTCTTGGTGTTCATAATGGCTTTAGTGCAACAGGGCGATATCAGCACAATTTTAATTGGCAAGATTGGGCTCTAACTACTCACTTTTCTGTTACCTATAAAAGTAGTGACTTAATTGACTACTACTACGGTATAAGCCAGCGGGATACTAATGATGAAACACTGTGGTATGGCGCAAGTAGCACAATTCAATTTACCGGGGGAATTCTCTTCAACAAACCGATAAACCAACAGTGGTTTTGGCTTGGTAGAATTCAATTTACGACATTGGGCAGTGGGATGACTGATAGCCCATTGGTATCAAGGCGCCATGTTACCAATATGTTCTTTGGCGTTGGCTACCGGTTTTAGGGTGACGTGATGCGTATTCTGCTGCTAACCGCCCTTTTACTGCCATGCCTACCTACGTTCTCAGTAGAAAAAAGCCCCGCGTTTTTTTCTGTATTTCCAAGCGAGTGTATTGCCTCTCAAAAAGGTGAAGTTTGCATATTACCTATCACTCTGACCTACCCGGAAATGAGTTCGAGTGAGCAATGTTTGCACATAAACAATCGCCTATTAGGTTGTTGGTTACCCGATCAGCTTCCCACTAAGTATAGGTTAGAATTGGAGGCAGACTCTACACTCACTCTTAAAAGTGGAGATGACGGAAAAGCCCCCTCAGTTATGCTTAAGGTGAAATATCGAAAAGCCTCTACACACCGGCGGCGTGTAAGAAACCCGTGGAGTTTGTTCTAATGAAAAACTTAGTATTAGTAGAAGATGACGAACGTTTAGCGGCATTGGTCGTTGAGTACCTCGAACGCAACGGCTTTAACGTTTCTAGACTAGCATGCGGTGAAGGTCTTGTTGAGTTAGTAAAAACTGTTATACCAGATATAGTCATACTTGATGTCATGCTGCCAGGTGAAGACGGCTTTGCTCTGTGTAGCCAGTTAAGACAATTCTATACGGGTCCGCTTCTTTTTATGACTGCAAAAAATGAAGACTTTGACCAAGTGATAGGGCTTGAAATTGGTGCAGATGACTACGTTGTAAAACCCGTAGAGCCACGCGTGCTGTTGGCGCGAATCAATGCATTATTAAGACGAACAATATCGGCGTTACCACAAGAAAGTAATAGCGATGTGTTGCGTTTTGGTTCGCTTTCTATTGATAAAGCCTCACGTCGAGTGACGCTTGCAGATAACGTTATTACGCTGACAAGTCATGAATTCGATTTACTCTGCTTACTTGCTGACAATGCTTCACAGCTAGTCGACCGAACTACCCTTTATAGAAAACTGATTGGTCGTGAGTACGATGGTCTTGATAGGTCAGCTGACGTACGTGTATCTCGCCTTAGAAAAAAGCTCTCCGATGATCCTCAAAACCCTTATCGCATCAAGACAATATGGGGCAAAGGCTTCTTTTTTGTAAGCGATGCTTGGGGAGAGAAATGACGCGCTTGTTTGTCAGTTTTTACCTTTTTGTAGCTATCGCGCTGGTACTGATTAGCAGCACATTAGAGCTAGTATTACCTAACGAAAATTACGAACAAACCAAAGAAGCACAAATTTTAGAGGCAATGTTGCCTCTCGTTGTCTCAGATAGATCATCACTAAAAGAAAGGTTACACTCGACAGGCGTAAACTATGAAATCAAGCCCATTGGCTCGGTTGGCTGGTCAGACGCCGAGCGAGCCGCAATATCCAATAACCGATCGATAACGCTGTTCGACGAACAAGCCAAATATATTTACGCGCCCATCGGCAATAAGGAGTTTATAGCACTTACGTTGCCCTACGAAAAAGTATCAACGCCTTACCTGATTGTTTACCTTTTTGTCTTTCTAGTTTTACTTGGTTTAGCAATGGCGGTCTGGTTATGGCCATTATGGCGTGATCTCTCACATATTACCCGCGAAGTCAGTCATCTAGGACATGAGACAGAGCAACTTTCTATTTCACTCAAAAAACGTTCGATTATGCAGCCTATCGCCAACAGGCTTAACTTACTGAGTGAGCGCGTGCACGGTTTGCTTCGAGATCAAAGAGAATTGACCGGCGCTGTGGCACATGAATTTAGAACCCCTATCGCTAGATTAAAGTTTGCACTGGAAATGAACCCCGATCCAAGTAGTGAAGCCTGGAATGGGATCCTTGCTGATATCGATGAGCTAGAAGGCTTAGTACAAGAAATGCTGGACTACACTCAGTACGATGCCATTACACCTGAGCTTAGCATCTCAGATATTCCTGCCAAGGAACTCTGCGAAAACCTAATCGAGCGTCTATCTTTGACAACTGACAAGGCGTTAGCGGTCATAGGAGAAAACGTAGTACTACGAGGGGATGGCCATTTTGTGGAGCGAGCTGTGTCTAACCTCCTTACCAATGCCATTCGACATGCGCACAGTAAAGTAGCAATCGAAATTCAGTCAACTCCAGATACCATTACTATTTCAGTGAGTGATGACGGCGACGGTGTAGCTCCGAGTTTAGCAGAGCGTATATTCGAACCTTTTTACCGACCCGACAATAGCCGTGTCCGCTACTCTGGTGGTGCAGGTTTGGGGCTTGCCATTGTACAGCGAATTCAATACTGGCATAAAGGCACCGCAAGCGTAAAGCCAAGTGCTTTAGGTGGAGCGAGCTTTATTTTGACTTATCCAAAATAGACGTTAAAAAAGCCGTTTGGGTTGTTTGAACTTCCCCGAACAGGTGGGTAATCCGACTGTTCGGGGAGCCTTAACAAACACCAAACGGCTTTCGTCATAGCATTGATATGTTTGAGAAAATACTCAAATCACAGCTGTTATCTGAACAACACTTTTTCTTTGTTAAACCAATGGATACAGAAGAAAATTAATCCGGTTGCAATCACTGCGGTAGACGTAAATATGCCAAAGAGCGCAAAGTAGTCCATGGTACCTTTGAACAGCTCTTTCATCGCTAGGGCAACGTTAGTCAGCGGTACCCAAACCCAGCCGCCTTTAAGCTCTACACCCGGCATCATGGCTATAATTACAGGGAAAATAACCACCATAATTAACGACCCCATGTAGCTTTGCGCCTCTTTAAACGAGCGAGCATAAATTGAAAGTGATAGTAGAATAGCGGCGAAAACTGCCACCACTGGCACCAACATTAGAAAGATCAGCAGGAAGTCCACAAGACCAATCATCGACATGATCTTAACCACAAACTCAACGGCCATGCCTTGCGATAACACCAGTCCCCATATAGCCATGGAAGAAACGGTAATAAGCGCAGTAATTATCCCCGCAGTAGCGATAGTAAAGAATTTACCCAGTACCAGCTTATGACGGTCCATCGGCGATATAAGTAGTGTTTCTAATGTACCCCGCTCTTTCTCACCGGCGCCTAAGTCAGCCGCTGGGGCCATAGCGCCTTGAAGGCACAAGATGAAGATGAAATATGGCAGCATACCGCCTAAGCGTTCACCCCACACTTCGCGATCGTCGGCGACATTTTGCTTTTCTATCTTGATTGGCTTTAGCAAGGCCTCTTGCTGAGTTTCATCTAGATTAAGCTGCGCAAAAGCGGTTTGTTGGAATGCATCGGTATATTCATCAATGATGTCGGATACGCGCCCCATCACCTTATTTAGACCAGCATCGTTGAGATAAAGCTCAATCTTATGCTGACCTGAACGCAAAACATCGCTATCAAAGGTTTCTGGAATAACCAAAACAAAATCCAACGTTTCGTTTTTGATGAGTTTGGCGTAGTCAGTCTCATCGCCAATCGCAACCGGTTCGAATTTATCTGATGCGTCGTTAAAAGACTGTACAATTGCTGGCGCGTAAGCTTCACCAACTATCGCGTATTTCAGTATTTTATTTTCCGCTTTATCCGCCGCTGAACTCATGAAAAAGAACGCGACACCGAAAATAGCTGGGAATAATAAAAGCGGTAGACCAATCATGAATATGATGGTTTTCTTATCCCGTAATAGTTCTTTGAATTCCTTTTTAAAGATTAACCACATTACCCATCTCCTCAGAATCCATTGATAGTGTTTTTAGGAAGCTCTTATGCATTTGCCCGCCAGCCCCGTCATTACCAGACAAAGCGCTAAAGGCGGCTAGCGAATCGTTAAATACCGTTTCACCTTGGTTAATCACGGTCACCTTGTCGCAAAGGGTTTGCACCTCATCAAGGTGGTGAGTAGAGAAAATAACCGGGGTACCTTTATCTTTAAGGCGCTGAATAAATTCCATCACGGTACTCGTTGCCATAATATCAAGGCCGGTAGTAGGTTCATCAAGCACCACTAGTTCAGGCTCGTGTATAACAGCGCGAGCAATAGAAACTTTTTGCTTCATCCCTGATGAGAAATTCTCGGCACGTCTATCAAGGAAGGTTTGCATATCGAGTAAATCAGCTAACTCTTCAATACGCGCGTTAATCACATTTTTTGGAATACCGTGCAACTCACCGAAGTAGCTAATATTCTCTCGGCCACTCAAACGACCATAAAGGCCCGTTGAGCTAGATAAAAAGCCAATTTTTTTACGGGCAATATTAGGGTTAGAAAGCACATCCTCACCACCAATGATAACTTTTCCGCTATCAGGCTTTAGTGCTGTTGAAAGCATGCGAAGTGTGGTTGTTTTGCCAGCTCCATTTGGCCCTAACAGCCCAAGCACCTGTCCTTTTTCGCAAGTAAACGACACATCCCTTACCGACTGGAAATAGCGCCCTTTTAATCGCGGGTCCTTTTTTTCCTGTTCGCTAAGCTTTTTTGGGTTCTCCACCTCAAAACGCTTAGCAAGGCCTGATATTTCAATCATTTCCCTTCCCTCTTCTCACGTGTGAACAGTAGCACCGTTCATTATTGTTGTAGGCTTGCTTTGCTGTAGCCGCAAATTATGCCGTTCTATTTGTTTAAAGTTGTTTTAGCGTACTAACCAGCTTTGGCAGTAATGGCCATTGCACCCTAGTAGTCTGAACTTACAAATATTTATTACAGCATTCCTTGTTTTTATTTGTTGTACAAGTTTCAGCCTTGCATTAAGTGTTAGTAAATATTTCTTAATATACCCTTTGATGAAGCCATAAAAAAACCCACCTAGCGGTGGGTTCTTAATATGCGGTTAAGCGCTAATTTTACTCAGGAAGCACATCGTCTTCTTGCTGAGGTACCGCTTCCTCTGCTTTCATTGTTTTAGAAAGCAAAAGTTCTTGGCGGATCTTAGTTTCAATCTCGTTTGCGATCTCAGGGTTCTCTTTCAAGAACTTCATTACGTTCGCTTTACCTTGACCAATGCGGTCGCCCTTGTAGCTATACCAAGCACCCGCTTTATCAACTAGCTTTTGCTTAACACCAAGGTCGATAAGCTCAGCTTCTTTGCTGATACCTTCGCCGTAGCGGATCATAAATTCAGCTTGCTTAAACGGAGGTGCAACTTTGTTCTTCACTACCTTAACGCGAGTTTCGTTACCAACTACCTCGTCGCCTTCTTTCACTGCACCAATACGGCGAATGTCTAGACGAACAGAAGAGTAGAACTTAAGCGCGTTACCACCGGTTGTAGTTTCTGGGTTACCAAACATAACACCAATCTTCATACGAATTTGGTTAATGAAGATACACAGTGTATTTGAACGCTTGATGTTTGCAGTAAGCTTACGCAACGCTTGCGACATTAGACGCGCCTGAAGACCAACGTGAGAATCACCCATGTCACCTTCAATTTCAGCTTTGGGTGTAAGCGCCGCTACCGAGTCAACAATAACAACATCTACCGCACCTGAACGTACAAGCATGTCGCAAATTTCTAGCGCTTGCTCACCAGTATCAGGCTGAGATACCAATAGTTCGTCGATGTTTACGCCTAGTTTTTCAGCATATACCGGGTCTAGTGCGTGTTCAGCATCAACGAAAGCACAGGTTTTACCCTTGCGCTGCGCTTCAGCAATAACTTGAAGTGTTAGCGTGGTTTTACCTGATGATTCTGGCCCGTAGATTTCAACAACACGTCCACATGGCAAACCGCCTATACCTAGAGCGATATCAATGGTAAGAGAGCCAGTAGAAATCGCTTCAATATCCATGGCTTGGTTATCGCCTAAGCGCATAATTGCGCCTTTACCAAATTGCTTTTCAATTTGGCCAACTGCGGCGGTTAAAGCTTTTGATTTGTTATCGTCCACGTATGTATCCTCTAGGATTTGCGGTTAAATTCCGTATTGGTGTTTTCCATATCTTGTATGAAATTACCAAATAATGATCACATTCTATACTGTACAAGCATACAGTTTCAACCAGTGTTTTTAATTTTCACTCAACATTTTAACTAAGTGAGTAATCGCAAAGCTAATAGCGTGTTGACGTACTTCGTCGCGATTGCCGCTAAACACCTGTTTAATTTGCGCTTCGTGTTCTCCACATAAAAAGCCGAACCATACCGTGCCCACTGGTTTTTCTTTGCTACCACCGCCAGGACCGGCAATGCCACTAACCGTTACAACAAGTTGCGCTCCGCTATTACGGCGCACGCCGTCTGCCATTTCAATTACCGTTTGCTTCGACACCGCGCCGTACTCTTTTAGCGTCTGCTCTGTTACGCCCAGTATGCTTTGCTTTGCGTCGTTTGAGTACGTCACCCAGGATTGGTTAAACCAATCAGAGCTGCCAGCCACACTGGTAAAAGCAAAAGCGATTCCTCCGCCTGTGCAGGATTCAGCGCTTGATACAGTCCAACCTTTTTCCCTTAGTGCGTCGCCTAACACCTGAACTTGCGCAGATAATGCGCTATCAAGCGTTAAAGGGGTGGCGTTTGCTGTCGAATCAGTTGAAAATGTTGTGCTCATTTGGATATACCTAATTACACCTGTTGTGCTTTATCAGATCTTCGCTTGATCTTAGTGGGCGTGAGTTTATCATTTATTCCCCTCAACAGGCATTAAACCCAGCAACAAATTCGCAGAGGCATTTTTTGGAATCACATACTCCTATGATGCGCCAATACCTGACTATTAAGGCGCAGCATCCGAATATTTTACTGTTTTATCGCATGGGCGACTTTTATGAGTTGTTTTACGACGATGCCAAAAAAGCTGCTGAATTACTGGATATTTCATTAACAGCCAGAGGAAAATCTGGTGGTGAACCTATTCCTATGGCTGGTGTGCCTTATCATGCGGTAGAAAGTTATCTGTCACGCTTAGTGAAAATGGGCGAGTCAGTAGCCATTTGTGAACAGGTAGGCGACCCAGCCACCAGTAAAGGCCCTGTTGAACGCGCAGTACAGCGTATTGTTACACCCGGTACAGTCACCGACGAAGCATTGCTTGAAGAACGTCGCGATAATATATTGGCCGCCGTTTGTGGTCACAGTATGCACTATGGTCTGGCAACCCTAGATGTTACAAGCGGTCGTTTTGTTGTGTTTGAATGTGACAGCGATGAAAGCCTACTTGCTGAAATTCAGCGCATTAACCCAGCAGAACTGCTCTATCCTGAAGGATTTGAAAGCTTGTCTCTTGTTGAAAACCGCAAAGGACTTAGACGCCGTCCTGAATGGGAATTCGACATTGATACCGCCACAGAGCAATTAAACGCACAGTTTGAAACCAAAACATTAGATGGCTTTGGAATAAAAGGCGTCACTAAAGGCTTAGGCGCAGCGGGCTGCGTTTTACAATATGTAAAGGATACCCAGCGCACTGCTCTGCCTCACATTCGCCGCATTCAGACCGAACAGCAAGACAGCCGCGTGCAGCTGGATGCTGCCACCCGCAGAAACCTAGAACTTACCCATAATTTGTCGGGCGGACAGGAAAATACGCTGTTCAGCGTGATGGATACCACCACTACGGCCATGGGTAGTCGTATGCTACAGCGTGTTATTCACTCGCCTTTAACTGATCAGCATGAACTGCACAGCCGCTTGGATGCTGTTGAAACGTTCATTAATGACGACCCTGAAGATATTCGCGCAGCGCTCAAACACATTGGTGACATTGAGCGTATTATGGCGCGCTTAGCCCTTCGTTCAGCGAGACCACGGGACTTCGCTCGCCTAAAAAATGCCTTTAACGCCCTGCCTGACTTACAAGATGCTCTAGCTCGGTTCGACACAGGCCAAATCAGAAGTATCTGCGAAACCATTGGCACTTACCCTGAGCTTCAAGCCCTGTTAAACGATGCCATTATTGATAACCCGCCAGTGGTAATACGGGATGGTGGCGTGATTGCCGAGGGCTACAACGCCGAACTTGATGAATTGCGCAAGCTATCACAAGGTGCTACCGACTACTTAGACGCTATGGAACAGCGTGAGCGCGAGCGCACCGGCATTTCTACGCTAAAAGTGGGCTATAACAAAGTTCATGGCTTCTTTATTGAAATTAGCCGGGCCAACAGTGCATTAGCGCCTGCTGAATATATTCGAAGGCAAACCCTTAAAAACACTGAACGTTATATAACGCCAGAACTTAAAGAGCACGAAGATAAAGTGCTAAGCAGTCAGGGTGCTGCACTAGCTCTTGAAAAGCAGCTTTACGAAGCCTTATTCGACAACTTTGCGCCACACTTAAACAACTTAATTGAAACTGCCGCGGCGCTAGCCAAGCTCGACGTTCTGTGCTGTTTTGCCGAACGCGCAGTCTCCCTTGATTGGTATCGACCTCACTTGAGTCAAGAATGTGCGCTTACTTATGATGCCGGCCGCCACCCTGTGGTTGAGAATGTAATGAAAGACCCCTTCATTGCCAACCCGCTACAGCTAGATACCGAGCGCCGCATGCTAATTATTACTGGCCCGAACATGGGCGGTAAATCAACTTACATGCGCCAAACAGCGCTGATTGCGTTACTAGCCTGTATCGGCAGTTTTGTGCCTGCAGAAAATGCACACATTGGAAAACTTGATCGCATCTTTACCCGTATTGGTGCATCAGATGATTTAGCCTCAGGTCGCTCTACCTTTATGGTTGAGATGACAGAAACGGCGAACATTCTAAACAATGCTACAGAAAACTCTCTGGTATTAATGGATGAAATAGGCCGAGGTACCAGTACCTATGACGGATTGTCACTGGCTTGGGCATGCGCAAGTTATTTAGCAAAGCAGCTGAATGCTTATACGCTTTTTGCCACGCATTACTTTGAACTAACTGAACTTCCGGAAACGCAAAGTGGCGTAGTGAATGTGCACTTAGACGCGATGGAGTTTGAAGATACTATACGCTTCATGCATACCGTATCAGAAGGCGCGGCGAGCAAAAGCTTTGGTTTACAAGTTGCCCAACTTGCAGGCGTACCTAAGGCGGTAATAAAAGCGGCGCAACAGAAGCTTGCGGTGTTGGAATCATCACACCTTATGACCAGCACGGAAGATGGATCAGAGAAAGCCAACGATGAGGCTTTTGTAGCGAAGAGCTCGGTAAAAGGTGCAAATAAAACAAGCGCATCAGTTAAAGCTACATCAAATACCAAAGACCAAGCTGAAATGCTGTTCCCTGATAAGCCGCACCCGGTAGTAGAAGCCCTTGAAAACTTGTCACCCGATGAGCTATCACCGCGCCAAGCGCTAGACCTTATCTACACACTTAAGCGCCTGAGCCAATCTTAAAGCAAGCTAAAGCGCGTATAAATTGCGCATCATGTGGGCAAATTGATTGTCTGCCCACATGAATTTGCGTATACTATCGCCCCGTCCAAAGTGTAGCTGGTTTTGTTCTAAACTCAGCCTATATTTACCATACAACCCAAACGTTCTAGGTTTCGCATGACAAATTATATTTTCGTCACCGGTGGTGTAGTTTCATCGCTAGGTAAAGGTATTGCTGCAGCATCGTTGGCCGCAATTCTGGAAGCTCGCGGTCTCACCGTAACCATGTTAAAACTCGACCCTTACATCAATGTCGACCCGGGCACTATGAGCCCTATCCAGCATGGTGAAGTATTTGTTACCGATGACGGCGCTGAGACCGACCTTGATCTTGGTCACTATGAGCGTTTTATTCGCACCCGCATGACTAAGCGCAACAACTTCACTACCGGCCGTGTATATGAAGAAGTGTTAAAGCGCGAGCGTCGCGGTGATTACCTTGGTGCAACTATTCAGGTTATCCCTCATATCACCAATGAAATTAAGCGCCGCGTAATTGAAGGTGCTGAAGGTCATGATGTAGCTATTGTTGAAGTGGGCGGAACCGTAGGTGACATCGAGTCACAACCTTTCTTGGAAGCAATTCGTCAGCTAGGTACCGAAGTAGGCCGTGAACGCGCTATGTTCATGCACCTAACGCTTGTACCTTATATGCCAGCATCAGGTGAAGTAAAAACTAAGCCTACGCAGCACTCGGTAAAAGAGCTTCGCTCGATTGGTATTCAACCAGACATTCTCGTTTGTCGTTCAGTAGGTGCATTGCCGGCTAGTGAGCGCTCGAAAATCGCTCTATTCACAAACGTTGCTGACAAAGCCGTTATTTCTTTGAAAGACGTAGACAGCATTTACCGCATCCCTGCTGCACTTAAAGCACAAGGCATGGATCAGCTAGTTGTAGACCGCTTCGGTCTTGAGTGTGAAGAAGCCGACTTATCTGAGTGGGAACAAGTACTTTACGCAGAGTCAAACCCTACTGCAGAAGTTAACATTGGCATGGTAGGCAAGTATGTTGAATTACCTGACGCTTATAAGTCTGTTAATGAAGCGCTTAAGCATGCTGGCCTTAAAAACCGTCTGACTGTGAACATCCACCACATTGACTCACAAGACGTGGAAAGCAAAGGTACCCAAATTCTAGAACAACTTGATGCTATCTTAGTACCTGGTGGCTTTGGTGAGCGCGGTATAGAAGGCAAAATTGCTGCTGCGCGTTATGCTCGTGAAAACAAAGTCCCTTATCTTGGCATTTGCTTAGGTATGCAGGTAGCACTTATCGAATTCGCTCGTAATGTTGCGGGTATGGAAAACGCGAACAGCACAGAGTTCGACTCTGAAACCCCTTACCCTGTAGTCGGCCTAATCACTGAGTGGTTAGATGCTGCAGGAACAACTGAAACTCGCACAGAAAACTCAGATCTTGGCGGTACCATGCGTCTAGGTAGTCAGCTATGTCACCTTATTGAAGGTACAAAAGTTCATGAGATGTATGGTAATGCCGAAATTTATGAGCGTCACCGTCACCGTTACGAAGTGAACAACAACCTGCGTGACCAAATCGAAGCCGCTGGATTAAAGGTAAGTGGTTTGTCCACTGACAAGCGACTTGTAGAAGTGGTGGAAATCCCTGATCATCCTTGGTTCATTGCGGGCCAATTCCACCCTGAGTTCACATCAACTCCTCGGGATGGACACCCATTATTCACTGGTTTCGTTGCTGCGGCAGGAAAATACCAGAAAGAAAATCACTAATTTCTAATAAAAGGGGTGCTCTCTCCCGTTGCACCCCATTCAATTGTTGAGGAAAAAACATGGCGAAAATTAGTCGCATTATCGGACGCGAAATCTTAGATTCACGCGGAAACCCTACCGTAGAAGCAGATGTATACTTAGAATCAGGCGTAATGGGCCGTGCTGCAGCACCATCTGGTGCATCTACTGGTAGCCGCGAAGCACTAGAGCTACGCGACGGCGACAAGTCTCGTTACCTAGGTAAAGGTGTAACAAAGGCAGTTGCAGCAGTTAACGATACCATCGCGCCAGCGCTTATCGGTAAAGACGCATTAGCGCAAGCTGATATCGACGGCATCATGATTGACCTTGATGGCACAGAAAACAAAGAAACCCTTGGTGCGAACGCAATTCTTGCAGTTTCTCTTGCTGTAGCTAAAGCGGCTGCGGCGGAAAAAGGCGTAGCGCTTTACGAGCACATTGCAGACCTAAACGGTACATCTGGCCAATACTCTATGCCAGTACCTATGATGAACATCATCAACGGTGGTGAGCACGCTGACAACAACGTAGACATTCAAGAATTCATGGTACAGCCAGTTGGCGCGAAGAGCTTCAAAGAAGCACTACGTATGGGTGCAGAAATCTTCCACGCTCTTAAGAAAGTACTGTCTGCTAAAGGTCTTAATACAGCAGTTGGTGACGAAGGTGGTTTTGCCCCTAATCTTAGCTCAAACGCTGAAGCGCTTGCAGTAATCGTAGAAGCCGTTGAAAACGCTGGCTATAAAATGAATGAAGACATCACCCTTGCACTAGACTGCGCGGCGTCTGAATTCTATAAAGAAGGCAAATACGTACTATCTGGTGAAGACAAGAGCTTCGATTCAGAAGCGTTTGGCGATTACCTTGCTGACCTTTCTTCACAATACCCAATTGTATCTATTGAAGACGGCCTGGACGAAAGCGACTGGGACGGCTGGGCAAGCCTAACTAAGAAGATTGGCGACAAAGTACAGCTAGTTGGTGACGACTTGTTTGTAACTAACACTAAAATTCTTAAGCGCGGTATTGATAACGGTATTGGTAACTCAATCCTTATCAAGTTCAACCAAATCGGTTCACTAACTGAAACCCTTAACGCTATTAAGATGGCGAAAGATGCGGGCTTCACAGCGGTTATTTCTCATCGTTCAGGTGAAACTGAAGACGCCACTATTGCCGACCTAGCAGTAGGTACAGCAGCGGGCCAAATCAAAACGGGTTCACTATGCCGTTCTGACCGTGTTGCTAAGTACAACCAGCTACTTCGTATTGAAGAAGCACTAGGTGACGCTGCTACATACAAAGGCCGTAGCGAAATCAAAGGTCAATAAAAAAGGCTCATTGAAAAGCCTTTATTGTGGACTGTTAACAGAACACTGTTGTTAACCATCGTTTTTTTAAAAGCCAGTTAGCATTGCTATCTGGCTTTTTTATTACCCCTTAATCTAAATCTACTAGCAAACCCACCCAAAACTTACCAATAGCCATAAAATGTAAAACCAAATTGAACGCATTGGTAAACCAATAGCAATATTGTTACTATGAAGTTGCGGAAACATTAACCTATGCTATGCGACCGCAGCCCTACGTATACAGCATTAATTACATAATAAGGCCTGTTTATGAAAGCAATTTTGCCAACCCAGAAGCGCTGGCTTGTTATCTCTAGTACATTCTCTACTGTACTCGCCACTGCATTAGCAACCACAAGTCCAGTATGGGCAGAAGACCTCGCGCTGCCTGCACAAAAGTACGATTTAAGTGAGTGGTATTTAACGTTACCTGCTGACGATAACAACGATGGAAAAGCTGACAACATTTCTGTTGAAGACCTTCAGTCTTTTACGCATCCTTCGTTTTTCTATTTGAATAACGAAGGTGGATTGGTGTTCACCAGTCCTAACAAAGCATTAACTACAAAGAACTCTACAAATACGCGAAGCGAACTGCGCCACATGCTGCGTGGCAACAATAAGTCAGTTAAAACACAGTCAGCAGAAAATAGCTTTACCGTTGCCAGTAACCCCATAGCGCGACGCTTTGCCCGTGTGGGTGGAAAAATGCAGGCCACATTGAAAGTGAATCATGTAGCGCTAAGAGCTAAGTATCCCGAGAAACCACCAGCATATTCTGTGGTTGTAGGCCAAATTCACGCAACTAAATGGAAAAAGAAAGTAAAAGGCTTTGGCTGGGGCAATGAACCGCTAAAAATATATTTTAAAAAATGGCCTGAACACGAAACCGGCTCGGTATTTTGGACCTATGAGCGAAACCTTCCTAAAAGCGACCCAAAGCGCAAAGACATTGCCTATCCTGTTTGGGGTAACCTGTGGACTGACAGTACCGACCCTGGCGCTCAAGGCATTAAGCTTGATGAGACGTTCAGCTACACCGTGAACGTTCATGGCGATATCATGCACCTTAGGTTCGAGTCAAAAAATCATGAAACCATTGAGTATTCCATTAACCTTGCCAATGCCGTTGATGCGTATGGACAGGTAGATAAATACGATCATCCCTACGGTTATACCCTTGATTGGAACTACTTCAAAGCTGGCGCCTATAACCAGTGCAGCACAAAAGACGACCCCGCATTCTGGTATCCGGCCTGTTTAGGCACGGGTAATTGGGAAGAAGATGAAAAAAATGGTGACTACACGCGAGTAACCTTTACTGAACTTACGGTGACAGAAAGTACACCAGAAGAGAACTAGAAGAGCCTTTGTTATTGACTGCGATTGTGAATATATAAAAAATGCCCCATTTATTGGGGCATTTTTGTTTATCTTACCGACAAAAATACTTGTTGGCGAAAAGGCTACAGCTTCAATACTCGCTTAACTGATATACCAAACTGCCTTGCCTAGTTAATTTGTTTAGTTGATTTTTTTAGTTACTCTGAGCCGGTGCTTCCCACGTTGAATAAGGCCCAACCATATTTTCTTCAATAAAGATAAGGTCGTCCAGCGCTGCACCAATACCGGCATCGCTACCCGTACCTTCCACTAACTTATTCGCAGTGGGTTCACTCAAGCTTGCACCGTCTTCTGAAGTGTCAGCCAATATGTTGCCATCAACACCATCAACCAAAGATGTGTTATCGCGCTTTGGCATTATCGGTGTTAAATCAGCAACGGTTTGAGCATAAATATGGTTATTATCATAGTCAGAATCGTTATCTAATGCACAACCATGAGCAGGATATTCATCTTGCTTAATCGCTGTAGCACCAGCACCAGAAGCCGTGCCGAAGATGTTGTTGTCTGCGCTTTGATTAGCAATAAGGTTACTGTCGAAGTCCAAGGTGTAATCAAGATTAGTACAGTTTTCTGCGCCGTCGCGAGAAGAATCATCTTCAAACTGAATGGCGTTAGTTGTATTTAATATCGTGTTACGAGCAATAACCGTATTTAAATCAAGGCCTGCATCAATCAGTGTTTGCGTAGATGAGTTACCGCTGTCGATATAATCAGAATCGATATGCAGTGCTGCGCGGTCTGAAGAATTAGTAATGATGTTAGCAACAAAGTTGTCGGTAATTGCATGGCCTAAAGGCGTGAAAGCAATACCACCGTCTTTATTATTAGTACCTTCTACTCCGCCAACGGTTGCCGTATAAGGTTCTCCGCTTGAGATAATGATATTTTGCGACACGGTATTACCATAGCCATTTCGCAACTCGACATTCCCCCAAGAGTTTACAATCGTGTTGGCATGAATACTATTACCGCCACCTTGAACAATAATAAGACCACGATCCACAAGTACGCGATCGAAACGGTTATATTGAACCACATGTTCGCCGCGACCCGCGCCATCGCCACTACCAGAGCGACCAACCTGAACAGCGTGGCTACCTGAGTCCGTATCAAATTCTCCATCACCGTCAATAGTGGTAGGTAGGAAGTCTTTGAACAGATTGTATTGAACAATGTTACGCTGATGATCGCCCAATGAGTTAGGCGTGTCACCGACACCTAGGAACATGCTAATAGCAGAGCCTTCTTCAGCTTCGTTGACGCTTTTACCAGTAAATAGGTTACGTTCAATAATATTGTCGGTACCACTAACCGTGATGTAGTGAGACTCGTCACTTGAACCTAAATTAGGTCGCGTAGCACCTGAGTCGCTCAAGAAACTAGAGTTTTTAATGGTATTGCCAGAGCCGTTTAGGTCAATTGAGCCTCGGCCTTCGCCGCAGCTCCCCGCAACGGGTATCACTAGCTCTTCGAACACAAGACCGTCTAATACTACACCGCTGACTGACGAACTGAATGCAATACACGTAGTGCCTGAAATGACCGCGTTAGTCTCAGCTACCCGTTTAATAAGAAGATTATTTTGTGCGATAGAAAGCTCCGCCATATCTTCATAATCATCTGCAGTATCACTTGTATTTAATACATCCGCGATACCAATTGAATCGCCTTCTTGCGCGTTAGCTAGCGCTGCAGTGAGCGACACTTCACCTTGCACATAAAACGTAAATATTTGGTCATCTGCACTTTTCGACAGGTTTTCTTCATAGTTTGCATCATCGATATAAGATACGTTAACTGAAAGCACTTTGCCTAAGTCAGCTTCTGTTACGACTAATGTTGCTTCTGTTGCACCATCGATATTGACCGCTGCAGACAAATCTTCGCCAACGTTACGCGATTGCCACTGGTAACTAATTTCACCTGAAACGCCATTGGCATCAACAGGGGTAGGTGCAGTAAGCGTGGCACCTACTGTTAGCTCACCAGTAATTGGGTCATCAAGCGAGCCAGTTTCATTATCAGCCGGTACTGGTGCAATAGCTTCAGTAGGCTCAGAGGTAATTGATTCGTCAAATCCACTATCGTCAACATATGAAGCCATAGCCGTAATGACAGTTCCTTCGTAAGCCTCAACAAGCTCAAGCGAATTAGATACTGCTCCTTCAATAACAGCGCCGTCTGAGGCCCAGCTGTAAGTTACGGTGCCAGACAAACCATTATCGTCTGTTATGTCTGCCGTTAAGGTTTGCCCTACCGTTGTAGAGCCTGAAACGGTAATAACACCCTCAAAGTTAACAGGCAACGTTTCTACCACCTCGGTTTCTTCTGTAGTAAAACCTTCACGCGTGTTGCCCAGATCGACGTATGTAACCGCTACTCGAATACGTGTACCAGCTTCATTTACCGTAAGCGTGTAAGAAGCATCGGTTGCATCTGCTATTGGTGTACCATCTGCAAACCACGTAAACACCACTGTGTTTTGATCAATACCGTCAGGGTCACTGACTGATGCAGTTAACGTCTCTCCTTCCTTTGCCGTTCCAGAAAGAGATAAGGCACCAGGCTGGTTTGTAGCACCATCATCACCACCGCAACCCGCAAGCCCTAGGCTTAAGGCGCTAAGCGTTAAAATACTTATTTTTTTCATTATTACTCTCGCTGCTTATTTTCTTTGATGCTGATAAACCCCACTGCCAAAAACTTACCAATAGAGAAAACCAACCTTACCAATACATACAACCAAAATAGTTATTGGTATGTAACCACAAAGAATTTATTATTACCACCAGAAAAACAAACTGATAACATTTTTTTGACATCGAGAACCAGTAACCACTGAACACCAAAACACTAATGAATTGATTTATATATATTTAATAGCCTTTTAGCAGATAAAAGCACGATCTACATCTTTTGGCTATCCGTCTCATAGATAAGCGAAATAATGACAATTTTAATTATTTTCTTGTAAATTTGTTGCCAATACGTAAACAAACCCTTAGCATTGGCTTTACACCATGAAACAAATTGGTAATAACAGATATGCGTTTTGGTTAGATTTAATAACCAAATAAATTGCTGAAAGCCCTACAAAACAAAAGACACAGCATTATGGAAGCCACGATGATAAATCAGAGAAAACCAAATCCGTTCGTACACGCCATTCGCGCCAAATACTTCAGCCCAGCTCTGGTTTATGCTGCGTGCTCTGCAGGTCTGCTTATGAGCGCCCCAGTTTCAGCGCAAGAAGCAGATGCTGCCGATGAAGAAACAACCGAAATTATCGAAGTTAAAGGTATTCGAGGTACTATTCAAAGCTCTATCTCGATAAAGCGTGAATCAACTGAAATTGTTGATGGTATCTCTGCTGACGACATTGGCGACCTGCCTGCTTTGTCTATTGGTGAGGCATTAGAAACCCTTACTGGCGCGTCTTCTCACAGAGAGCAAGGCGGTGCAACGGAAATTTCAATTCGAGGCCTTGGCCCTTATCTAGGCAGTACGGTAATGAACGGTCGTGAAGCAGCGAACGGCAGTGGTGACCGCTCTGTAAACTTCTCTCAATTTCCATCAGAGCTTTTTAATAAAGTTGCGATTTATAAAACACAGTCTGCTGAGCTGATTGAAGGCGGTGTTTCAGGTCAAATACATTTAGATACCATCAAACCATTAGATTTCGGTAAACGCCGCTTTCAGTTTGAATATAAAGGTAACTGGAATCCAGACAATACAGATTTAGAAGACCCTATTCGCGACTTTGGCCAGCGTATTACCAGTAGCTTTGTGGACCAATTTGAAACTGATCGATTCGGCGACATAGGTATATCTGTAGGCTATCAAAAGAATGTAACGACCAACCCCGAACAGGAAGCGCGAACAGGAACGAGTTGGGATGCATGCAGAGTTTCACCGGCATTTGGTGACGGAATTAACAGCAGCCGCACAGACTGTGAAGATAACGGTGGCGCGCTAAATTTAATTACTGATGGTACCGGCGCTGCGCCTGATGCTTCGGAGCCGTTTATCTTTTCTCGCTCACAAAACTCGTTTAGACAAAACGTTACCGACGACGATAGAGAATCATTCTTCGGTGCTATCCAGTGGCGCCCTAATAACAAGCTAGAGGTAAATGCCGACGTACAGCTTTCAGATAGAACCTTTAGTGAAGTAAGAAACGACCTCGTCTTTGCCGAAGTCAACCACATTGATGGCTATACCACGCCAGCGTCAGAAAGACTGCCCTTTGACCTTGTGGCTACCTCTAACGGTGCACTAAGACAATTTACAGCTACGCAAAACATTGAAACAAACAGCCAATTTGCAGAACGCCTTGAAGAGTACACTGGAGGAGGCTTACGTTTCGACTATACGGTAAACGATAGACTAAGCATATCTCTTGACCTATCTACCTCTGAAACTGAACGACGCGAAAATATTATTCAAACCAGACTGCAGTCGGAAGATGTAGACATCTACGGTAATGATGTACTGGGAGCCGATGGTAACGGTGAAGTAAGAACTGCAGCACAGATATTTGCCAACGGTTCTCTTGTACCTACATGGACACTTCAAGACTTCGACGTTAACTACCACGGTGCTTTTGCTGATGAAGCAAGAACACGCCTAGATCTAAACCAATTTAGAAATAACAAGATTTCAGCGGTACGCGCTGACTTCGACTACATACCAGACTCTGAATTTATCATTGGTGTAAAAGGTGGTGTTAGATTATCTAAGTTAGAATATGACAGCGTACCTGGTGGCAGTGGTACCAACAACCGAACAGAGGTAACATTCAGTGATGAAGCGGCAGCTATGGCTAATGATGCTTGCCGAAACAACGCATTTCCTGAATCAGGCTTCTTTGACGATGAAACCGGAGGCGCGCCGCTTTTCACCAACGTTGATAGCGAAGGTAACGTAATAAGCGCAGGAACAGGTAACTCTTTCGCTACGTTCGATCCAATCTGTTTAGCAGAGACATTGCTAGGCACAGTGACTAATGATGCGGGAGAGGTGCTAACGATAGCTAACGCCTTCCCAACGGTTGATGATTCAGATAGACAAGATATTGCAGCTGTTGACGTTGAAGAGAAAACCATCGCGGCCTATCTGCAGGCAGACTACGACACTTTCATAAATGATTATGGTGTACGCGGCAACTTTGGTCTTCGGATTGTAAGAACAGAAGTATCGTCTCTGTCATATCGAGGCCCCTTACAGGCTACACGCGATGAAAACGGCCTAATTACAGGTATTGCCCCTATTACTGACGAACTCATTCAAGTAGAAGGCGGCGGTGATTACACTGAGTTACTTCCAAGCTTCAATTTAATCGTAGACCTCTCGGATGAGGTTATGTTTCGCGGCGCTATTTATCGCGGCCTGTCACGCCCAGATCCATCAGACCTAGGCTTTGGCCGAAACTTCTTAGGCCTAGACGAAGACAGCGACACTGGCGAGATATCTGATGCGCTTGCGCGCGCAGTGGCAGTAGGTAACCCGGTACTTGAACCTTTCCTATCTTGGAATGTAGACACCGCTATTGAGTGGTATCCAAACGAAGATACTATTCTTGCGCTTGGTTTGTATTACAAAAGCTTTGAAGGTGGCTTCTCAAACACGTCTCAAACCGAAATTTTTGAAGTTGATGGTGAAGAATTAGAAACCATCGTTACTGCGCCTCAAACTAGCGACGATACCAGCACTATCTATGGTGCTGAAATTACCGCTACACACTCATTTTCATACCTAGATAGCTGGTTAAGTGGTTTTGGTATAAAGCTTAGCTACAACTACGCAGACTCGAATTTTGAATTTCAAGATGAGAGCTTCGGCGAATCAACAGTAATCGACCCTAGCTCGGGTGATTTAATTTCGCGTACGGGCATTGTTGCACCAGCTAACCTGTTCGGTTTTTCAGAGCACGTTATTTCTACGCAGCTCTATTATCAATGGGAAGACTTAAGCGCATCTATTAACTACAAGTACAGAAGCAACTACTTCCAGCAGTTTGTTAATACGCCTGGCGCTATTCGATTCATAGACGATACGGAAGTATTTGAGGCGCGTGTGTCTTATCGCCTGAATAAGAATTGGAAGTTTAGTCTAGAGGCTATCAATATCTTTGATGAGCCCAGACGCCAGTATCGCCCAACCCAAGACAACTTTGCAGAAATTAATGTGTACGGTCAAAGAGTCTTCGCTGGCGTGCAATTCCGCTATTAACCAAGGTTTCACTGTGAGTAATTGGGGCCCGAACATGGGCCCTTTTTTTCTTCAACGCCAGTAAGGAATGCATATGTTTCGCTTATTGCTTGTTTTACTAACGCTTACTTCGCTAAATGGCTGTGGCTCTTCTTCATCGTCCACAACCTCGCAAACGCCTTTACCAGACGATAGCTCTGCGCCAACACCGTCTCCCACTCCTCCAACAAATGAGACGGAAGCATGTAGCGCGTTACCATTAACAGGGTTAAGCGCATCGGCGACAGAAGAAAAAGCGCCTTTTAATGCATCTAAAGCTATCGACGGCGATACCTCTAACGCCTCTCGCTGGCAATCAACAGGCACTAATTCTGCGCTCGTGCTTTCATTTGATAGCGACCAACAACTAGGTGCGCTTCAAATTAAGTGGTATGACAGCGAAGCTCGCGCTTATCGCTTTTCTATTGAAACCTCACTAGATGGTGAAAGCTGGGATACACAGCGATCAAATATCAACTCAAATACACAGCTTGCGGGTTTCGAGCTTTATTCATTACCAGCGCTTGTAACGTCTCGCTATATACGTGTTACCCCGTTTGGAAACTCTGTTAATGACGATAACGCAATAGTTGAGCTTCAGGTATTCAATTGCACTGAAGGCGACGGTGAAATTTCATCTGCACTTACTTCAACTACGGGTATCGATTTACAAGACTGGTATTTAAGCGTTCCAACAGACAATGATGACTCAGGTACGGCTGATAACATAGGCGAAACTAGGCTTCAGCAGGGGTATACCAACTCCGAATATTTCTATGTAGGTAACGATGGCGCGTTAGTGATGCGCTCTCCTACACGCGGTTTTAAAACCTCTGTAAACACCAATTATGTTCGCGTTGAGTTACGTGAAATGTTGCGACGCGGAGATACCAGTATTAAGACCCAAGGCGTTAATAAAAACAACTGGGTACTCTCCTCTGCCTCTCAGGCAAATCAAGATGCTGCAGGCGGCGTGAATGGTCGTTTACGGGTTGAGATGGCGGTAAACGAAGTTACCACTACAGGCGAGAATTTCCAAATAGGCCGCGTGATCATAGGTCAAATACATGCTAACGATGACGAGCCAATACGCCTGTACTACCGCAAGTTGCCTAGTAATAACTTAGGCGCTATTTACTTTGCCCACGAGCGCAGAGCAGTGGCAACAGCGAATGGTGAGAAAGAAGAAATATGGGTAGAAATGATCGGCTCGCGAGACAGTGATGCAAACAACCCCACTGATGGCATAGCACTTAATGAGCGTTTTACCTACGTTATTGACGCTGAAGGTGACACGCTCACCGCAACGATTTCAAGAGAAGGAAAGTCTGACGTCACCCGTTCTTTAAATATTGGAAATAGTGGTTACGATGAAGATGATCAATATCTGTATTTCAAGGTAGGTGTATATCACGTAAACAATTCTGCAAATGAAGCAGAGAGTGCAGTTGCCAGCTTTTATTCAATTGAGAATGAACATGGTAGCTAGCAACCACTGATATGAGGTGGAACGGAGAAGTCCGTTCCCAAATGGCATATTTTGTACGGTAATGGCTTTGTTCGTACGCTAATGGCTTATTTTGTGCGCTGATGGCTCATTTTGCGTGCTAATGGCTCACTTTGCGTGCTAATGGCTTAGTTAGTACGCAAATGGCTTAATGAATAAAGATCGCGAGTTTGACTGCTTTTCTTTCTCACTTCTTCTAGCGCCTGCGCCTCGCTCGCCGCAAACAGCGCGTCGATTAAGCGATTGAAGTGAGCATGCATAGCAGCTCTCGCGGCCTGTGAATTTCTAGCCTTTAAGCTTTCGAAGATTTCATAGTGCTCTTCCAGTCTATCTTGGTCAGACTGACTACAAACCGTGCTGTAAGCTTGAATGATTTGAGGCTGTGAGTCTCGTAACGACCAGAACTTATTTACTGCCAACAGTATGGCTTTATTGCGCGTGGCACGTGAGATAATGATATGAAAATCACGGTCAGCTTCTTCCGCATTTACCCCGGTTTTCATTGCTTCTAATGTCTTCTCAAGGGCAGAAAGCTCTTCATCAGTAATCGACAATGCAGCTAAAGCAGCCGCTTCACCTTCTACAAGTGCTCTTGCTTGAGTCAGCTCGAATGCACTTATTTGTTCTGTGGTAGCGTCTTCTTTGTCTTTTGGCTTATCGAGTACGTAAACGCCAGACCCCGTCTTCACTTCAACATGCTGAAGTACTTCAAGGGCAATAATAGCCTCTCGGATCGTCGGACGGCTTACATCGAATGTCTCAGCTAACTCACGCTCGGCGGGTAAACGCGTTCCTGGTGGGTAAAGACCTGATGCAATTAACGCCTTTATTTTTTCTGCAATTTGCCAGAACATTCGACGACTTTTCATGTTCGAAACCTTTTCAATTAAACGTAGTGCGCCTTACGCGCCCACTGTGCAACTTTCTCTAGCTCTGGCGGTATATTTATTTTTCTGCCGTTGCAGACTACCCGTCGAACTAAATTGCTATTCTTAACTTTATATAGCGTCAATATACACGCAATTGGTAATATTTCAATTCAAGCTCTAAAGCAAACAAAACCAAAACATTAGCATTTATTATCAACAACTTAATTATAATCGCCTTTTGGCGATTGCACAAAATTAAAACAAAAAATCGAAAAAAAAGTGCATCAAACTACAATTTGGTCATACAAGTAGGTTAGTTAATGAGAACAAAGGGCGGATAAACGCCCCTTCTAAGCAACAAATTATGCGTTTGCCTCTTGGCAAGACTGCGTTATTGCTTCCCAATTTTCTTCGCTTACCCACTCATTTTTCGCGATCCACGTTCCACCCACTGCAAATACGTTTGGTAGCGAAAGGTAATCAGTTTTGTTCAATTGATTCACGCCGCCTGTCGGACAAAACTTAACATCGCGAAATACCGATGACACTGCTTTTAAAAAAGGTGCACCACCTGATAGAGATGCTGGAAAAAGCTTTTGTTCAGTGAAACCAGCTTCAAGCGTCGTAAGTATGTCTGCAGTATTCGACACACCAGGCAATACAGGTATCTGACATGCCTCTAACGCATTTAACAGTGAATTAGATACCGCAGGCGTCACGATAAAGTCACTGCCCACTTCAATAGCGGCAGATAATACCTCTTCGTTTATCACTGTGCCTGCCCCCACAATGAGTGAAGGTACTTCTGACTTAATGGCGCTAAGCGCTTCAAGTGAGGCCTCTGTTCTAAGCACAACCTCTACAAGGTTTAAGCCTGCCTTCGACATTGCTTTCGCAATATTCACACCTTGTTCAGGGGAATCTGCCTGAATAATTGGCAACAGGGTTTGGCCTGACATAAGTTCAGAAAAGCGTGTCATAAAATGGTCTCTCTATTTGTTGAATGTTAATAGGCCTTAACCTGAAAGGTGTTCTGCAAACAGTGTGATGGATGTGCCACCGCTTACATCTAACAAAAAATAAGTGTCAATTGTTCAGTAATTATTTAGCGTTGTTCAGCTAATGCCGTTTCAACGATTCCTCGTGGGATGATTGCTCCGCGATGCTGAATCACAGTGCCTGCTGCTTTTGCTGCAAGTTCAACCGAACGAGAAATAGGCACATCATTAAGCCTGCCGCCTAAATACACACCGTTAAATGCATCGCCGGCCGATGTGGTATCGACTACGTTGGCAACTGGCACAATAGTGTGCTCCAAACGCTCACCGTCTAACACGGTGAGCACTGATAAAGGTCCATTCTTGATAACGATTTCACTGACGCCAAATGATTCGCAAAGGGCTAAGGCATCGTTTGCACTTTCAATATCAAAAAGCTCAATAATGTCTTCCACGCCAACGAGTGCTACATCACAAAGCGAAAGTGCCTGCTTGAAGTTCTTACTTGCTTCATCAGGTGTTTCCCAAAGTCGTGCACGATAGTTAGGGTCGAACACAATTTTTACGCCACTCTCTTTTAACGCCTCAATAAAACGGAAGAACGACGGCCGTTCGTCGCGTGGGATAATGGCAATGGAAATACCAGAGAACATAAACATATCGTTTTCAGACAATGTGCTTAACGCTTCTGGTTTAAGGAATGACATGATGGTTTTAGCGGCAGATTGTGATCGCCAATAGGTAAAGCTGCGCTCTCCCGAAGCATCAGTATCAATTAAATAAAGACCTGCAGAGCGATTTTCATTTGAAAACACGAATGAGGTGTCTAGCCCTTCCACTTCAAAGTTGCCCTTCATGCGAGAGCTAAAGGTGTCGTTTCCGACGACAGTAACAAACCCCACCTGTATATCAGAAAAACATCGCTTTAAGTAAACGGCAGAATTGTACACATCGCCTGCGAACGATTGATGTAGCGATGTATCAGAGCCTTCATTTGAGCGCAGTTCAACCATGCATTCGCCCATAAAGCTTAGCTTTTTCATTTGGTACGCCTTGTTTGGTAATTCATAGAGACTGCGGGCTGATAAAATCGAGCCCACAGTAAAAACACTATTGCTTTATTGGTTCGATTTTAGGAATAAGAAGCCACACCGCAGCAGCGGCAATAATGGCAAGCGATGCGCCAATAATAAAAGCAGGAGTATAGTTTCCATCGGCGGTTAACATGGGTACCAATGAAGTTAACCCCACAGCGCCTAATTTCGCGGCCATTCCGGAAAACCCAGACAAGGTTCCCACCGACTTTTTCCCCAGCAAGTCGCTGGGTAGTGTTTGAACATTTCCGATAGCCGTTTGAAAACCAAATAAAATGACAGCCATAATCAACACCGCTGTAATTGCAGACCCCGGATTTGCCATTGCCAGTAGCGAAGGAAGCATAATCACACAACCCAGCGTGATAACGAGTTTTCGGGTTTTATCGGTATTCCAGCCTGCCTTTATGCGGTTCTGCGCGAGTAAGCCGCCGAACCATGCGCCCAGCATGGCGCCAACATACGGAACCCATCCATACAGACCAATAGACTTAACATCCATCCCATACACTTCGTTAAGGTAAATTGGGATCCAGAATACAAATAGCCACCAAATAGGGTCGATAGCAGCGGAAGCGATAATTACGCCCCAACTTTGCTTTTTCGACAGTAGCTCCTTTGTAGAGGGATTGTATTCGCTCTCACAATCAGCGGCGTCATCACTCGAAACCATGCGCTGGCCAGTGAGTATGTACTGCTTTTCTTCATCAGTTATCCACGGGTGTGAGCCAGGCGGAGCTTTAACAAGAACAAGCCACGGCACCAGCCACAAAAAGCCCAAAGACCCCACAACAATAAAAATAAGCTGCCAACTAAAGTAAATGGTCATCATAGCGATAGCTGGGATAGCAATTATTCCACCTATCGCAGCGCCAGAATTAAAAATACCCTGTGCCAACGCACGCTCTTTAGTTGGAAACCACTCGGCATTGCCTTTCGCTGCGCCTGGCCAGTTACCCGCTTCTGCTACACCAAGAATGGCGCGAAAAATAGCAAAACTCAGAAAGCCTTGTGCAAATGCGTGAAGCACGGTAGCAAGAGACCACACGCCTATTGATAATACAAACCCAATACGGGTACCTATCCAATCGAAGATTTTTCCGAAAATAGCTTGCCCAAAGGCGTAAGCGAAAACGAAGACAATAGAAATATTCGCATAAATTTGTTTGCGCTCTAATGCAGATTCGTCGGGAAATAGATCTTCAACAATGTCTGGCCAAAGCACACTGAGTGCCTGTCTATCGATGTAGTTAATTATGGTTGCTAGCGCGATAAGGGCAATTACCCACCATCGCAAGCCATTAATTTTCATTATTATTCTCCCACAAAATCTTCGCGAGCTGGGCTAAAAGTATCTATTAGAATGCCGCCTGTAGGGCAAACTGCACCATGCTCTACGTGAGGTGGGATAAGACAGCTATCCCCTTTCCTCAAAATCTTCATTTCACCACCAATGCTGAAATGAAACTCACCTTCTTCAACATACGTCACCTGAGAATGGCGATGTGCATGGGTATACCCTTCTGCACCTTTATCAAAAAATACCTTTACTGCCATAAGTTCATGATTAAACCCCAGCATTTGACGCTTTAAGCCATTGCCTAAGTCTTCAATCTCTGTCTCGTTGCCAAATAAAAAATGTTCGCTTTGCTTATTCATAACGTAAATCCTAAAAAATTACAGCGCATACACAGCGAAACGGCTTGAAAGCGTGTAACGGTTTTTATCAAAATCAAAAGAAACAGACTCGGTCGACTCGCTACCGTCTGTGGTATTTATGGCTATTAGAAACTGCTGTTCAGCTGCCTTTATTACAAGTAAAAGCAATGTGTCGTTTTTTACTGTCTGAACTGATGTAATAATGCTTTCTGCACCCAAGGTATATTCCTTACTAGGGTTGTATTCACCGTGAGGCTCTAGAACGGAAACGAATTGGTGATGCGCCTTACCTTCTACCCTGCGTATCACGCTGCTCTCGTTGCGAAGATTGAAATTTGGGTCACCGGCTCCTAGCTGGGTAAATAGAAAGGTTTCGTTGCCTTTTGCAACGCTGTGTTGTGAATAGAAACGGCCGTTACTATTTAGCCAAGTAACTCTAGCCATATCAGCTTTCGGAATACCCTTCGCCCTTAGCCACAAGTGCTGATATCCACTTACGCTTCCTAGTGCAGATAACGTATTGGTATAACCCTGATATTCAAAGTTAGTATCAATTAAATGGCCGCTATAATGCAGTGGTAAATCGTAGGTGTGCGGCTTGTCACTAGATACATCAAACACATCAACAACAATGCGCTTATTTAAGGTGGGTAAAGAAAGCAGCGCTATCGTTCTATCAAGTACAACATCGTCATAGGCAGTTTCGATGCTGGCGCGAGCAACTGTACCGTGCTCGTTATTTTCAAAGAAGTGTAGCGTAGGCGCATTCGCATTCGCCTTTTCCAAGTTAAAAGAGAAATGACTTTGCTCATCAACCACTACCGTATTGTGCGCAACGGTTTGTTTGGCATAGCTATTATTTTCTGGAAGGTAACGACCACCAAATTTGGCTTCTACATTTAAGAATCGTGCCGCACCATAGTCGGTTACAATCTCACTGCCTTTATCGTAAAGCTGCCATGTTAGTTTATCGAAATGCCCATGTCCTAAACCTTTGGCTGCAGGTTTAAATAACACTGTTTCACCCTGAGGTTCTTCAGTGCGCATAATTACTAATGCACCTTCATCGCCATCTTTACCGTCGCCCAAGGCCATCGATTCGAAAATATAAGGCGTTGCTTTGTTCTCATCTAGGGCCTTCGCTACGTCAACACCATCGCCAGTGAGTACAATTCGCCCTTGCTGCTTAGCAATATCTAGTAAGCCTGTATCTTTTGTTTGCTGGTACGCCACAGCAACACCATAAACTAACTCAATAGTATCTATGCCTTTGCTTTTAATTGCGTCATTGATTGGGAAGAACAACCCATTGTAGCTAAGTTGAATGGTGGTATTTATCGCCTTAAGCAAAACCTTATTGCGGTAGTCAAAAATATTGCGTTGAGGCTCATTGTTTTCAATTGCTTTAGCAAACGTAACAAACGGCATTAGCGCGTAACGTTGATAGTACGGCCCTTCGTTGTAATAGCCTTGAGGTGAAAACAAGGTATCAAGCTGTTTTAAAAAACCACCTTTGCCTGACTTTTCAAGGTCGTAAAGTGCTTTTTCAACCCATTCTGGTTCGTTTAACACATACCCTGCCATACCTACGCCAGCGGTAGCCCACGTTCCGTGGTTGTGTACTTTATTAAACGTAGACGGTTGACCCTCTGATAAGAACAACGCGACAGGACGCAACAGTTGGTTCTCAATTACGCTTCGATCTTCTTCATCAAGCGTGTTGTATATCAAGTCGTAAGCTTGAATAGTATTCACAAGCCATACGGCTTCGTTTAGGCTTTGCCAGAAGAAAACACCAGGGTTTTGGGCGTTCACTTTACGCTGTGGGTGTAACCCTAATGTAGGATAAAGTGCGGCATAATCTAACAAGAGACTTTTTACATAATCCGCATACTTTTCGTTATCACTAATTTGGTACACCACGCCAGCGTTATACATAAGCTGATAGTTCTTTTTATGACGTTCGTGAGTGTAACCACCGCCGCCGTCTTTTGGCACAGGAACAACGTTTGGCATTGCTAAATGCAAATCTACCTCTTGCTTAACTTGCAAATAAGCATCTTGGAAACGCCCTTCTTGCATTATGGCGTTGCGCATTTTTACAACGTCGTCTTGCGTGATCACCAAGTTAGGGTGAGCGGCTAGAGAAGAAAAAGAAAGCGAACAAAAAATGAAAAGTAAAAGCGCAGATTTTTGTTGTAGGGAACAGAGGTTTTTAATCATTGCCCATTACCTCTTGTTCGCTTTCGTGGAAACATTGTCATTCAAGACCGCAGTATGCGGACCAGGTGCAAACAGCTCTTTAATCATTGGCATAGGTGTATTTAGGAATGTATTGTTTGTTATTGCGGTAATTGGCTCACCAACGGTGTGATTAACCACAACAGGCTCAGACTCATTAAAGTTGTTATTTTTTAGCGTTGAAACTTGCACGCCATGAAGATAAACACTGGCACTTTGCTTGTTGCGTTTACCACTGCCTACGTTAGTTAGCACGTTGCCCTGCATGTCTAAGTGCGGTCCAAAGGTACTTTCATCGGTACCGCCTCGGTAGAGATTTACAACGCTACCACTTATGTTGCTAAACGTGTTGTTGGTTATGCTGACATACTCAGCGTTATAAATACCGTAGTCCTCTATCTCTTTATCAAGACTTAAAACATGGCCCGTAATGCCGTTGAAACTATTTTTCGAGAGTGATATGTCATCGGCAAACGCGCCTTTGCCAGACGTAAAGAAGTTAAAAGAGTGGTTGATATCGAGACGCTCGATATCACAGTTTTCTACATTCAAAACATAGTTGTGAAGCATGCCCCACTTTTTCGTTCTTACAACGCTATTGCCAAAAGCGTCTGGGCTGCCTTTCCCTGAAAGCACCAAACCTTCAAGCTTCAAATTTCCATTGTCATTTATTTCGAACAAGGCGGAGCGTTCGAACGACAGTGTTGTAGCTTTGGGAGTCTGTGCAGTTACCGTTACTGTCTTATCGATAATAAGAACACTGGGCACAACGATAGTGCCAGGTGCGATTGTAATAACATCTCCGTCACTGGCATTTTCAAGTGCTGTCATAAGTTCAGCAGCATCGGCACTTACGCTAATTGTTTTACCTGCAGCGAAGTTCACTTCAGGTACTATTTTGGGGTACCAGCTTACGCCGACGTCACTTTTTGATACGACGTTCATGTTAGAAGCAACACCAACATCTTTTGTTTCTGCACCTTTTACCTCAGGCTCGTTTAGCTTAGCGACGTTAAGCCCATTCTCACCCTTAACAAGGGGTAGCGATGCATTAGTAAAGCCTTCGCTAAGTTCTTTTATCATTTTGGTATTAGCGACATTGTTAGCGAATGTAATGCCGCTCACATCATCAAATAATGTAAAAGGTTGGTTTAGCGAAGCATTGTAAATAAGGTTATTGGCAAACAATGAATTTATAGGTGTCGCGCTTCTCTCTTCATCGCTTCCAGCACCAAGTTGGATATGTGACACGTTAATGAATGAGTTATTTGTGATTTGCGCGTTATTAACCTGATGATAACGATTGATAGGCGAGTCAGGCACACCATTCATAACCGTAAAACCACTACCAAAGCGATAGCCCGTTAGCCCCTCCAAGTAGTTATTGGTTATCACTTGGCCTTCATTGATAACGCGAATTCCGCCGGTATGGTCCACGCCATTGCCTAAAAACACATTATCTTCAACGCGATTATTATTACCGTGTCTAAGGGTTAGGGTGCCTTTGGCGGATAGAAAAACGTTTCCTTTCAGCAGGTTCTCACCAGACTTAACAGAAATAATTTCAACTTCGCCATTAGTTTGTTCGAATATGTTATTGATAACTTGAGTATTCGAATTACTCAGAGAGTAATGACTTGTACCTATCCTTAACGTCTCTCCACCGTTTGAACCGAATACAGGGCGATAACCGAAGTAGTTATGATCGATACTGTGATGGTTCTCTTGATGTGCCTCGCCGTTAAGCCGAACAGCGACAGTAACCCCCTTGTTACGCTTACCCGTCAGGTGGTTATGGTCAAACCGGTTGTGCTTACCATAAAGCGCAACCCAATAATCTGATTCTTGGCGGTCTGGATTACTGTACTCATCAATGACTACTTCACTTACTCGTGAATAATTAGCTGGCGTTTGTGCATCTTTCCTAAACGCGATAACAGCGCTGCTAGGGGTATATCCGTCTTTGAATACCAAACCCGATACTTCTAAATACTGCCCAGCTAACTTTAAGTTAGAACGACCAGACAGAATAACCTTACCTTTAGTTTGCGCAGTCAGCGTGATGGGCTTTTCAGCGCTACCCTGCCCTACTAGTAAAATTTCAAAGTCTTGATAAACACCGTTTTGTAAAATTACGTCGTCACCCGCCTTAAGAGACGATGCTATTGCGTTGTATTCATCTGGTGAGCTAACGGTATATTGTTTAGCGCCCGCGTTTGACGACATAGCGCTAATAACAATAAACACAACTAACCACTTAATAAATTGCACTTGCATAAAATACCTGCCTTTTGATCACTTTAAGGGCGATGACGACGTAGTCGATACGTTACTTAGTCAGCGTTTTAAAGTACTCGAAAATCTCAGGTACATTACCTTGGCTTAAACCCGCATCAACCGCAGCGTTCAAATTAGCAGACGAGCCTTCCGCTATTTTTGATTCGGTACCTAGGTCTTCAACCATCTTCAAAAAGTAGCCCAGGTCTTTGTTAGCGTTAGCAATTGAAAAGCCTAAATCACTAACGTTATCAACCGCATAATTTTTACAGAATTGCATGAAAGGGGAACTTGAAGGCCCTGTAGACATAATGTCGAACAGCTGCTGCTTATCTACGCCTGCCTTCTCTGCTACAGCGAAGGCTTGTGACATGGCACAGACCGTGGTCATACCCATGAAGTTGTTAATTAGCTTAGTTGTGTGGCCGGAACCTAAAGCGCCTAAATAAAAGACATTTTCACCTTGGTCTTCCAGCACACCTTTTACCTTGTTAAAGGTATCGATATCACCTGCTGCCATAATGTTTAACAGGCCATCTTTTGCGTGTGCAGGTGTTCTTCCAAGAGGCGCGTCAATCATACCTACGCCCTTCTTCGCCAAGTCTGCGCCAATTTTCTTAGTAGATGCTGGGATTGATGTACCAAAATCTACTAATACAGACCCCTCCTGCAAACCTTCTAACACGCCATTTTCAGCATAGATAACTTTTTCTACTATTTCTGAGGTGGTTAGACACAACATCACGATGTCTGAAGCTTCAGCAAGTGCCTTACCAGTTTTCGCTGTTTTTGCGCCGCGTTCTACACATTTATCCACAGCAGCTTTATTTAAGTCCATTACGGTAACGGCGTAGCCTTTGTTCTGAAGGTTTTCTACCATATTGCCGCCCATAAGGCCTAAACCGATAAAACCAATGGTTGGTTTGGACATGACTGTCTCCTAATGACGATATTCGTTGCATTGTCCGAAGTTGCTTTTCGAACCAAAAATAAAATGACTAGTGCTTTGTAATGGCATTTCGCTTTCAGATCTTGCCAATTCAAGCCTACCCTTACGTTATTATTAACTTACCAATTTGTCAACCAATTGGCAAAAATAACGAAAACCTGTAATACCAATAAAGATAAGAGTTAAACCGTATAGATTCAGGAAACTTCGCCCACTAATTTGAGCGGTCTGAATGTGGTACATGTGACGACTGTGGTTTACCCAAATAACTTTCAGATTTGACTTAATATCTTGATTGGCAAAACCAAATTGATTGGCCGTGAGAGCATCTGAAAAATTAACGTCCAGACACCTCACCACCATTTTGCGATGTTAGAAGCGATAGTTCGCACCAAGAGTGATTCTTCGGTCAGTCAGACCTTGGAAGCACAGAAGCGCACCTTCGTTAACACAGTACTGCTCTACCTCAGACTCAGTGATGTTTACGGCCTCTACACCAATATTAAGATTTTCGTTAACATCGTAAGTCACACTTGCATTCAACTGACCACGGTCAGCCTGAACCGCTGGAAAGCCCCACGGGAAACTAGAAGTACTTCCGAAGTCATCTGTACGGTAGGCTTCACGCCACGTGTAGCGCATGCGAGCAGATAGACCAAACTTCTCGTAATAAAGCGTAATGTTGTAGGCATTTTCAGAAAGATTTAACAGACCCTGAACCGCACTAACCTCTTGATCGCTTCCTGTGGTTGCTGCGAAAACTTGGCCAGCTCGGCTTGTCGCGATGTTTTCAGCTTCACCACCGTCGAACTCCTGAATAGTGTAGTTAGCAAGCACGCCAAAACCTGAAGCCCAACCTAGCTCGCTTTCAAAACCAGATAGGTCATATTGAACAGCAAATTCAATACCTTTCTGGGTTGTTTCACCTGTATCGTTAATTTTAGTTTCTGTGCCCACACAAACGCCTGTGCCAAGATTTGGACCAAACACGTTGATATCTGCTATTGGATTGAAGATACCACCTCCTTCACAAGGGTCTGTTAGGTCTCGATACCCTGTTACTGGATCTTCTGCTGCACTCACAATTTGATCTACGAATAGATCTTTTCGAGTTTTGTGGAAAATTCCTACACTAATAACGCTGGCTTCAGCAAAGTACCACTCAGCTGCCAGGTCATAAGAAATTACTTCTTCAGGTGTTAGGTTAGGGTTTCCAATAGCCACATTTGGGTTAGGACTTGTGCTGAAGGTTACCGATGTCGAAAGGTCGTTAAAATTAGGGCGACGAATGTCTTTGCCAGCACCAAACCTTAGTACAATGTCATCCGTAACATCTGCAACTAGATTGAAACGAGGAAGGATAAAGTCGTAATCGCCGTTGTTAGTAACGCGTGAAACAAGCTCATCACCATTTTCATCAACCGTTACTGAGTTGCCTACAGAAGTTACGTCTGTTTGTAAGTAGCGAACACCGAAGTTACCGCGGAACATTTCGTATTCAAAATTTGCTTGTGCGTATAAAGCGTGAGTTTCCTCTTCAATATCAAAGAAGCCCGTTGAACTTGATGTTGGTTCATCTAATGTTTCGCCAGAACCATGAGTTTCTAGCGCTTGTTGAAGTGCAGCTAAAACAGCATCGGGATTAGACGATACTTGTTCGGGGTCTATCAGAAGAAAATCAGCTACATAGAGCTCACGCCCATCAGCATCGTTAAAGTTGTCAGGACCAGCGACTAATAGCTCGCTAAATAAACTACCTCTCGGGCTATCTTCCATAGACCGAAGATTTACATTATTTCCTATCTCTTCACGCTTACTACCTGATTTGTTGTAGCGATAACCAAAATCAACGGACGTAATCATAGTGTCGACGTAATACGTGAAATCGACGCGGAAAGCATCTTCGAAGTTTTCAGTAGTGTCACGACCAATGTTTACATCACGCAGCACAACGTTGTTTGGGTCAAGTAATTGCTCTGCCGTTGGCGCGTATTCTGCCCCATCAGCAATACCGAACGTTAATGCACCACCAGATAAGTCATATGCGAAAGGCACTGCATTATCGTTTGCGCCACCAGCATCTAAAGGCGCATTTGGGTTGATAAAGTTAAGCGTTGTGTTAAAACTCGGTGTGGTAGTATCTGATGATGTTGAGGCAACCTCCGCAAACACGCTCCACTTTTCGCCCTGCCACTCTCCCCCTAAGCGGAAAATTTCGCTTTTCGTTACACGAGAGTTAGTATCACTAGAAAAGCGTAAGTTAGGATCGTCATCGTCATTTTCCAGATCAACTGGAATAACTCCGCGAAGCGCCGCTTGAATTGAGCCCAAGTTTGTACCACCCAATGAACCAAAGTTAATGGTTTCAAATTCATCAGGCACTGACACATCGTTAAGCGCACTCACCCCAGACGCTTGCACCCGCGAACTTTCTTGTAAACGCTCTTGGTCGTTAATGATTGCGTCAAAAAAGAACTTAGTATTATCGTTCGGGGCCCACTCTATAGTGCCCACTAGATTTTTAGTTTCGTACTCGAAGTTGTCGTAGTCTTGAACAAAAAACTGAATTGGCAAAAAGTCAAAAGACTGTGCGCTCGCTACGCCACTATCCGACGTAATGATATTATCTCTATCAGCACGAGGTCGAAACGCGGTTACGTCTTGTTCAGCATAGCTTCCGCTTATAACAATACCAATGGTGCCGTGATCGGTATCCCAGTTATCACCAAACGTACCCGAGATACGAGGTTGAAAGTTGCTATCAGTAGTTAAACTACTGTTCTCTCCTTGCACACGAAACGCTGCTAACTGCTCATTAAGCTGTAAAGGACGAATAGTTTTAAGGTTAATCGTACCGCCTACAGAGCCTTCAATCGTTTTCGCGTCTGGCGATTTAGTCACTTCTAAGCCAGCAATAATAGCCGCTGAAACATCTTCAAAATCGATACCGCTTCGACCTGCGCCTGAACCGACAGTTGAAACCCCGTTTATTTCGGTGCGGTTGGCATCAGTACCACGAATCTGCACGCCTGTCCCCACGCCAGCTTCACGGGTAATCTGGATACCAGTAATATTTTCCAGTACTTCCGCTAAGTTTTGGTCAGGTAGCTTACCAATATCTTCAGCTTCGATAACTTCAACAAGATTATTCTTGAAGCGTTTTTCATTCATCGCGCTAGCGAGTGACGCTCGAATACCAGATACCTCAATTACCTCTACATCTTCATTTAACTCTTGCTGAGATTCCTGCGCGTTTGTAGTTGCGGTAAGGCTTAGTGTCGTAGCCGAAAGTACCGCAAGCGTTATTTTAGATAATTTGTGTGCCATGTGTGTTTTCCTCTTAAGGATTGAGGAATGTCTAATCACTCATTCCTTACCGCTTAATTGATCTGCAACTTACCTGCCTTGTAAATTTACCTCACACCTACTTTACAAGGATGTTACAAACAGTAGATCAATTTCACATATTGGTCAACAGCAAAAATAACAATTGGTCTTAACATCACCACAACAACACCTTACCAATATCAAATTATTTTTTAATAATTTGATATTGGCAAGATTAGAAAAATCAAGCAAATCATTATTTAACAAAGACCTAATGATTTAGTACTTATATGGAAATTGGTAATTAAAATTTTTCACCTTCACCTTTACGCATAAAAAAATTGGTAATATAAATCATCATGAAATGAGTAATCGCTAAAGCCTCACACTTGCTAAAAAAAAAGCAATACCAGCTTTTAAAGCGCCTATATGGCACTTATTACCGTTTCTTGATACGGTTATTCAATAATCAAAAATTTGTGCAGATAAGTGATGACAGCAGAGAAACCTTCTTCTCGATCTCAAGCAGGCTTTTTTAGCGAATCGGGAGAGTTAGGCGGAAGCCACCCTCAATTCAATGAAATATGTACTGCTCTGTATGAAAGAGAAATCGTCTCTCTAGCTCATAGCGAGATAAAAAACCTATCGCTGCTAAAGCGTCGAATGGGCGGGCTTCCTTATCACGTGAAAGCTATTGCTCGATATATGATTAGTAATGGCATCGCAAACAATCCATCCCCGCTAAAAACAGATACCCATAATGGAAGTTGGTATGCCAAGCAATCTGCAAAGTGCCCCGGCATTAATCATTTAGACGATGTAGAAAAGCGAGAAGCGTGGTATAGAAAAAACGCTAGGTATGGTCTTGTTGTACCTGTTTTAATTTTAAATATGGAAGGCTCTCACATTGAGCTTGATTCCATTGATATGGTAAACCAAGACAATACCCAGCTCCATCTGAACAAAAATGGATGGTTTGCCAATACAGGGGAGTGCATTTCTTCAACTCCACTACGCGATGAAATGGAAGCGGCCACGGCACTTTCAGTTCAAAACAAAATACTGCTGCGGCCTTCAAAGTCGATAATGACCGCTGCGTGCTGTGGCCACGCATGGAGCTTTAAATCCAAGCGTTCACCACGTGCCTTATCCCTTCGCGAAATGCGCTTATCGACTCAAATCAACTGGAAGAACTTTACGCTGCTTAATAGGTAACAAAGCCCCAAAAAAGAATAAAAACCCAGCATATTCGCATAAAAAACCACAATCTCTTTTGCATCTCCACAGCCAAATTTAGTACAAACATCCTAACCAACATCATATATAGTAAATTAATCCCCTCATAAATGGCTGTAGTTACTGGTCACGTTGCTCTCAGGACAAGATCGTTAGGACAAGTATCCTAAATAATTAAAAGAAAGTATTTATACACGAAAAATATACTCATTATTGTAAACAATGGTTGACCTCTTCATGCCACATGGGTACATTGTCGCTATCAACTTGGTCAGCAAAGAAACAACAACAAATGCGTATTCGTTTCCTTCTTCTATCTCTACTCCTTATGGCAGCCAGACTGCACGGGTAGATTGCGACCAGCGATTTAATTTCACAAAAACCCGTGCCAAGCACGGGTTTTTTTTTAACTATTCAACTGAGAGAGCGTCATGACAAATCAAGTGAAGATCTTTGATACCACATTGCGAGACGGCGAGCAGGCCTTACCTGCAAGCCTAAGTGCCAAAGAGAAATTGCAGATCGCGCTGGCGCTCGAACGGTTAGGCGTTGACATCATTGAGGCAGGCTTTCCTGTCTCTTCACCCGGCGATTTTCGCTCTGTACAAATGATTGCCAAAGAAGTTAAGAACTCCATCGTTTGTGGCCTATCTCGCGCATTGCCGGGTGATATTGATGCATGCGGACAAGCGTTAAGCGTTGCTGAGCAATTCAGAATTCACACCTTCATCGCAACGTCAGAGATTCACGTAGGTGCCAAGCTTCGCAAGTCACAAGATGAAATTGTAGATATGGCCGTAGCCGCGGTGAAACATGCACGTAAGTATACTGACGATGTAGAGTTTTCCTGTGAAGATGCGGGGCGTACTCATATTGATTACCTATGCCGAATGGTTGAATCAGCGATTAGCGCTGGCGCGACGACGGTAAATATTCCGGATACCGTAGGCTATACAACACCTACAGAGTTTGGCGGTATTATTCAGCAATTGTTTAATCGCGTTCCAAATATCGATAAAGCAACCATTTCAGTACATTGTCACAACGACTTGGGCTTAGCGGTAGCAAATTCATTAGCAGCTGTTGAGCAAGGTGCCAGACAGGTTGAATGTACTATAAACGGTATTGGCGAGCGTGCTGGTAATGCTTCACTTGAAGAAATTGCTATGATCTTGCAAACCCGTAAGAACATGTTGGGCTTTGAAACTAACATTAATTCTACCGAAATATCGCGCACATCTAAGCTAGTCAGCCAGCTTTGTAACATGCCAGTTCAATCAAACAAGGCCATTGTTGGCGCGAATGCGTTTAGCCATTCATCCGGTATTCACCAAGACGGTGTCTTAAAAGCGCAAAATACCTATGAAATTATGACCCCAGAAAGTGTGGGCATTAATAAGAACAACCTAAACTTAACGTCACGTTCTGGCCGTCATGTGATTAAGCATCGCTTAACCGAACTTGGCTATAAAACCGAAGACTATGACTTAGAAGCGGTGTATGACGCATTCTTAAAGTTAGCGGATAAAAAAGGCCAAGTATACGATTACGACCTTGAAGCCTTGTTGTTCTTCGATAAGCAAAAGCACGACCAAGCACACTTCCAGTTGCTTTATCTTCAAGCGAATTCAGGGCGTGAAATTATTCCAAGTGCTACCGTTAAAATGAAAGTGGGCACTGAAGAGATTACCCAGTCTAGTATTGGAAACGGCCCGGTAGATGCGGCTTATAAGGCCATCATGTCTATACTAGGTCACGAAGATCTAGAAGTTGTCGACTTTAAACTAGATTCAAAAGGTGAAGGTGCCGACGCTTTGGCGCAAGTGAGCGTTATCGCTACATATAAAGGCCGTCGTTTCCATGGAATCGGCTTGGCTACAGATATTGTGGAAGCCGGCGTTAAAGCCCTTATCTTTGTATTAAACAACACATATTTAGCCGATCAAATTGATCAGCAAAAAAATCAACAAGAACGCGTTGCAGGAGTATAAATGAGCCAGTATTCAATTGCCGTATTAGCCGGAGACGGTATCGGCCCAGAAGTTATGCAGGAAGCCAATAAGGTTTTAGATGCTGTTGAAAAGAAGTTTAACGTCACACTCAACCGTACTGCATATCCTGTAGGTGGCTACGCCATTGATACTGAAGGCGAAGCGCTACCCTCAAAAACGCTTTTGGGCTGTGAGCAAGCCGATGCGATCTTGTTTGGCAGCATCGGTGGCCCTAAGTGGGACACCTTGCCGTTAGAGCAACGTCCTGAGCGTGCCGCATTACTTACCCTTCGCAGTCATTTTGACCTGTTCAGCAACTTGCGCCCAGCTCGCATTTATCCGGGCCTTGAAAGCCTGTCTCCCCTTCGTGAAGACATTGCTAAATCAGGCGTAGATGTTTTGGTAGTGCGCGAGTTAACCAGCGGTATCTACTTTGGTCAGCCGAAGGGCCGAGAAGGTGAAGGCGAAGAAGAATTCGCGTATGACACTATGCGCTACAGTAAACGTGAAATTCGCCGTATTGCTATTGCAGCGTTTGAAGCAGCACAGAAGCGTCGCGGCAAAGTGACGTCGGTGGACAAAGCCAACGTACTGGTAACCAGCCGTTTATGGCGTGAAATTGCTGAAGAAGTAGCAAAAGACTATCCAGATGTAGAGCTTGACCATATCTACATCGACAATGCCACTATGCAAATAATGAAGAATCCGGCGCAGTTCGATGTGATGCTGTGTTCAAACCTTTTTGGCGATATCGTTTCTGATGAATGCGCTATGATGACGGGCTCTATGGGCTTGTTGCCATCGGCAAGCATGAACGAGGAAGGCTTTGGCCTTTATGAGCCAGCAGGCGGTTCGGCCCCAGATATTGCAGGCCAAGGCATTGCTAACCCTATCGCACAAATTTTATCGGCCGCCATGATGCTGCGTTTCAGCATGAACTTGAATGATGCTGCCGACGCAATTGAAAAGGCAGTAGTGGCAACGCTAGAAGCAGGAGTACTTACGGGCGAGTTATTACCTGCAGATAAACGCAGCCAAGCGGCAAGCACGTCGCAAGTAGGCGGTGAAATCGTTAAACAATTAATGGCGCAGGAGTAAAACAACCTCATGGCCAAGACCTTATATGATAAAGTGTGGCAAGCCCACATTATTGACCAAATCGGTGAAGACAGCTTAATTTATATCGACCGTCACTTAATTCATGAAGTAACGTCACCTCAGGCATTCGCTGGCCTTAATGAAAAAGGCCGTAAAGTACGACGCCCTGATCGCACGGTTGGTACTATGGATCACAGCATTTCAACCCGTTCATTGGCAATTGATGCCTGTGGTCCGGCGAATGCGCTTCAGCTACAAACCTTGGCAAAAAACTGTGAAGAACACGGCATTCAGCTATTTCCAGTGGGCCACCAGAAGCAAGGTATTGTGCACGTTATGGGCCCTGAATTAGGTCTAATTCAGCCTGGTATGACGGTGGTGTGTGGTGACTCACACACTGCAACCCACGGTGCATTTGGTGCGCTGGCATTTGGTATTGGTACCTCTCAGGTAGAGCATGTATTGGCCACGCAAACGTTGAAACAAAGCCGCGCGAAAAGCATGCTTATCAACGTAAATGGCAAGCTTCCTGTCGGTATTACGGCAAAAGACATCATTCTTGCCATTATCGGCAAAATTGGCCACGCTGGCGCTACTGGCCATGTTATCGAATACGCAGGTGAAGCTATCCGCGGTTTGAGCATGGAAGAGCGCATGACGGTGTGCAACATGAGTATTGAAGCTGGCGCGAAAGCTGGCCTTGTTGCACCAGACGAGAAAACCTTCGCCTACCTTGAAGGCCGCGAATACGCACCTAAGGGTCAAGACTGGGAAGACGCTGTCGCTTATTGGAAAACCCTTTATACCGAAGAGGGCGCAACCTTTGACACTGTGGTTGAACTTGAAGCGGCAGATATCGCTCCTCAGGTTACGTGGGGCACTAACCCAGGCCAGGTTATTGGCGTAAATACACCGGTACCTGCCCCTGAAGACTTCAGTGACCCGATTGAAAAAGAGAGCGCAGTAAAAGCGCTTGAGTATATGGGGTTAAAACCCGGTGAAAAGCTTGCTGACGTTGCAGTAAACCACGTATTTATCGGCTCATGTACCAACGGTCGTATTGAAGATATGCGCGCAGCGGCACAAATCGCCAAGCGCGGTAAAGTCGCCGATTCAGTGACTGCGATTGTCGTTCCAGGGTCGGGTAACGTTAAACGCCAAGCTGAAGCAGAAGGCTTAGATAAAATCTTTATCGATGCTGGCTTTGAGTGGCGGTTGCCAGGTTGCTCTATGTGCCTTGGTATGAATGACGACAAGCTAGTGGCAGGCGATAGATGTGCCTCTACCAGTAACCGTAACTTTGAAGGCCGTCAAGGCCGTGGTGCGCGCACTCACTTGGTAAGCCCAGCAATGGCTGCCGCTGCTGCAATTACCGGTCGCTTTGCTGACGTTAGAGATTATCAGGAGTAACTTATGTCTGAACAAGGTTTTACACAACACACAGGCATTGCTGCGCCGCTTGATCAGGCCAATGTCGATACCGACCAAATTATTCCAAAACAGTTTCTAACTGGCGTAACACGTGCTGGCTACGGCAAACATTTGTTTCACGACTGGCGTTATTTGGATTTAGAAGAGAAAGAGCCAAACCCAGCGTTCGCGCTGAATAAGCCTGAGCACAAAGGTGCGAGTCTGTTGCTAGCTCGCGAAAACTTTGGTTGTGGATCAAGCCGAGAACACGCGCCGTGGGCACTTGCCGACTTTGGATTTAAAACGGTTATTGCCACCAGCTTTGCTGATATTTTTTACGGCAACTGCATTAATAATCAGCTAGTGCCTGTGGCATTATCAAGCGAGCAAATGGACGCTTTGTTTGCTGCAGTGAAGGCAGACCCAGCAACTAAGATCACCGTTGATCTTCCAGCGCAAACAGTAAGTTTTAACGATACAAGCTTCAGCTTCGATATTGCTGAGCATCACAAAAACAACCTTATTAAAGGCTTAGATGCTATCGGTCAAACGCTTGAACTCACAAGTGCTATAGAAGCCTTCGAAGATAAACAGCCCGCGTGGTTGTAAAAGCGTGGGGCTTTAGCGCTTAACAACGCCCTAGCATGACACATGGGTGCTGTCGAGAGATGGCACCCTGTTTATTTCTCTCATCTATGCCTCTACCTTAACTTCGCATCAAGACGCCTAATACCAATCCGCAATAAAAATATCAGTTCACCTGATTTGAGCCATAAGCAACTTCTCGGCACATTTACACGTCACGCGTTTTCTCACGAATTCGGTAATCCTACATTCGCCGACTCTAGCTATACTAAAGACTAATAAACTCCTCACTTTTTTCACTGGAATATCGTACTATTCGTTTCTATTGTAATTGAAGGCTATGGCAACGTTGTGCCTCACAGGAGAGATAATGCTAGAACAGGTACCCATTGATGATTTGCAGCCAGGAATGTACGTCAATCAAGTACTTGAACAAACAGGTTCACTTAAAATGCGCTCTAAAGGCATTGTGAAAACCCAAGCCATTATTGATAGTCTAAAATCGAAAGGTATTTTAAGCGTCGAAGTAGATCTTGCGAAATCTAAGCTGCCCGAGCCAGCTGTGCCACCCGAGCCAGCTAAAGAAAAAGAGCCTGAAGTGACTAAACCGGTTGTTAAGCCAGTGGGTCGTGATTCAATTAACGAAGCCAACGAGCTTTACAGCAGCGCAATTGCCATTCAAAGCAGCTTTTTAAAGTCGCTTAAAAATGGGGCGGTAAAAGATTTGTCTCCCATGGAGTCGCTGTCGCAAAGCCTGATCGAAAGTGTATTTGATAATAAAGATGCGCTGAGCTGCCTGACTATGATCAAGGATACCGACCAGTACCTTCTTGAGCACAGTATTAATTGCAGTGTACTAAGCGGCATTTTCTGTGAGTTTCTTGGCTATGACAGAGATACCACAGAGCAAGTGAGTTTAGGCGCCCTATTGATGGATATCGGCATGTCTTCCCTGCCAGATGAAATTCGCAATAACACAGGCGAATTTTCCAGTGATGATTGGGAAGTGATGAAAACCCACGTTGAAATTGGTGCAGACCTAGTTGAACAGTGTGGCGATATTTCTGACCTATCACTACGCATTATTGAAGAGCACCACGAGCGCGTTGATGGAAGCGGCTACCCGAGAGGATTGGTTGGTGACGAAATCTCAGAGTTCGCGCGTATTGCTGCCATTGTGGATGCATACGATGCCATGACATCTAATCGTACGCACAAAAACAGTATCACGCCTACTCAGGCGCTAAAGCGACTAACTGCGACAGAGAACTTAGACCAAGAATTGGTAAAACAATTTATCCAGTGTATTGGCGTGCACCCTGTTGGCTCCTTAGTGAGGTTAAAGAGCGGTAAATTAGGTATTGTTAGCAAGATCAACCCTAAAGACCCCGTAAGCCCTCACGTTATGACCTTTTACAGCGTGACGTCGCAGCATTTCAATGAAGTGAAACGCGTTGATTTAAGTCAGTACGACGATGAGATTGTGTCAGGCGTTCGCCCCGAAGAGTTTAGTTTGAACTTACCAAAATTCTTTAAAGACGTTTTCATCAATCAGATGCCGCTGTAGAAAACACAGTTTAACCAGCGAGAGGCCCTTTTTTTAAAGGGCCTTTTTTGTATTTATTGTTAGTGTTTTTTGGAACTAACAGATAGTAATTACCAATCGGTTAATGCTGCCATAGTAAAAATCTCATCTTCGAAAGCAAGCACCACACGTTGCGCTTCAATATTGACGATTTGCACTCTATCAGCAATCCAGTCGCCCTCACCTATTTGACGGCCATTGACTCTCACCCACCTATCGGCAGGACGAGACGCATACATATGCGCGCTAAAGTTCATGGTTGGAAGTCGTGTTAACAAGCGAACGGGTAACTGATCTACACGGGGTAGTTCGTCTTTAACCGTCACCCTTGTTTGCTCTTCAGCGGGTGTATTATCTTGTGCCTTTGAGTCTAGCGCTTCAACGGCAGCATTAAAACGGGCCATGAGTTCTGGTGACACGAATACGTCAGATTGAGACGTAGCTTCATTTAATACTCTCCCTTCATAATTCCCTGAAGTCTCAGTTTGTCTTGTATCCATTGAAGAGCTACGCTCATATCCACTACTTGGCTCGGCGCCAGAACGTTGGGAGACGTCGTTATTGTAGCGATTCTGAGTACCTGTTGTGTTTGGGTTTGTATTTGGAACTGCACCTAAATCAGTATTTTGCGTTGCAGCTAAGTTGCCAACAGACTGGTTATTAACCATAGCGTTCGCTTGCGTGCCTTGCTGAGCTGCAACGCCGTTACTAACGTTGGCATTTACCGCTGTGTTAGCAGTTTCAATTAAACCTGCGCTTTGCCCACTTCCCTGAATGTTAGAAGATACCTGTTCACTTTTGTTGCTTGAAGTGCCTGGTGCTTCATTACTACTTTGCGTGGTCGTAAGCGCTGAAGCGCCTCCGCTTGCTTCAACCTGTGAAACTGAGCTTTCAGAGTCTGCCACCGGTACAGAAGCGGGTGCAGTTAGCATTGGCCACCAGCGTTTTGCCGTAGCGGCGGAAAAGCCAATGCATAAACCACCAAGAATAACGACGGCAAAAAGCGCAACTTGCTTGGTGTAAAGCTTCCATGCTGACGGAAGCCCTTCTACTGTGGGTAAAAACAAGCTTCGATTAAACTGCTCGTTAAGGGATTTATCAAATTTGGCGGTAGTGTCGTGCTCGCCCCGAAGCAAAGCTTGGGTCTGAGTTCTATGATGAACTGTCGGCGCTATTTCCACGGTTTGCTCAGGATCTATTTCTACCTCTTGCACGCCCATTTCAGACAAGCCCTGCACCATAGCATCGCTTGTCACTAAACCCGACTTTCTAATTTTAACTGGCCCATTTTGCTTGGTAATTTGAACAATCACCATACCGGGCACTAAATTTTCAATGGCGACGATATTAGACATACAAACTCCCTAACCCGTAGCCGAATATGATGGCCAAAACAAACGCCGATGCGAGATACCATTTACGCTGGCTTTGCACGCGCTGACTAACAACATCTTCACCTAGAATTTGCTCTGCCGCGGCCAAGAATATAGGCTTTTGCACGACCGCATGCTGCTTAGTAAAAGATAAGGTTAACGCCCGATCGCACAGCAAATTAATTACCCTTGGAATCCCACCAGTAATTTGATGCACCGCGCGCAATGTAGACTTACTGAAAATACTGATATCACCTTCAGCCACGCTTAAGCGGTGTGCTATGTAAGCACTGACTTCTGGCGCAGTTAAGGGTAGCAGATGATAACGAGCGGTAATGCGTTGAGCCAGCTGACGTAATTCATTACGCTTTAACAACTGCTGTAATTCAGGCTGACCTATCAATACCACCTTTAACAGCTTTTCACGATTCGTTTCTAGGTTGGTCAATAAACGAAGTTGTTCTAGTACTTCGGGCAACAGATGCTGCGCTTCATCAACCATTAGTACCGTATTCATGCCTGACTGATGATTCTCTGCTAACTTAGACAAAATCAAATCGGTGAAATACTTAAGGCTTGCTTTTTCAGGTGTATAAGCCAAGCCTAGCTCATCACAAACCGTTGCTAATAGCTCAAGGGCGGATAAGGTTGGATTCAAAATCATGGCTACCTGCGTATTATCGGGTAGCTGCTGCAACAGTTTTCTCGATACCGTTGTTTTTCCCGTGCCCACTTCTCCGGTGAGCATTACAAAACCACCGCTTTCTCTGAGGCCAAAGGTCAAATGGGCCAAAGCCTCTTTGTGCCTTGGACTCATATACAAATAATCGGGGTTAGGCGCAATCGAAAAAGGATTGTCATTTAACCCGAAGTAGTTCAAATACATGGTTGCTGAAGCGCCTATATGTTTTAATTTTTGACGACGATTAAACTACCAGACGCAACCTTGAAGTGAAAGCGCATAACGATGTGGCTACGAATTTTATTTGTAACATTGCTATACTGCGCCTCTGTTACCTTGGGAAGGTTGATTTTCGTTACACGTCAAAAGTCGATGTATTCCCAATCTAAAAAAGTATTACTGACTAAAAAATCGTTGGAAGAGCATGCAAGTATATCTCGTTGGTGGCGCAGTGCGTGACGCACTGTTAAACAGAAAAGTTGTTGAACGCGACTATGTCGTGGTGGGCGCCACGCCAGAAGAAATGCTCAGCCAGGGTTTTACCCAAGTAGGCAAAGACTTCCCTGTTTTTTTACACCCTAAAACACAGGAAGAATACGCACTTGCACGTACAGAACGTAAGTCAGGAAAAGGTTACACCGGTTTTGTATGCGATGCGTCAAGCTCGGTGACGTTAGAAGAAGATTTGTTACGCCGGGACCTTACCGTTAATGCGATAGCGCAAGACAACTATGGAAAACTCATCGACCCCTATGGTGGTAAAAAAGATTTAGAAAACCGCGTACTTCGCCACGTATCTGAAGCCTTTATTGAAGACCCTCTACGCGTATTTCGCGTTGCTCGGTTTGCAACCCGCTATGCTTATTTAGGGTTTACTATCGCCACTGAAACCATGGCTCTTATGCAGTCTATGGCGCAGAGCGGCGAGCTAAGCACGCTAAGTGCAGAGCGGGTATGGCAAGAAACAAAGCGCAGTCTTTTAGAGAAAACACCGCATGTTTTTTTCACTGTACTAAACCAAGCCCATGGCCTCAATGACTGGTTTACTGAGCTTGAAAGAAACTTAGATACTGCTTTGGCGACATTAAAAACGGCGGTAGACCTAGAAAAGGTTGAAAACGAGAGCGTTGTTGAAGACACGGGTTCAAAACACCCAATACCTGAAAGCGGCGCTTTAGAAACCGCTAGGCTGATAACAAGGTTTACTGCTCTGCTCTCTCACCTTGGTGAGGAGGATGCGAAGCACTTATGTAGCCGACTGAAAGTGCAGAACCAAGTTAGTGAGATTGTCATCCTTGCCTGCAAATTCAAAGATTTTCTATTGACTATGCAGAACTCTCCCGCCGACCTCCTCGCCTTATTCAATGGCTGTGATGCATGGAGAAGAGAGGAGCGTTTTACATTATTGCTTAGCGCTTTTGCGCCTTATGCTCATAGCAAAGGCGTAGATTGGCAAGAACAACAAAAGCGCATCGAAAATGCATTAGCTGCCGCCAAACAAGTGAACGTGCAAGACATCATTGCCACCGGCGTTAAAGGCCCCGAAATAAAAGACGCGCTTAACCAAGCAAAGTTATCTGCTATTGCCTCGATTAATAATCAATAGTGGTAAAGCAATGATCGAAAGAAAAACGAACGGATGCTTTCTCTCACCTTTAGCGTCACCACTTTTTTATTTACTTTGCACCGTTCTCCTTGCGCTTTCTGGTTGCACTGAAGAGACGCGCGTATTACCTGTTCACGAGTTTCGCTTTACCCAAGAGCCAGTGAGGAATGCTACGCTTTCAGACGATGCCCGTCTTGCGGCATTCATTTTTGACGATTCCTCTGTTTCTGTTTGGGATGTTGATGAAAAACGAGAGCGCTACAAGTGGCATAGTGACGTGCTTGATGAAGAGTCACTGCACCTAATTACGTTTTCCAAAGACAAGGCATGGTTAGCGCTCACAGGCTATTGGAGCACTACACTGATTAACTTGCAATCAGGTGATGTGGTAGGTAGTTGGCATTTTAGTGGTAAAGATCCCGGCGCCACAGCGTCATCAACTTCCCTATCCCACCATGGTGACAGCGCACTAGTTGGTATGACCGACGGTACCGTATTGCTACTAAATTTTGATAACGGCACTGCATTGCAATACCAGCACAATACAATGAAAGTGCTTCATGTAGGCTATTTCTCTGATGACTATGCGTTTTCTGGAGGAATAGATAAGCGCTGGTTTCTATGGGACTTAGACAAAAACGATGTGTTGCTGGAAAGGCAATATCGCAGTCGAGTTACCGCTTCAGTGCTAGACAATAGAGCTCAGCGAGCTTTTATATCCGATGCGCTGAACAGCCACGAAATTATTGATCTCGCCACCCATGAAGTGATGTCTGAACTACAATTTATGGAACGTTTCCGCTTTTTCCGAAAAGGGTTATTTTTAGAAAACGGTGACTACCTAATGACAACATCACCCAAATCAGTGGTAACGCTATGGCATGCTAACTCTGGCGAAGAGATAGCCTCATGGGAAATTAAACGCTACTCAAGCGAAGCCACCACTCACGCTATAACACTGAACGAGGATGGTGATGTTGTTACCCTCTCCTCTGATGGCGTGCTTCAAAGCTGGGATTACCGCGCACTGGTTACAGCACTGTGATATACCTAATGCCGATACCGTCCCTCACAGCCTTTGTCCCACCTTTTTGCTAACAAGTTTTCGTTTACACAACTTAAGCATGTCGCTATTATCGAGTTTAGATTACAATTGTAATCCTTAACTATATTTGTGCGTTCTTGTGTAACAGTTGCTCGCTAGTTATTCGTTGCTTGTTCGCAGCTCGTTAAATAACAACTTCAAAGCGCGCTTCGCTTTAAACAAACGACTCGCCCTTTTAAATGAAAAAATCTGGCATCGGCTTGGAGATTCTTAAGTGAAAAAAACAATAATAACGTACCTTATAACTTTAGCTTTTACCCTTGTAGTTAGTGGATGTGCAAGCCCCCCAACCGTCTACCTTTATGGCAAATATCTTGAGCCGTCCAAAGTTCAAGCCTTATCTGAACAGTTAACGGATCAAGGCTTGGATGTTGAAGTGAACGACTTTGATTTTCCTACATCCGTGTCTACAAATACGTTGCTCTATTCATTGCTGCTACAATCACCAGAAGCAATCGACAATACCACTAGCATCGCAGAGCATGCGGGTTACTCTATAAACCGTGTCCAATCGCTCACTCAAGGCAATCATTGGTATACTAAAAACTCTTTGGCGCTGTTCGTGTTTCCTGACGGCAATCGCCCCCACGGAACCCTCCTTGCCCAAGATCTTATCCATAGCTATATCGCCAATGGATGTGGTAACGGCGAGCGCCTCACGCTGTATAAAGACGGTACGTATACCCTCACACTTCAAACGCCCAAATCTTCAGAAGATGTAAAGGGTAAATGGAAGTATCGCCAGTTTCCTTACCTAGAGCTTCAAGAACCAAATTCACCGTACGCCAACTACTACTTCGAAATTTCACGGGTTGAAAGTGAGGATAAAGTGAGTAAGCTCGATTTGACGCACTTGCACTTACTCAACGCCAACAGTACCAACCCGTTAGCATCAGAATGTGTATTTACCTACGGTGTGCGAATTTAACGCCAGTTTTTCTCAATGTTTTGGTATAGCAATGCTACAATACGCCCCATTCATTTAGAGCGTTTTTTATACTATGACTTTCGAAGAACTCGAATTAGACGAAGCACTGTGTCACGCAGCTGCCGATATGGGGTTTGAAACTCCAACTAGCATTCAAGAACTGGTTATCCCGCATGCGTTGGATGGACGAGATATCTTGGCCTCTGCTCCTACAGGTACTGGTAAAACAGCCGCTTTCTTATTGCCTGCATGCCAGTTTTTACTTGATTATCCGCGCAGACAGCCTGGTGCTACACGTATTTTGATCCTAACGCCTACCCGCGAGTTAGCGCTACAGGTTTATGAACAAGCCCTGGCCATAACAAAGCATACACAAATTGTGTGCGGGGTAATAACCGGTGGTATTAACTACGGTACCGATAAAGAAACCTTAAGCAAGAATCTCGATATTCTTGTGGCCACGCCAGGTCGTTTGCTTGAGCATATCGAAAAAGAAGCCGCAGATTGCCGTGATATCGAGTGTTTGATCCTTGATGAAGCTGACCGCATGTTGGATATGGGTTTCTCAACGGTAGTTAACCAAATTGCTGCCGAAGCGCGCTGGCGCAAGCAAAACCTATTGTTCTCAGCCACGCTTGAAGGCAAAGGCGTTAAGACTTTCGCTCATGAAATTCTTAACAATCCTGAAGTGATTGAAGCGAACCCATCGCGCAAAGAGAAAAACAAAATTCATCAGTGGTATCACCTTGCTGACGACATGAATCACAAGCAAGCATTGCTGGTGAATATTTTGAAGCAAGAAACAACGACGTCAGCGGTTGTGTTTGTGAAAACCCGCGAACGCCTGCAAATGCTTAAGGACTTCTTAGCCTCGAAAGATATTCCAGTGTGCTGGCTACAGGGTGAAATGCCACAAGACAAACGTATTGCAGCGCTAGCCCGTTTCAAAAGTGGTGAAGTACCTATCTTGCTGGCAACGGATGTTGCTGCCCGCGGTATTGATGTGCCTAACGTGAGCCATGTTATTAACTTCGACATGCCGCGCAAAGCCGACGTTTATGTTCACCGCATTGGCAGAACCGGCCGCGCTGGCGCCAAGGGCACGGCTATATCGTTAGTAGAAGCCCACGATTTTGACATGGTGGCCAAAACCTCGCGTTACATGGGCGAACCACTTAAAGCTCGCGTTATTGACGAGCTACGCCCTAAAAACAAAACGCCTAAAATTGGCCCGAAAAAGAAAAAAGTAAAGGCCAAAGACAAAGCCAAGGCAAAAGCTAAGCCTAAAAAGAAAAAGTAAAACTTGAGCACGTAGAGGGTGAGCGATGCGATGGCCGAAGGTTGGGAGTGGCTTTCGCAAACACGCGGTAAACACATCCATGTGCGCTCCGCTGCCGCATCCCTGCGGCAGCGGGTTTGCTCAAACCACTCCCAACGTTCGTCCTGAATAACCTAAAGTAACCCGATGAATGTGTTTGAGCTTATTTCAGGAGCAAAGAAAAAACGAGGAGTCTGGCACCATGAAATTCCCAGAAAAAATTGTTTTAGCCACAGGTAATCAAGGCAAGGTGCGAGAGTTTGCATCTTTGTTTGCAGATTACGGCGTAGACGTTGTGGCGCAAAAAGAATTAGGTGTATCTGATGTGCCTGAAACAGGCACAACATTCGTTGAAAATGCCATTATTAAAGCGCGTCATGCGGCACAAGTAACAGGCCTCCCTGCTATTGCTGACGACTCAGGCTTAGTAGTCGACGCCCTTGGCGGTGCACCCGGTATTTATTCAGCCCGCTATGCTGGCGCTGATGCAACTGATGACACCAATATTGACAAGCTATTAGCTGCCCTAGATGGCGAAACCCAGCGTAAAGCGCATTTCTTCTGTACATTAGTGTTTATGCGCCATGCTGACGACCCAGTACCATTAGTTAGCCAAGGTAAATGGCAAGGCGAAATTTTAACTGCTCGCTCTGGTAACGACGGTTTTGGTTACGACCCGGTATTTCACGTGCCAACTCATGGCTGCACTGCGGCAGAATTGGAGAAAGCCGAAAAAAACCGTATTAGCCATCGCGGCAACGCCCTAGCGATTTTGCTTGATAATATGAGAGCGACTTTTGCGTAATCCACCGCTTAGCCTTTATATTCACATTCCTTGGTGTGTTCAAAAGTGTCCGTACTGTGACTTTAACTCTCACGGGCTTAAGTCTGATTTACCCGAGAAAGAATATGTGGCGCACCTGCTGGACGATTTAGCCATTGATGCCAAACGCATTGGCGACCGCCCTGTCGAGACAATCTTTATAGGCGGTGGCACGCCCAGTTTGTTTTCAAGCGAAGCCATGGCTGACATCTTAAACGGCGTTAAACAGCGGGTTAACTTAAGCGACACTGCTGAAATAACTATGGAAGCCAATCCAGGTACCGTTGAGGCAGGTAAGTTTGCGGGCTTTTATCAGGCAGGCGTAAACCGAATATCGGTGGGCATTCAGAGTTTCCAGCCTAAGCATTTAAAAGTGCTAGGCCGTATTCACAATGAAAGCCAAGCTGAAAATGCGGTAAAACAAGCACACAGCGCAGGGCTACCCACGTTTAATTTAGATCTCATGCATGGCCTACCCGAGCAAAGCGTAGAGAATGCCATGGCAGATTTGAAGCAAGGCATTGAGCTCACGCCTTACCACTTGTCGTGGTACCAGCTTACCATCGAGCCAAACACGCCTTTCTATTCAAAGCCGCCAGAGCTGCCAGACGACGACATCCTGTGGGAAATACAGGAAAAAGGCCACAGCCTCTTAGAGCGTGCAGGCTATCATCAGTACGAAATTTCAGGCTACGCCAAAGCGGGGCACCAATGCCGCCATAACCTTAATTACTGGCGCTTTGGCGATTACTTAGGTATTGGATGCGGTGCACACGGGAAGATTACCGATGCCGCTAACGGCACAATTCATCGTACCGTTAAAGTGAAGCATCCAAGAGGCTACATGGAAATGAGCCGGCCGTATTTAGATACGCAAACGCGGGTTAGTGCAGACGACCTGCCGTTTGAGTTCTTTATGAACAGGTTTCGTTTAGTTGAGCCTTGCCCGATAAGTGATTTTAATGATTTCACAGGTACTGAATTAACAGATGACGTTAAGCGCTCCCTGTCTGATGCTCATCAACAAGGGCTACTTTCTATTTCAGATAGTCACTGGCAAGTAACCGCAAAAGGCCGTAGATATCTTAACTCTCTGCTGTCGTGCTTCGTTTAACCTTGCCGTTTTGGGTGAAACAAATAGCCAGATCGAAAAAGCCTGCTCACGCAGGCTTTCTATTTTACTCAGTCTGTAATCTACCTTACATCAACCCTTCTTCATCAATACTTAATCATCGCTTTTATCGTGAAGCGTAATAATATTGTAAGGTTCAAAAGCAGGTACATTTGCTCGAAGATTTTCTTCTGCTATGTCTAAACGTTTAAGCTTTTCACAAAACCACTCTGCCTTTTTACGCAAGGTTGTGGCCTTATCGCCCACATCTAGCCCTTCGCCCACATTATTAAGCTGACGAGTAATTTCCGCTACTTTCTCTTGGTTAACCTCGCCGCTTCCGGTGTTGATGCCACTGATCGCCGATAATATGCCGCCAACTGAAGTAGAAATAGCTTCCTCGAGTTGCGCTTCAATTTCACTATCAACGAACTCATCAACACTTTCCAGCGATCCGGGGCCAATGAAGTAGTGATTACTGGCATGCCTGAATTTATCTTTTACGCGGTTTTGTACGCGCTTCATCGCGGCGTTCAAACGCTCGTAGCTGTCGTGGTCACTGCCCACTAGACCTAAGTAAACATGCTCAATGGTATCAATAGCTAAATCTACACCTTCGGTGGCCAAAATAATCATTTTTGGTACTACATAGTGTAACCCTGAAGAATACTCTTCTAGCCACTGCCGTTCTTGCTCATTCAAGGTTTGCCAACGTCCACCTACAAAAAGCTGGTTTTGGTCATTAATCTGAACTACGGTGCGGGTTTTATCCATTACGCGAAGCTGTTCGTTATTAACGGCAATACCGTAAGCAAAATCGATATTACAGGTATATTCAGCCTGCGCCGATGTGCTAAGTCCAGCGAATAAACAAATTGTAAAAAGGGCAGCCTTAAGGCTCGATATCATTTTCATACCAACATTGTGGCTAGCTTACTGGGAAATAAAAAGCCATCATGAGTCTAACGTGCTAAAAATCAGGTTGAACATGTCGATATTATCAATCTACTCAAAACGCAGCTTGATACTAGGTCCTGTAGACTTTTGTTATTCACCAAAGGTCAACAGGCTCTAAGCAAGAGTGTCGATTTTCTTTAAAATTGACGTTCAAACCAAAAAACAAAGCACGCATTATAGAGCGTGCTTTGTTGATAAAAAGTCTAAGGGTCAGATACTAGACGAAAGACTAATACGAAGCGGTGTAGATCTTTATCTACACCTATTCGTTGGTGTAGGTGCGCACCAGTCGTACGTAAATGAAACGGTCTTTCTCTTTAATCGAATGGCTCGCATTAAAGAATGCAACAACCCAGGCTCTGTCTGGATCATCTGCCGAAGGGGTAGAAGTCCAAAAATCATCTGGCGGCGTTGCAGGAAAAAGCGAGCTATTAATCGCCGGGCGTACGCAGTCGCGTTCCGTTAAGGTGGCCAACTCTTTAACGTTGGGCAAGCGCCATCCTAGCAGGTCTTCGTTACTCGCCTGCTGCGCAAGTTGTAGCGCCTGCTGCCACGTATACTTCACCGCTTCACCACTGCAAGTTGAGCCGTCCCAAGTTTGCCCTTCGGAACATCGTCTCCATACTAAATCTGTGGTGGTATCCAACAAAGTACTGGTAGTCACTGCTTCAAAGTTATCGTTGGGCGTGGTTTCTAGTCCATCAGACAAGCACTCTTGAGCGAAAGCTGAAAGCGATGCACTAGCAAGCAACGTCGAGGCCGCAACCATTTTGAGTGTAGTTAGCACTGCGCTTTTCAGTACGCGTTGAGCGGATTTATTAACTTTATTGCTCATGACTATCTCCCTGCTCTTACAAGACGAACACGCGCCGCTGATGACTTATTAAGAAAGTTATCGACACCTGAATCGAAATCCAATGCCCATGCATTTTGTGCATCATCACTGTTTACCCCATCAGCACTTGGCACTGAGGTCCAATACCATAGGGGCTCGGTAGAGACTGCACCGGTGTTAGGGAAGTAATCTTCATCAATGGCCACGTCGTCGGCAATGCCTAAATGCATTAACGAAAAGAGTTCATGGTGAGTAGGTAGCCGCCAGTCGTAAAAACCACACAGCCCTTGTGCGTTAACCGCCTGTACATATGCAGAGGTATTACAGCTGGTTAATAAGCACGTTGCATTCGCGCCTGTCTGGTCGCCCTCAAAACCGCCATTTACCTCTTCGCTGTACCAAGAATAGGTGTAGTCTTTATCTTGAAATGCCCCATCGTCAGTTTTAACTTCCCACACCAATCCTGTCACATTGTCACGAACGCACGACCACGTATCTGCGCTGGCGTCTTGTTCGTCGCCATTGGCATTTAAACGGGTAAAGTCGAAGCCGGCTTTACCACGCCCAGCTTTTTCAATTAAGCCATTCTGTTCAATAATATCAGCTCCGCGTTGTCCGTCTTGGCCAGGAAAATCATTTTGCTGCGCCTCTGTTAACGCATTATTGGTGGCTTGCTGCAAAAATCCCGTGTCGTTCAATAGCGGCGTCGGCATGGGGCGTATTCTAACGTTAATGATGTCTTCAACACTGTTGTTGTTAGCGTCTGTTACAGTAAGTGTATAGGCCACCACAGTCGCGGTGGATACGGAAGGGGCAATAGCAAACGTAGATAGTGCATCGTTGTCATCTACCGGGCGAGCTGCCACTCCCGTGTTTGCCCCATTGTTAGATGTAACGTTGTTACTGCGCTCCCAAGAATAAGTAAGCGGTAAAGCACTGGGAATACTGGTGCTTGCTTCACCATCCAAAATAACCACCTCACCACTGAAAACGCCTTGCGAGAAGCCTGCATCAACCACAGGCAGTGTCTCGGTTTCAGACTGCACTGAGATTGTCACTGTGTCTACGTCTGTTGCACCTTCGCTATCAGTTACTTCAAGTTGAAAAGTGAGTTCCTGAGACTCGTTAGCGATAGGCGTAGTAATTGTTAAGGTAGAAAGGTTCGTTTCCACCCCCGTAATAACGTTAGTGCCGCTGATTTGAGACCAAACATAATCGGCAATTTCGCCATCGGACGTAGATGAGTCAGTATCGCTGCTTCCCGTGCCATCAAAAATAATTTCAACGCCGCCTGGGAAAGTATTCGCTGGCAGACCTTCCCACGCAGGCACATCAATACTTGCTTCCGGCGCTATGTTTACCGGCGCAACAGTAATTACCGTGAAGTCACTAGCCGTATTACCGCTTTGATCGTTTACCGAGACGGTAAGCGTGTATTCAGTGGCGCTATTAACTAACGGCGCAACGAAGCTCGCTGCAGAAGCGCTGGTGTCTTCGTGTGTAATGGTCAGCGATGGAGACGCGCTCCAGTTGTACGTATACGTGCCATCACCACCACTCACTTGTGCACTTAGTGAATAGGTCACGCCTTCCGTTACGGTAGCGTTAGCGCCTGCATTAACAACTAAGTTGCCATTGCCAGATCCCCCACCACTAGAGTCACCATCTCCGCCTCCGCCACCACCGCAGGCTGCTAGAATGAAAGCACCACCAATAACTGCAAGCCCGCGTATTACGGTGCGAGGAAGGTAGCTTGAAAATGAAGACGAACTTGATTGCATACGTACTCCCATCGCACTCTGTGCTGCTGTTCTATGCTCAGTGCGAGTAAAAACTTGATGTAGATAGAACCGCAAGATAAACAATATACTCTCACGGGTTACACGTAGCGGTTATAAGAAGGTTTTCTTTGCTCTATCTGATTGTGAGCTTGCTTCTTGCGCTTCAGACACTGTTACTTGTAGCGCTTCTAGCTGCTTTTTACCTACCGCTACATCAGTCATGTCGTAAATCATCATACTGATAAAATCCACCTTACCCGTCGCAGAAGTAAGAGGAGAAAGTGTGATGTTTTGGTACATGAATGACTCACTACCTGTAATCGGCCGGTAGTTTGGAAACTTGAACAAATAAGGGCGTTGTTCCCATGTCATAAAGGCACGGGTTTTTAGGTCGAAAACGGGCTTAGCTTTCTTAATAAACCAGTCTTGTTTGATTGCGGGAAATAACGAAAATAACGTTTTGTCTCTTACTTCACTCGGCAAAAGCCCACTGTGACTTTCCATAAAACCGTTCCACACTTGCACTGTGAAGTTGCGGTCTAGTACGACAATGCCAACGTCTACCGTTTGTAGCATGTCCATCATCCAGTGAAATTCTTGTAACTCATCTAAATGCTGGCTCATTAAAAATCCTCCAACAAGTGGGCGAGTTTAGAATTCATCATTTTCATAGACTCTTCCGTGAACAACAAAATCAAATCACACTGAACATTGTAGCCTTCCAAGCCATAGCTAAGCTCTATCGCCAAGGTTCGCTTCCACTTTATTTGATTCATGCTAATAATTTCAGTGATAGCACGATGTTGACCAAGTACGATAGGATGGCCTTGGCTGAAGTTAATGTCCATTTGATGGGCCAGTCCTGTTAAACAGGTTCCAATCAAAATACTCGCAGCATCCATAAGCAGCTCTAACTGAAGCTGGTCGTCAACTTCGCCTTCTACATTGAGTATTTTAGCCACGTCGTCAAAGCTTGAGTCGCTCAAAATACACAACGCCTCACCACTAACACCTGGCCCTAAGAAGCCTTGGCATACCGCAGTAACTTGCTCATGGCTCTCAATATCAGAAAGCATCATGTGAAGTTCAGACACTTCAATTAAATTAACGTTGGGAATAGGCAGTTCAACAAACACGTTCATGGTGCGGGCTAAATGATCCCCCGCTTGCCCCATGGCTATGTTAGTGATTTCTTGGTAACAATCGCGAATTTCAGGGTCTAGCGGTGAAACTTCTTCCGGCTCTTCCTCTTCAACATGAAGAATGTTGAATTTATCTAGTACCTCGGCCAGCTTCTTAGGATCCACCGGCTTTCGAATAAAGTCCAAAGCGCCAAGCGATGTCACTCTTTCATGAGCTTCAGGCTGAATATCACCAGACACAACAATAACTTTGGTTTTAAGACCTTGTTTCTGAATTGCTTCTAATGTGCCGTACCCATCTAAAACGGGCATATTGAGGTCGAGCAATAGAAGATCGCCCTTTCCTTCAGCGAGAGCCGATAGAGCATCTTGACCATTCTTCGCAAAATGTACGGCCACTTCCCAATCTTGAGGAAGGCATTTAGCCACTTGCTTGCGCGCAACTAACGAGTCGTCACATACGAGTACAGAAAACATTAAGTTCTTTTACCACCTAGCTTTTGAAACCAGCTACCGCCGGTATTTTCTAGCAATTTCAATTGTATCGGCACAACTACTGTGAACTGAAGTAACGATTTGAGTTAACTTACACTTCGCAGTAACCCGGTTACTTTTTGTTTGAATAGATACCATATATATAGTGATACGAAACACCTCACTAAGAAATAGCACTTTTGGGGAATATTGCCAGCACGTTTTTACTCACAAACATCACGGCGCGTTGATTCTTTGCTACGCGTTTTTACAGCAGCTTGTGCACCTTTTAGTCAAGGCGGGTGATTGCAGGTCTGGTCAGGCTAAATCACAACTAATAGATAGAACGCCAAGTTACGAAAAAAGCTCTCAAACAAAGAAACCAAAAATGACAGGTAGTGCCAACGCAGTAAATATACCATTTACACAAAGGCCTAGAGTCGCCATCGCCGCCACGTCTTCCCCCATTTGAATAGCTTTGGCTGTACCAATTGCGTGGGCCACCGTGCCCATAGCAATACCTTGCGCCTGACGATTTTGTACATTGAGGATCGCAAACACACCAGTAGCCACAATGGCTCCAACTACACCCGTCACAATGACAAAAACGGCAGCCAATGCGGGAATGCCGCCAACCTGCGCACTCGACTCCATAGCAAGGGGCGTGGTGATTGATTTAGCTAACATGGTAATTTGTATTGCACGCGGTGCATCTAGTGCAAACAAAGTAAGCCACGCGGTGAAAGGCGCGAGTATGCCACCAAAAGCAATACTCGCCATTAACCGCCAGCCGTAGTGCTTTAGCTTTTGCCATTGTCTGTAAATGGGTAGTGCTAATGCCACAGTGATAGGCCCTAGCAACCAATGCAACAAAGAAGCCGCCTGTTGATACTCAGTAACCCCTGTTTCAGTTAAATAAAGGCCAGCTGACACAATCAGCGCGGTAACGACAATGGGATGCGCTAGCGGGTGACCTTTGCATTTTTTGTTTACCCAAAGAGCAATAATGTAGCCAATTATTGAAACGCTAAGCCACAATAACCCCGTTAAGCTAAATGCTTGATGTAGAGCCTCCTTCATTCTTGCTTTCCACCCTTGCTTGCCACATCTGAGCCGCTGCCGCTTTTGCTGTTAAACAATTGCTGCGAAAACCAAGCGGTTATCCCTAAACTTATCGAGGTCGTCACAATAATCGCGATAGCAATGGCAAGTGCATTGGACTGAATGTCAGCCCAATAAATAGATACGCCAAGTACGGCTGGAATAAACAGTAAGGACATATGCTTCAAGGGAAAAGTAACAAAGCGCGCCGTGTGAACCTCAAGCTGAGGAAAAAGAAAAAGCATCGCGAGTAAAAGGAATAAGCCCATTAATGGCCCTGGAATAGGAAGGGCACTCACACTAACGACAACTAGCCCAAGATAATAAGCAGCAAATACTAAAACTGCGCCCACTATCATGTTTCTTACATCTCGCACTATCGCTCCTTATTAGGCCTTGCAGGTCCAAGTACTTATTCCCCTAATTCAGTGAGTAAGTGTAACGATAAGCGAGTTAGACCACCAGCAGTACCATGGTCGTATAGTAGAATGTTGCACTGAAATGCGCTTTGACGTTCAGTCTGTCAGCCAAAACTGATAGTAATACTTGTGAGTAATCTTGAACGCTTCGCCACCTTGCATGACAACTCGCTGCTGATTGAGTTTTTGCTCCAGGTGCGCGATATGTTTTGCGTTGACCGCCACAGAGCGGTTACAGCGTTTAAAATTCTGCTCTCCCAAACGCTTAAGTAATTCACACAAGGTGGTGCGGACAACGTAGCTTTCTGAGAGCGTTTGAACACACATGTAGTCACCTGCAGCTTCAATCCATTTAATCTCTGCTGGATTTAAGCAACACCACCCGTTTTCAGCGCGTATCCCAACAACATTTGGCTGAGCACTTTTGTTCAGTTGCTGGCGCAATGTAGCTAGAAGCGCAGGTTCAGACACCCCATATTGTTCACAAAGCCCCTTTACCAGCATATTGAATTGAAAGTCCCGTTCATAAAAATGGTACTTGGTTTTGACATGTTCAATAGCGTTTAATACTTGGGGTTCTTCAAGTGGAGATTTAACAAATCCTGACGCGTTATGAGAAAAGGCTAACAGCGCTTCTTCGTCTTTATTTCCTACTGCAAGCCAATACCGTGATGCAAGGTTTCGACTTGACTGTGAGACTGAATAGAAACCGATGGACTGAGGATATTTCTCTGCTAACGCAAGACAATGGCCTACAGATTGCGCGCCATAAACGTGACTGAATACGTCTAGCTTTTCTAGCATTTCGCAAAGTGAGTTTTGCATAGAAACAGAGTGTAAAAAAACCAGTGCGATCATCTGCGATCCCTTGCAAGTGCAAGCAGTAATAGCTGTCAGCGTTATCTATCCCCGTCTTAATAAGTGATGGGATGTAGACAGCGAAAAGTAAAAATAAGCGAAAAAGGGGCTATAAGCTGCATAGCCCAATCGCCAGGGTAGAAAACTCTTCATTAGCGTTTTGCTGTTAATACACTAGGGCTAGCATTAATGCGACGAGCAATCAGCTGTGCGTTTTTAGATGCATTATGAGTAAGTGCAAAAGTAAGCATGTCTTGCCCGTTGCACACTAACCCTTCATGGATATATCGCATTTTAAAACCCGTCGCTTTCACAGCGCGATGCAATCGCAAACGGCTATCGCTTTTTACCGCTTCACACACTGCAATTAAGTTTTTTTCTACATGCTTGGGATACGGGGCGGCATTCGCTACTGTTGCAGTAAGCGACAAGGTTATTCCTAGTAAAGCAAGTTGGGTAACACGGCGTGACATAAACATAACAAGTTCCTCTGATAATATTCGGCAACGCGGTGACTACCTCTTTTGTCCCCGCACCATTAAATTAGTGAAACTTTGTAAAATTCACGCTATAAAAACGTTAAAGCACCGCTATTTGAGACGTTGCGACAAGTACACAAAAGCTAAGGTTTAATAATCGGTCTAAACTGTTATTAGTCGTACTTAACACACACTTTGCAACATTCTTATAAATGCATACGTTGCAAAGTGGAAAATCATAAGCAAATACTCTTGCCCGCCTAGCGGTGCAGACAATAATCTAATTTCTTAACACGTATTCAAGGAAGAGCCATGTTAGAGCAGCAACAGTACCACCTTATTAGAGAGCATATGCAGCCTGGTGACATCATCGCATTTGGTGGCAATAGCCTATTTTCTCGTTGGACCAAACTCACTACACGCTCTGCGGTAACGCATGTGGCAATAGTTATGCAAACGAAGATGCGCGATGAAGATTCTAATCGATATTTTAATCAAGTCATGGAAGCTACATCGTATAAAGGAAAGCGAGGGGTAATGACCAATAGACTAAGCGAGCGTGTAGCATCTTATGACGGTGATATTTGGTGGCTGCCCTTGTCTAGCGCGTCAAGAAGTATCTTTGAGCAAAATAAGCGAGACTTCTTTAACTTCATGTTTGAACAAGACGGGAAACCTTACGACGTGCTACAGCTATTCGGCTCAGCAGTGGACGCGATTGATGAACATCCCCTGTTCGGCAGCATAAGCTACAATCAAGAAGACTTTAATAGCTGGTTCTGTTCAGAGTTAATTGCTGAGGGGTTGGAGACTGCAGGTGTTGTAAGTGGCGTAAATGCATCGGAAGTCACGCCAGTGGACATCTGCCGGTTTAACATTTTCAAAAAGCGTTACGTACAGCTTAAAGGAAAAGGAAGGGTAATTGGAGGGTTCAATTCACTCAAGGCAGATAACTGGGGCCAGATTGCCTAACCCCATTAATTAAAAACACATCTACCCCAATATGGGGTAAGGTGAGTTTTAGAAAATACTGTCTTGGTGAATCTTAATAAACATGCTCGTCCCAATTTTAGAGTAATCGATTTTATACTCTTTCCCATTTAGGGTTTGTACGAACAATAATGTTTTTTCGTCGCCAAACACATCGCTAGTAGTTACATCTACTAGTTCCATGTCCATCATCTTGGCATCGCGCTTGTTTTCAGGCACTTTGCCTTCGTACTGCTTAATACCTTTATAAGTAACAAGAATTGGCGGATGTTCATCACCATTGATCACCAATAGATCTAATTTTCTTATTTTATGAATGATGGTATTTCGACCACTTGTAATGAAGGGTTTTTCAGTCATTCTCATCTCCGCGACCGCTCACCTGCTTTATAGTTATTAACAAAGAATGTAAGTGATTGAGTTTATCACGATGTTAACAATCAGCACATAAGCATTTGGTTGATATATGTGTGCAAAGTATAAACATAAATTACACAAAATGAGCAATAAATCGCTAATTTTTGCGTGTAGTGTGTGTTTTTACAAATTGCTCGTCGGTTAAACTGCGCAAAAATGCAACCAACGCCGCCTTTTCATCTTCAGAAACCGTAAAGCCTTTTATGAACGGACTGCGGTAAGGGTTAGGGCTTTCAGCCAGATTTCCCCCACGAGCATAAAACTCAATGACTTCATCAAGGGTGGCAATACTGCCATCATGCATGTAGGGCGCAGTAAGGGCTATATTGCGCAAAGTAGGTGCTCTAAACTTCCCCATGTCTTGTTTATTGTGAGTAACGCTGTAAAGCCCCATGTCCGATTCCGGATAACTGCCCTTCCCATCTTCATTATACAGGCCAGTGTTGTGGAAAGGCTGAGCCGCAAAAGGTTGAAAACTATGCTTAGACGATTGAGTAAAATTCAGACCTCCGTGGCAGTGAAAGCACTCAGTGCGCTCTGAAAAAAACAGATTCAAACCTTCAAGCTGCTGGGCGGTTAGTGCATCGTCATCTTGAGCGTAAGCGTAGTTATCAAAAGCACTATTAAACGACACTAAACTTCTTACGTAGCTAGCAAGCGCCTTTACAATATTGTTTAAATTGGGTGTGTCATCACCATAAGCCGCTTCAAAAAGCGCTCGATATTCGCTGCCCTCAAAGCGCTTTAATATACGCTTTTCATTTCCCGTAACGCCCATTTCCACAGGATGTTCATTAAAAAGCGGGATCATCAGCTGTTTTTCTATACTTTCTAAGTTGTTATGCGCCCAAGTGAAGGATGCATTGTAAGCCACGTTTACTAGCGCTAATGCGTTACGGTTTAGCGCGTCTCCATTCGCGCCTACTGAAACCGTCTTAGGTTCAGAGAAAGCATGCTCTGGTTCATGGCAGCTGCTGCATGAAACCGTGTTGTTAGCACTTAAGCCCTTATCAAAGAAAAGCTTCTCTCCCAAAATTACGCTTTCTTCGGTCACAGGATTGTCTGCGGGAACGGGAGGCGGTGGAATATTGTGAGGCAAATTCCAAATGTAAGGCGTGGGCGATTTACTGCACGCTCCTAAAATCATTGTAACAAGAGCGATAATTGCCGCCTTGAAAGCGAGCAGAGCTCGCCTTCTAGTGCAAATTAAAAGTGCCGCTACTGCCACTTAATCCAAGGCCTGTGCACTAAATTCTGAATAAGCTTTTTACAGGGCTCAGTTTCGGGAGACTCGAACATACAACTTGGCGCTTCGTTGATATCAACTTGCGCGACAATGTTGGACACCGATACTTCCAAATCTAAATCAGTATCGAGTTGGGTCATCGGCAGAATAAACTCCACCCGGTTTGTGAAAGCACACGATTTTTCAGGTGGCCTGACTGCTGATTCAGAATCGCAACCCACGCTACCTAAATGATAAGACCATTTGCGTGTTTCCTCTGAGCCTTTAGACACATCCAGTCGCAAAAACTTATGACCGTTTTGCCAGCTCCAAAACATTGTACTGTCATTCAATGGCGAAGGCTGTGTAAGCGGGTTAGCGTGATTATCGTCGAAGGGAAGACCCATAGTGAAGCGCAAGTTTGTGGACAGCTTTAAAAGCTCTTCCGATACATCTAATACAATTTTGCTATTGGCATCATCAGGGTTGTTGCACTTATTGTGAAACTTTAGCAATGCTATATTCGGCGTCTGCCATTGGGTTTGTTTAAACTTAACCCGCTGCCACTTCCCATCAATGCGCACTTCTGGCTTGCTAAGGTAAAAACCGAAGTAGTCTATATTCCATCGCTGTTGTCCAATACTCATGATCATTGGACATGCCCCCGTATCGACTCCCACCAACTTAAACGGGATTTCACCAGGCTCTCTTCCTTTGAGGTTAATGGCATCACAGCCGGTTAACGACACTAGCGCCGCAAAGAGTAACGAAGGCATGACACTCATGCGAAAAGGCATTTTCATTTACGTATGTACTTCCTTTGGATATCTGGTAGTTTTTTATACAAACTACCTTTTTCTAATTACACACTTGCGCGGACGACAAGATGAATGCATTCCCATTAACGCTAATAGTGCTGCTTTTAGCATTTGTGAGTCAAGGTGCACAAGCACACACAGACCATGACAAAGCACGTTTTGTTGCCGAGGACGGCGTGGACGCGGGCAAGTGTGACAACCGTTTCAGGCCCTGTAAAACGTTGAGCTATGCCGCGCGACAGGCCAATAAAGGCGACAAAATTCTCGTTGCTGAAGGCCAATATTATTTCGACAACGCTCAGCATGCACAAGTTCTAAACGACAGTCTTTTACCCGTATTAGGAGGCTTTTCTCGTGAAGATCATTACCAGGCACAGAAGCCTGCCTTGCACAAAACTACACTAGGTAATGTGCCTACCTATTTATCAGAAGCCCTTTATGAAAAAGGGTTCGACAGTATAACTGACGGAAAAGCCGCGTCTTCCCTTCAAGCACAAGCATCTTCGCACATGGTCCTTAGTACCGAAGTCAGTGCAAATGAAGCTTGCACAGATGGAACGGCTGCCGACTTCCCATGCAGCAATATCGATCTACTCTCTAACGTACCTGTTAACGTATTGTCGTCGGTATCAAATAGTACCAACGATATTTGGGGGCACGTCGATTTAAACAACCGTAGAGAATATGCCATTGTTGGCATGCAGGCCAGCATTGCCGTCGTAGATGTAACCGAGCCAACAGCACCGGTAGTAGTAGGTGAAATTACCGGTCAAAGTACGACATGGCGCGACATTAAGGTCTATCAGTATTTCGATAGCGCTGCGGGGCGTTTTAAAGCGTATGCCTATGCCAGTGCCGATAGCGTAACCGAAGGTTTTACCATCATTGACCTTAACGACCTCCCTAATGGTATTAGCTTAACGAAGCGGATTAACGACGATAACCGTGCACACAATATCTACATCTCTAACGTAGATTACACGCTAAACACACCGCTAAATGACGCTGCGCCTCAGCTACATTTGGTTGGCCAGGATAGTAACGGCGGAGCCTTTCGTTCATATACGCTAACCTCACCTCAAACACCAACCGCGTCTTACATACCTAGCGGTCTCACACGTGCCGACTATACGCATGATGCGTCATCTATGCGCGTTACCGACGCAAGAGCGCAAACTGACTGTGTGAATGCTACGGCTGATGGATGTACGGTTATGCTTGACTTCAATGAAGATGCAATGCGCCTTTGGGATCACACGAACACAAATAGTACCTCTGAACTAAGTAGTATTAGTTATAACGAGGTTGCCTACACCCATAGCGGTTGGTTTAGTGAAGACAAGCAATATGCCTTTGTTCACGATGAGTTGGACGAGCGAAACTTCAGCTTAAATACCCGGGTTATGATTTTTGATATTTCATCACTCACAACACCTGTGCTTGCCAGCATTTGGACCAGTGACAACGGCACTATCGATCACAACGGCTACGTAAGAGGCAACCGCTACTATATGTCTAACTATGAGCGTGGCTTAACGGTACTAGACATTTCAGATCCTACCGCGCCTGTAGAAGCTGGCTTTTTCGACACCTACCCTGCTTTTAACAGCACCAACTTTAATGGTGCGTGGGGCGTATACCCGTTTCTACCTAGCGGTAATATTTTGGTTAGTGATATTCAGCGCGGTTTGTTTGTATTAAAAGATAATACGTTAAGCGCAACAACAGTTGCGGCCTTCTCTCAGGCTAATTATGAAACGGATGCTGATACAACCTTAAGCCTTCCTGTTAATAAGACAGGTACCGGGGCTATGACAGTTGCGTATGAAGTAATAGTGGGTTCAGCCACCAGCAGCGATGTAATGTTAGCGTCTGGAGAACTCAGTTGGGGTGCGGATGAATCACAGGCTAAAAATATTACGTTAAGCGTAAGTGCTAATGAAGATAACGAAAGCAATGAGGTATTTTTCGTCAGACTATTTAACCCGCAAGGAGGAGGTATCGCCTCTGGTAGCGGCTATGCTCAAGTCACGATTAACGGTGCTGCCCAACAAGGAAAAATTGAATTAAGCGCTGGCGAACGCGCTGTTTTAGAGACCGACTCTGAATTTGCGTTAAACATTGTTCGCCAAGGCGGAAGTGAAGGCGAAGTAAGTGTGAACTATTCACTGGAAAGCGGTACAGCAGTGAGCGATGAAGACTTTGTCAGTCAAAGCGGCACGCTAACTTGGAGCGACGGCGATACCAGTTCGAAGACTGTAAATATAGCGCTTATTAACGATACTACCGAAGAAGACAACGAACGATTTCGTTTAGTACTTGCTGCACAAGACACAAATCTTCTAGGTGGTGTGGTAGAAACGCTGATTACGATAAAAGACGATGAGAGCAATCAAGCCCCTGTGGTAAACGCAGGAACAGATGTTGAAACCGATGTAAGAGCCAGCGTTGAATTAACGGGAAGCGCCCAAGACCCCGAAGGCGCATTAACAAGCGTAGAATGGACGCAAACCGCCGGCGACACGGTTACCATCAGAAATGCAGAAACATTAACCATGTCTTTTACCGCCCCATCATCTCAAAGCAATTTAACCTTTTCGTTAACTGCAACCGATGAGTTTGGAGTTAGCACCAGCGACACCGTTACTGTTACCGTAAACGAAAGTGTAGTGAGCTTGCCAACGGATACTAATTCAAATAGCTCTGGTGGAGGCGGTTCTACGACTCTGTTTAGCATGTTAGGCTTGGCATTAGCTCTTGGGTGGCGACGTGTAAAATTGCCAAACAAGGCACATAAACTACAGCTTAGTGAACAAAAATAAAGCAAACAAATCACAAAGCCACCAGCGAGGCGTGACAAGGCAAATAAAACTGCTTATACTTGCGCTCGCCTGTGGTTGTTATGCATAGCAATTTGCAATAAAAAACTGCACAGCACATCTCAAAATGGCCCCATAGCTCAGTTGGTTAGAGCATCCGACTCATAATCGGCAGGTCCCCTGTTCAAGTCAGGGTGGGGCCACCATTTTTTACCTCGCTGCACCCACCACAAAGAATTAAGGCCAAACTCAGTTTAGTTTGCTACCCGCTGATAATCTCGATAATCGGGGAGCCATTGCGTCTTTTGAATACTCAAATTAATTTCTTCGTCCGTTCTTGGTAGTGCAACGCCATCTATCACAGCCTGCTTTGCTACTTCGAAAGCAATTTTCAATGACAGTTGCTTGATACTACTTAAAGGCGGTAATAGAGCGCCTACACCATTCACAGCAAGAGGAGATTCAGCTGCTAGTGCTTTGCTCGCTGCCATCAACATATTGTCTGTAACCTTTTTGGCACCACAACTTACTACAGCTAGTCCAATACCGGGGAAGATATAGCTGTTATTGCATTGGCTAATTGGAAACGAATTACCATTAATTTCTACATCCTCAAACGGACTTCCCGTTGCTACAATTGCTTCGCCATTGGTATATCGCAAAATATCTTCGGGTAAGGCTTCAACACAGCGCGAAGGATTACTTAATGGCATTATAATTGGCTTATAAACATTCGCGGCCATCGCGCCTATCACCGCTTCACTAAATAAACCATTACATCCCGACACACCAAGTAGCATGGTAGGCTTAATGTTGTGTATTACGTCTAACAAGCTAGATTGCGTGAGCTTGTCCCATTCGGGAAACAAGCTTGTATCATGAGCGAAACGCTGCTGAAAAGGTAACAGTGCTTTTGACTTCGTGGTAAGTAGGCCATCCCTATCCACCACAAATACGTTCTGACGGGCTTCTTTCTCACTCACCCCTTCGGCCACAGCACAGCGCACCCAATGCTCTGCTATGCCGCACCCAGCAGAACCGCCACCGGCTATTACCAATCTTTGTGAAGACGGCGAAACCTGTTTGGCTTTACACGCAGCCAACATAGTTGCTACCGCAACAGCTGCAGTGCCCTGAATATCATCGTTGAAACAACAGTACTTATCGCGGTAACGCGATAGCAATGGTGTGGCGTTGTGTTGCGCAAAATCTTCGAATTGAATAAGTGCATTAGGCCATCGGCGGCTGACTGCTTGCATGAACTTATCCAAAAATTTGTCGTATTCACTTTGCGAAATTCTAGGGTGACGGCACCCCATATACATAGGGTCTTCCAGCAATGCTGCGTTGTTTGTACCCACATCCAATGTGATAGGTAATGTATTGGCAGGGCTAACGCCACCACAAACGGTATACAGCGACAGTTTTCCAATTGGAATGCCCATACCACCAACACCTTGATCGCCTAAGCCAAGGATCCGCTCTCCGTCGGTCACCACTATCACTTTAATGTTGCGCTTGGTGGCGTTGTGCAAAATGGCGTCAATTCGGTCTTGTTGATGATGAGCGATAAATAGGCCGCGGGCGCTGCGATAAATATCAGAGAATTTCTCACACGCCTCTCCTACCGTTGGCGTGTAGATAATAGGCATCATCTCCTCAAGATGTTCGCTGATTAAACGGTAAAACAAGGTTTCATTTTTATCTTGAATGTCACGTAAGAAAATGTGCTTACTCATTGCAGTGGAGCAATCCTGATACTGCAAATAAGCGCGTTCCCTTTGCTGTTCTATCGTTTCGTAACGAGGAGGTAGTAAGCCGTCTAAATTAAATTCAATTCTCTCTCTTTCACTAAACGCACTGCTTTTATTTAGCAAGGGCATATCTAGAAGCTTAGGGCCAGCGTGAGATAAATATAGGGGTTTATTGTTTTGATAAGTCATAGTGGTACTTGCCGATGCCCAGAGAATGACTGGGCATCTTAAGAAAATTAAAAGATAAGAGGCGCTAGCCAAACAGCAATAGCACTGACTAAAAGGATGCTGACAATGTTCAGCACGAAACCTGCCCGTGCCATCTGGGATATGCTGATATAACCCGACGAGAACACAATGGCATTTGGTGGTGTTGCCACAGGCAACATAAATGCGCAGCTTGCTGCAAGGGTTACAGGCAATATTAATGACATTGGTTCGAAGCCCATTTCGATAGCAATTACTGCAACTACCGGCAAGAAAGTGGCTGCCGTTGCCAAATTACTTGTTAGCTCTGTAAGGAAAATCACCAGTGTTGTTGCGGCTAGCACTAACAGGAGCAGACCAAAGACATTTATGTTTACAAGCCCCTCGCCAAGCCACTGTGCCAACCCGGTATTCGACACTGCTGCGGCTAAACTCAATCCGCCACCGAATAACACCAGAATTCCCCAAGGAATATCTTTCATGTCATCCCAAGCAAGTAATGCAGGCCGATTTTCACTTTTTTCTCTGCCATTAGGTATAACAAAAAGTAGTACCGCAGCAGTCATTGCAATACCAGCATCAGAAAGGCCATCAAGGGAAAACCACTTCGCAAGGAATGGCCGCGTCATCCACGCAAAGGCAACACATAAAAAGAGAACACCGACTCTCCACTCTTCTTTGCGAATAGGGCCAAGTGCTTTTCGTTGAGCCGCTAGCTTAGACTGTGCACTATCTGGCGTCTTAAAGTTAACCGGGTATACCCACCTTGTCAGCGAGATCCACGCTAAGGGAAGTAAAACCACGCTAAGTGGGATCCCAATCAGCATCCATTTTGCGAAATCTAACTGTACGTTATACGTGTCGTTCATAAAGCCGACTAAGAACGCATTTGGCGGTGTACCTACTAAGGTCGACATACCACCAATGGTTGCGGCATAAGCGATGCCAAGCAGCAAAGATAGCTGAAAGTTCTTTCTCTCGCTTTCTGTGAAGTTTAAATCCTCGCTTTCCATTGTCGATAAAATCGATAACGCAATAGGAAGTAACATCATGGTAGTAGACGTGTTCGTCATCCACATACTCAATATGGCACTTACCAGCATAAACCCTAAAACAATAGAGCGAGCTGAACTGCTTACGTAACTCAATATGAAATACGCAATGCGTTTATGAAGATTCGCCTTCTGAAGTGCCAAAGCAAGCATAAACCCACCTAGAAAAAGGTAGATAGTGGGGTTGGCATAAGGTGCCGAGGCCGCTTTTATATCTAAAATACCTAGCTGAGGAAATAACACAAAAGGCAATAACGCTGTGACCGAAACATGTACCGCTTCGCACGACCACCAAAGCGCCATCCAAACACCTACAGCAGCTGTCGACCATGCTATTGGGCTTAACCCTTCGGGAGCAGGCAATAGATTCATCACGAGAAAAGCTAATGGCCCTAGAATTGTACCTACCCTTCTATAAAGGTTTCCTTTAGGTTCATCACTCGTTGTCGAAGAAGACATTGATAACGAATTAGTTTCCACCTACTTCTCCTCATTTCCTTTATTGAATTCAGGAAACAGGTATTTGAATGCGTAAGGCACAATCTTCGTACTACTGTGACCAACACCTCGCACAACCTCGAGTTGCCAATGTGGAGAGACGTCTCTTTCCACTGCAACATTCATTGCATGAGCGTAGAATGACAGTCCTCTTGAGAACACGTTTCGTCCTTGCTGATTTGCTTTGTTGCTATTGCTAATGGCTTTGGTTCGAGGCCCCATGTCTTGGTCACCTAACATAAACACTAGCGGTCGTGTTAACCAATCATCAATTCGCGACTCATTGTATGGGCTATTTAACAAACCAAATGGGTAGTCTTGCTGAGTATCTGGGAAGGTGAAAAATGCGGCATTGGCAGCAACCGCTTGAGATACTGGTGCGTCAGGCTTAGCTAACATGTAAGTGTGAACAAATCCGCCTCCAGCAGAGTGACCATACAAAGCGAACTCACGCTGCTCAGACCCAAAGCGCGCAACAAAATCATTAAAGACTTTTTCAGGCACATTATAGAACTGAACCGATTCCGGACGCTTGGCCCCTAATGGCGTGGTAATGCCACCTAAATTGTATTGATATTCATCTTCACACACTGCTAGGCTGCACCCAATCGCAAGCACAATGAAGTTGTGCTTTTTCGCCAAACCTAGCCACTGGTCTCGATAATCATCGGCATTGCGACGAGCTCCGGGTACAACCAGCAGTATCTTTGTTTGTGCGTCTGCGTTTTGGGGAACAATATAGTGTACATCTATTTTGCCCCCTGCCCACTTGTTAAAGCTGTAATGACCAACATCTTTTTCTTGCCAAGGTTGTGTGCTAGCACACGCTGCCTGCAGTAGCGCAACCGAGCAAAGCCAAAAAGTAAAAACTATTTTTCTAAACATAATAACCGTCTTAAGAAATGGCGGCGGTGTGCCGCCAAGTTAGCAGGATCAGAAGCTTGCGCTTACGTCCATGTAAAAATAACGACCGTAGTCACGATGTGCGTCATTGAAGAATCCGAAGCTTTCCGCAGCTAATGGCGCGCGTTTATCTGTAAGGTTCTTCACCCCAAGACGGAAGCGTGTATCAACTTCTTGTATTTGGGTTTTATAGTCGAACGTTGCGTCAAACGTAGTCATTGCTGGGATCACAAATCGCGTTCCGTCATCTAAGGTCAACTCACTTTGATAGAAACTGCCGATACGATAGCCAGATAGCGAAGCGCCGAATACTTCACCTCGCCACATTAAGCGTAAGCTGTGTTTATCTTCCTGATTGCCATTACGACCAACTAAATCAGCAAAGCCATCGACAGGGAAACTTGCTGGAAGCAAACCACTCTCACTAGCTTCAACTAATTGGGTAGCTAGGCCGCCAGCTTCCTGCTCAAACTTCTCAAGGAACGATCCGTTATAATCGATTTTAAATCGGCCATAGTCAGTTTTAATGTTGTAGTAAATTCCTACGTCGTAACCACTAACCGTACGCTTATCTAAGTTTGCATAACGGTCGTCTATGTAGTTAATCTGACCCGCTGGGCAAATGCCAGCAGCCGTATAATACGCGGCTTCATCAGGTTCTATTTCTCCGCGATTTACGCTGGCGTTAAAGGTTGCGGCATCACAATTACCGTTGCCCTGCTCTAGGCGATATAGCAAATCAAGCAAGGAGTGGTTTTCTTCACCAAACAAACCAATCGTGTTTTCTTTCTCAATAGACCAGTAATCAAAGGTAATTGCTAAGCCGTCTAGGGGCTCAACTACAATTCCAACCGATATATTGTCAGACTCTTCTGGCTCTAGTTCCTGGCTACCTTGCGCAATACGTTGCAGAGAATAAGAGCAATCCAATGTGTCCTGATTAGGATCGCCTCCATTTTCTGCGGCGTATAAACAAGCGTAGTCAGTACGCGTTTGAGTACGCGCAACAATTTCTTCATTGATAGTAACTAGATTCGGCGCTCTGAACGCCTGAGACCACGAGCCTCTTAAAAGCACAGGTTCAAATGGACGGTAACCGAAGGCCACTTTACCCACCGTTGTGTCACCTACGTCAGAAAAGTCTTCGTAACGGGCAGCTAACTGAATATCAAAGTTATCAAACACGGGGATCTGCAGTTCGGCAAAAGCAGAAGCTACCGCTCGGTGCCCTGAATTGTCCGGTGTTGGACTAGAGTTCACCACATCAGATACAAAGGGGTAGGTGTCACCGTCTGCGTCGATAAACTGAATAGTGCCATCAAGGCGAGGGTCACGGTCATCTTTAAATGATTCGTGACGGTATTCAAGCCCCGCAACGAACCCTACGTACCCTGCTGGTAACTCATAAATTCCTGGGTTAGAAAACTTAATATCAAAGGTTTTAAGCTCAGACTCACTCTTTCGATAAACATCGATGAGAGCGCGTTCAATATTAGAGTCTACACCTGCAGAAAACGGGTTATAAGCTGCTTCTGTGGTGTCGTTTAGCGCTTCCTGCATTAAGGTATTAGATACACGGTTATGAGTTACGTCATCTTTAGTGTCTTTTGACCAAGACACCGCAGTTTCCCAGTCCCATTCACCCCAATATCCTCTTAACCCTTGCAGGAGTCGGAAAGTTTCGCCCGTATTCTCTACAATTCTTGGGTACTCAGCGAAGCGATAGTTATCTATCGTCAATGCCGCGCCATCACAAGAAACGCCAGCGGCAACTGCCGCATCGTCTAAGCGATTGGGCGATCCACATGGACCAAACGGATTATAGTAATTGTCGGCGGCAACAATAAGTTTTGATGACGAAAATGATGCGGTAGGATGTCTTCGCAAATTTGTATTTGAGCGATAGCCCAAAAACTCTGAAAAGGCCTCCCACCCATTTTCAAATGTGTGGTTTAAATTGATGAAAATATTTGTGCGATCGAGCTTGGATGTAAGGTCGCGGTCTTGATTCATATTAAAGCGCACAGTACCTTGTCCATCTGGCGCAGCACATAAGCCGTTACCTAATTCCCACGCACATCTCTCATCTCCGCTAGGGTAGGTTTCAAACTCACCACTCCCATCAACATAACCTTCCGTTCGCAATGGATTACTTGACGTAACTCTATCGACAAAATCGAACTGACCGTATAAAGAGTTGGCACTTGTTGAATCAAATTCAGGATGTCCATACCAAGGGGAATCCTCGGGCAATCGATCGGTCAGATCGGCATTCGTCCATCGTGGATCATCCTGAGAGTTTACCCTGTCGCGTTGGTAATAGTTTGCGATGACGCCAATATTGGTTTTACCACCATTGAAGGTTTTCCCCCAGTGCATGGATAGTGTCTGATCGTTTCGAGGTAAGTGCTCATATTCCTGCCACTTAACTCGCACATCAAAGCCTTCAAAGTTTGTCGGCGTTACCGTATTAACCACACCTGCAACGGCGTCTGCACCGTAGATTGCAGATGCTCCATCACGCAAAACTTCTACGCGCTTTGCGCCATAAACAGGGATTAACTGTGAGTTGACCGAACTTACTGGAACGAAACTTCCCCCCACTTCTTCAGTCTGATATGACGCTGAATTTACCATTCGACGGCCATTAATTAGTACTAGGGTGTTTCCTGTACCAATATTTCTTAAATTGAACGCGCCAACGTCACCGCGGGCAGCATTTACGCCACCACTAATGTTGCCTGCTTCATTGAAGAAATTCTGCCCATTTTCTGGAATAAGCTGTAACAGGTCATCACCAGAGTCGACGCCCATAACTTCTATGTCTTCAGCATCAAGTTGCGATACTGCTAGGGCTTCACTAATTTCAGCACCTTTAATTTGTGAGCCGACTACGGCTATTTTTTCGATTTGACTTTCGTCTTTGGGCTCGGTTTGAGCATGGGCGTAGGGTGAAAGAGATGTGGCTAATGCCACCATGCATACAGGCGAAAGTAGGCGTCGCCGCGTACGGATCACTTGGGTAATTTTATTAATCATTGTTTTACCTTAAAAGTGTTGAATGTGTCCTCAGCACAAATGATACACAATTGTTAAAAGACATAATTGCGCAACATTTGTTACATCGATTCAACATAAGGCAAGGACCTTGCCACACTTACAAAGATAATAAAATCACATATATTTCAAAAGGATAATAAAGCTCATTATTGAGATCCACGCAATTCCAGGCTTAAAGGGGTGGAATGCCACACGTGAAAAATTTGTAAACGGGTGGAAATCCACCCGTTTAAAATCAAGGTGAGGACTAAGAAAGTTTAAAGTCGTCTTTAACAAGACCGTACTTTCTCATTTTGTCGTACAGTGTCTTACGAGGTAAGCCTAACTCCTGCTGAACTTCAACCAACCTCCCGTCGTGCTCACGCAGTGTCGCCTCTAATACGCCTTTTTCATACTGTGCGACCTTGTCTGCCAAGGTTAATGCGTCACTGCTATCCTCACTATTTGGCTCGTCAAAAATTGTTTGCCCCCCCATAAGAACAAAACGTTCAGCCGCATTGCGCAACTCTCTAATATTACCGGGCCAGTTATGTTGCTGAAGCCTTGAAAGCTGGTCATTTGTGAGACGAGGCGCATCAGTGTTAAAACGAGAACTCGCCAGTGCGGCATAGTGTTGGAATAAAAGAGAAATATCCTCTTTGCGTTCACGCAAGGGCGGAATTTCAACATTAATCACATTTAGTCGATAGAAAAGATCCTCTCTGAACTCCCCCTTATCGACCAATTCAAGTAAGTCAATTTTCGCTGCGGCGATAACTCGAATATCTAAGTCTACGCTGCGGTTGCTACCAAGTGGCTCTATAACGCGATCTTCCAAAACACGCAGCAACTTAATCTGTAAAGCCATTGGCATGCTTTCAATTTCGTCCAGAAAGAACGTTCCGCCGTTTGCGTGTTCTATTTTTCCAATACGTTTCTTTTGTGCACTTGTGAATGCGCCAGCTTCAAAACCAAACAGTTCGCTTTCAATCATGGTCTCTGGGATAGCGCCGCAGTTTATCGCAACAAAATTCTCATTTCTTCGATGGCTGTTGTAGTGAAGAAATCTTGCAACCAAGTCTTTACCAGAGCCCGTTTCTCCTCGAATAAGTACGTCGGCGGGTATATCTTTTATTTGCATCAACAACCGTCGTAACGCTTTAATTTTATGAGTATTCCCTAGCAGACGAGGCCCGGCACCGGTTTGTGCATCAAGTTCATCTTTCAGTGCACGGTTTTCTAAAACCAAAGCTCGCTTTTCTCCCGCTCGCTTTAGCACATCTAAAATATATTCGTTGGAAAAGGGCTTTTCGATAAAATCATAAGCGCCCAATCGCATAGATTCCACCGCCGTGGAAATATCACCATGCCCCGTTAGCATCACCACCGTAAATTCAGCGTCAATCGACAGCGCATTCTTTAGAAAAGTGACTCCATCCATGTTGGGCATATTGATATCTGACAAAATAACACCGGGCCAATCCCTATCAAGTTTGATTAGTGCATCGGCAGCGTTATCAAATACCTCTACTTCGTACCCCTCTATTACAAGAAGCTGCTTTAAGGCATTCAATATAGTGGGTTCATCATCAATAATATAAATTGGAATGCTCATGCTACAAACTCTTGGCTATTGGAATTGTGAGTGTGAATATTGCGCCACCGTCTGGGTGGTTGTCGGCTGATATAGTACCGCTAAAAGTTGACATTATACGCTGAGAAATAGTTAGACCTAATCCTAACCCTTTGCTTTTAGTGGTATAAAAGGGCTCAAATACAGTTTGAAGCTGCGCTTCAGATAATCCGCTTCCGTAATCCCTCACTGTGATAAAAGCGTATTCAAGGTCGTTGTTTACAGCAATATCTACTTTTGCCGTTTCTGCGTATTCTTGGCTTTGAAGAGCGTTGTTCAACAAATTAACCAGCACTTGTTCTAACGGAACAGCTTCCGCTAAGACAGAAACATCCTGGTCTTGGAATTGCACCAATATTTCCGCTCCCATTTTGCTGATTTTACTTTCTAAAATGGATAAGGACGCAGAAATGGTATCGGCGACAATCACAGGCCCAATTTTGCCCGCTGACTTTCGCGCAAAAAGCTTATACTGAGCAACCATTGTTGCCATTTTCTGCACCAGCTTAATTATTTCGTCAGTAGTCTGCGCGATACCTTCCGTCTTATTTCTAACAATCATTAGCTTTAATGTTTCACTGTACGTAAGCAAAGCTGTAAGTGGTTGGTTAAGCTCATGATTAATGCTTGCCGACATTTCGCCCAGCAAAGCCAGCTTTCCTGCTTGAATCAGCTCATTTTGTGTTTGCTTTAACCTAGACTCGGTCTGTTTTTGGATATCTATGGTTTCAAGCAATGTGCTATTAATATCTTGAAGCTGGGCAGTCCTTTGCTCTACACGGTGTTCTAATTGCTCATTCGCTGAAGCGAGCTGTCGTTGAGCAATGTTGTTTCTTCGCCAAATCATGCTGAGCAATGCTATTAAGACGAAAAGAACTAGAGCACCAAAACATATCGCCCCAACAAGCTTATAGGCTTTTGTAATTGGAGTAAGAACAATCAGGTGCCAACCTACTTGCGGTAATGTTTTTGCTGCCAATAAATAAGTGCGAGGTTTTTCTTTATAACTAAGCACTAATGTCTCTGAACTTAAAACCTGATGTAAGCTCGAAAAGTCAGTTAGTTGTGCTAATGATCCAGTGCCGTATTGTCTCTGGCGTTTTATTTCAGCTTTGACTTCGCTAGGCAATTCAACAAGCGAAGTATAATTCCAGTCGGAGTGTGAACTATAGAAAACCGCACCATGATCATCGGTTACCATGAAGGGGGAGTCGTTATCGGCGCTATACTCTTCAATAACAGATAGCGCAACTTTTACAACCAATACCCCTATAATTTTTTCGCCATCCCTGACCGGAAAGGAAAAGTAGTATCCTCGTTTGCGAGAAACAGTACCCAGCGCAAAGTAACTACCTTCACTTCCATTCATTGCCTGCTGAAAGTAAGGCCTAAACCCGTAGTTACTATTTACGAAACTGTCTTCTTGCTGCCAATTGCTTGAAGCAAGGGTCACTCCGTCGCGAGACATCAGGTATACAGCATCGCTTGAAATCGATTCGTTGTAGGTACTCAACAAGCGGTTAACTTTGAGGACATTTTCGTTTGTCGGGGCTTGAAGTATTTCCTCAATTGCAGGATGAATGACGAGTACGCGAGGTAATGTACGATATTTATCGAGCTGAATTTCTAAACGGCTAGCTACATCTTGAATATTATTTTCAGCTTCAACTTTTAGCTTTTCTACAACGTGGTTGTAAGACAATCCCCCCACCGCGAATAGATAGATAAAGCAAAGTAATGCTGTAACGATACGGTACACACGCCCCCCAAACCAGGCCAACTTCGGCACTTCAACAACTCAATAACAAAAAGCTGACAATTGTTTAATGCAAAGCAATATAACTGAACTAACAACAATTTTATATGCTGAAATGGCATGACCCGGATAATGAAAAATTCACCTAGTCGAAAATCACGACAATGCATTTGATTTCTAAAATCCATCCCCATAATGATGAGGCTCCCGAAGTGGTTGGGGGTAATTATTGTTAAAAGGATATTAGAAACAATGAAACGTACTTTTCTCGCCAGTATCTTTGGCGCGCTTTCTTTAAATGCTTTCGCAGCTTCGCCTTCATATGACTTCGTTAAAGCTGGATACGTACAAGCAGATATTGAAGACGCAGGCGACTTCGAGCCAACCGGTTTTCAAATTCAAGGCTTCAAATCACTTAACGAAAATGTATACCTGACAGGTCGTTATGGTCAGTTAAGTGAAGACGAATATGGTGTTGACGGTGAACTTGACTATATCTCTGCAGGGGTTGGTTACCGCTATGGTTTAACTACAACAACCGACTTTTTTGGTGAGTTGACGTATGAGTATGTGGATGTTGACCTAGACTCAAGCTTCGCTTCTGCTGAAGCTGACGACAATGGCTATGGCATTACTGCCGGTATTCGTTCAATGCTGTCAGAGCAATTTGAGCTTCGCGGTGCTATCCGCTATATCGACATTGAAGATGACGAAACAGCTTTTGAAATTGGCGCAGACTATTTCTTTACACCACAATTCTCTTTCGGCGCAACTTACGTTATAGCTGATGATGTTGACCTACTAGGCGTATCTGCACGTTACACCTTCTAACACCTTTGATGGGTTAACGTACTCACAACAAAGCCACGTTACACAACGTGGCTTTTTTATTGAGTTAAATAAACTCTCACCGAGAGTCACCTAAAAAGGTTCAGAACAAGCGCAACCGACTTAATCTAAATACACCTCAAACTCTGCAATTTGTGGTCGTTGTGTTGCAGAATCGATGACAAAGTTGATTTTATCTAAATTGGTATTTGAAAACGAAATCGTACTTGGAATTGAGTTTCCTGATGCCAATACGCTGCCTGTGTCATTGTTCACAAGTTGCCATGAAGTTACCGCACCTTGAGTAGAAGAGGTCTCAATTACCCGTACAGTATTTACTGTCGTATTCAAGCGTTTGATGCTAATTCTTCCCGTCGTTCCGCTCGGAGACCAGTAAGTAGATACATCCCCATCCCTTACGTTCCCGTAACTTGTTCCACTGTACTTAGAGCTACCGTCAGATTGTGCATTTAACGCTAAGTTGGTGCCGCTTGGCGGGTTACCTCCTGAGTTATCATCGCCGCCACCATTATCACCTCCTCCTGTGTCGCCACCTCCTGTATCACCACCTCCGGTATCGCCACCGCCACCAGTTGAACCGCAGCTACCGTCTGATACTGCAAGATTCTTGTTGGCACCAGCGGTGTCCTCAAGAATATCTCGTATACAAGATGCCCCATCTAGCGAGTAACTATAGGGGATAGATATTGATGCTGTAGATTGAACGTTTGGCCCTGCAGGTTCATAGTCACTGTCTGAGTCGCTCCACGTTACGCCACTTCCGAAAGTGTTTCCCGCAACCTGCCAATAACCGTCAGTTGTTGTATAAAATGTACCCAGTGGATCTTTACTATTTTCGAAATAGTTGTTTTCTACTTTGACTTCGGCTCCTGCGCGGGAATTAATCCCTGAAGAGCGAACGCCGTCATAGTAGTTATTGTAAATGTGAGCTGTTGCCCCCCTTACAAGGGGAACGCGCGAGTTCAAATTGTCAAAGATATTGTGGTGATAGGTGATCGGACCGTTATTGACTTGTGATTCGCTTGAACCTACCAAACCACCTCGATCTGAGTTACGTAAAATGCTGTAAGATAAGGTGACGTATTTCGAGTTATCCTTTACATCGAACAAGCCGTCATAACCATCACTTTCACCACCACTAGCTTCTAAGGTTACGTGGTCAACCCATACGTTGCGAACGTCTTTTTCTATCCCTATCGCGTCTCCGCCATTTGACGTGGGTGAGCCCGATTTTTTGACGTTTTTAACATGAACGTTTCTTATAATGATGTTTTGGGAATTCCTTATGTGTATACCTAGCTGGTCAAATGTAGCGCCACCGCCTACACCAATAAGTGTCACATTCGCGATGTCTTTTAACTCAATTTTGTCTTCTGCGGTATTACAGCTGTCTCCAGACACTTTTTCAGTATTACCATGATTGATTGTACCCGAGACTTGAATAATGATTGGCGTTTCTGAGGTGTTTCTATTACACAATGCTTCGTGAATTTGTTTACCCGTAGAAGCTTGTACTACTTGTCCACCTTGACCGCCTGTCGTGCCTCCGTTCTGTGTGTGAAAACCTGAAGCAACTGCAGACGTAGAGACGGCAAAGGCAATTGATGATGCAATTATCGTCGATTGAAATATAGGTAAGTTCTTTTTCATTTTTTGTCCTTAGATTAATAATTAGAAGGGCGTACTGCTTCAATTACTCAACAAGACAACATCAATTAGTTCTTCTTTACACGCGAACTAAAGAAACTCAATTACCGCCCATTTGCCACCGGTAGCAAAAAGATAGTAGCAGGCAAAAGAAAATAATTAACAATCGCATTAATAACAAATTATTAATAAATATAACAAAAAACATACAACAAGCGGTATAACCTTGAAAAACTTAAAGTTAATTTCCTTTATAGAAAAGAGAAATACAACCCAAATTGCCACCGGTATCTTTTAAGAACTCAAAAATCACTCGGTGAAAATCAACGGTGTATAGAAAAAAGAGCGATAAGGATAAACGCATGTTGACTATTTTTGGCGAAAACTCCCCGTCAGAAGTCTGAGACATCATTTACTCAAGTCATATTTGGCGAGATTTTTAAGCTTTGGGCGTTAAATTCTCTGTGGATTGAGCTGCACCTTCCTGCTCTAGGTTAAGCGCAGTAATTGGAAATGGAATGACAATCCCTTCTTCATCAAAACGCTTTTTAAGCATTTTTATAAAGGCGCTCTTTATGAAGAAGCGGTTAAAGTATTCACGGGTTCTCAGCATCACTGTTAAGTTGATACTAGAATTGTCGAAAGTGTGAAACAGAACAAAAGGTTGATAAGTTTCAACACCAAACTCGTGCTGCTCTAGAATAGTATTGGCAACCTCTAAACATACGTTTTCAACATGCTCTAAATCAGAGCTATAATGCACGCCAACTTCAACAGGCACCGACAGTTCGCGTTCAGGGTAGTAGTAGTTAATCAACTTTGAATTAGACAACTTACTGTTAGGCATGATCACGATGTTGTTAGGTAGCATTCTAACCCACGTGGAGCGCCATCCTATTTTCTCTACAAAACCTTGTTCTCCGGAATCCAGCTCTATGAAGTCGCCTATACGAATGGGCTTATCCATTACCAACTGAATACCCGAGAAGAAGTTTTCAAGCGTTGGCTGTAGCGCTAGTGCTACTGCGAGCGAAGTAATGCCTAACGATGCAACAATGGGTGTTACCGACACCCCCATGGTGCTTAATATAATCAAAATTGCTAATACAGCGAAAAGCGCTCTAACTGCTCCACCGGCAATTGCGCTGGTATTTTTAACTATGGTTGACTGGTCGCGATAACGACTCAACGAGTAAGTGACAAAACGCTCGAAGAAGAGAAATAAAGTAATGATGAGGCCAGCTTCGATAACGATGGTTAGCGCTTTAATCGCCCCTTCATCTTCTATCTGAAATACTGAAACAATACTTTTAACCAACAGCAGGAAAATAACCCAGATAAGCAAATTAAGTGGGGCATTTAACGACAGCACAAGCACGCGATAGATATCAGACATACTGCTGTTTTCTGAACGCGCTTTAGCTTTCAAACGCACCAAAATAAGTCGTTTAACAATGAAGAGCACAATAACAACGCCTACTAATCCGGCTATTGCTATTGCCTGCTGGTTTTCAAGAAGTTGAGTGCTGTCCACGGCTGACGGGGCTCCTGCATATATGAGTAGGCACTTTTTATTTTTAGCTACACCTTAGTACGTGTAAGAAGAGGCAAAAGGTGCACCAGTTATACCAATCCGCATAGATAATTGCCCACTCAGAAGGCGCAGGCAAGTTTCCTAGCGAAGCGTGGGAATGAACGAAGCTTGGATACCTGCCAGACCCTCCCGGAGGGTGAGTTTAATAAAAAAGCCCCATGCAGTTTTCACAACATGGGGCTTTGGTTTGTTTTATAGGCCTATAGAAAGGCAGTTGTTGGTAGGTGACCTTTCTTCTAGTTAGCCTAGATTCTTCGTGTTTTCACGGGCGACTAATTAAGTAAGTTCAAAGGCATTACTTTCCCTGTTACGGGATTAAACTCAAACGTTACTGTTCCCGTTGTCGCATTACCATTTTGATCAACGTTTGCGTCGTTAATATCACTTACAAACTGATCAATAACAACCCGGTATGACGTCGGGCCGTTAGCCCAACCATTCACGCGAACCCGATAGGTTTCTCCGGGGACAATGCCACCGCCAACTTGCTCATTAGAGCCCAAGTTGCCGGAGCTCGCCATAATATTGCCTTCGGCATCTAGCAGTTCAAAGTCAAGATCTGGCACCGCTACTACCTCAACATCAGCGCTCAGCGTTGCAACTACACTTGATGCACTTGGCAGCGCTGTAAACGGGATATCAACATAGTCAACGCCATCAACCAACGCTTCATCCGCTGCTCCAATTAAGACAACACCCGAGTGCTCCTCAATATTATGGTAAACCACAGACTGTTCTTTTGGCTCAGACGTATCAAAGGTAGGCGTTTCTCCTCTACCGGTTGACGAAGCGCCAGCTTCGTAACCGCTGATCCGCGCTTGGAACGTAAAGAGTTTTCCATTTGGGTTATCAAACTTTAGATAACGCAGTGCAGATGTTCTGTCTACATCTAGCGATTGATCGAAACGGAACCTTGCTATGTCGCCGTTTTGACCTGTGCCACCATTATCTGCATTCAATACGGTAATACTGCCATTGCTAATATGAGTAATATCGAAATCAACTGGACCGTAAATTCTCTCGTCGCCAGTATTTATCAACGCAATATCAAAGGCAAAGATGCCGTTATTGTAGTTTACATTACCCACTTTGTAGTCAACTTGGTCACTCACATCCACCGTGTTTAAGCCGGTTGAAGCAATCCCTGACATATTAGAAAAACCAACTTGCTGATTAGGGTTAAGGCTGATTGCACGCACTACGTATTCATAGTCAAACGAGTCTATGCCTTGACCTGCACCACGCCCTAAACCTTGCCCTTTGTCTATGTAGCGATTATCGCCCACAATAAATTCAACATGGGTGAAGCCAGAGAATGTGAGGTCGCCGTCAAAGTATTCTCGGGTTGGTACACCCGTAAACAAACGCGCACTCGACCCTTTTTTGCGTTTTAGCAATTGATAAGCAAAAGCGTCAGGTACGGTTTCCCACGTAATTTCAATCGCGTCATCAGAAATGATATGCGCGTCTATAGCGTCTGGTGTCGATGGCTTAGCCTGGGTAGCCGTAAACTCGCTCACTGCCGTTGATATAGTCTGTCGACCGCCTAACGGTGCTTTCGCGTTTGCACCTAGCTCTCTGGCAGCAAAAACACGCTCAATTAATGCATGATGACGACCCGGTGAAGTTAAATCTAAAGGATCGGTAGGATATAAGGCTGCATCGGCAATTAACACTGCATCCCGTGCGCGCACGAAGGTATCTGGCGCAGATATCCCTAGCACGTACATTGAGCCTAAGAAGATACGTTCCCACGTTTCTTTGCCCAAGCTAGTTTCTTGGGTAGGATCGCCGGTAACTGGATCGGGGCGAACGAAATCTTGTCTAGGCTGCAGCGCCACCATAAGCTCTCTTAAGTCCCACATTGCACCCGCGTAAATTTCTCCATCACGATGCACTTCAAATGCGTTGTCTCTTGTGCCTAACTGCGAATAACGAATTTGGCTCTGTGCAGAACGAATAAACTCAAATGAGTCGGGATTAACCCCCTGCTCTCTTAAGAATTTTCGTAAATCGCACGAATTAACGGGGTAAGTACCTAAATCTGGTGTTTCGCCTACCGTGTATGCCCATAGGTCGGCTTGTCCTTCGTTAAGCGCGCCACCTTCTGGTTCGCCTTCAAAACCTGCGATAGGGGTAATTGTCGCATGGGTGCCTTCATGAATGGGAACCGAGAAATCCATTGCTAGGTTGTTGAATAAGTAACCATGGCCGTAAGCTGTCGGGTTAACCACGACCTCTTCACCTGCAATTTCCTGTGATAACGGCACTGCGAATGCGTTGTCCAAGCCCAATAGCTTAGCCATAAACTCAGGATCTGCTGGATTATCTGGTGGGTCGAGCACATTCGGAATATGTACCACACCAGTTAACGGTACCGCTTCGTTAGGGTAGCTATTTGGAAACGAGCCATCGCCCACGCCACGACTATGCACAGCATCGCCGTCTTTATGAAGGTAATCTAAATATTCGAGCAATGTGGTGATGTAAATAAACTGGCTGATGCCGTCAATGTGATGTGCCGTAGAAGGCGTTACATGATCATCTTCGACAGGTCTTGCCTCTATGGCAGCATCCTCGCTGAAGTGATACGTACCCGTTGCCGCTTGTGGAAAAGGCCCTTTTGTCAGCATCGCGCTTTCTATAAGCGCGTGCTTACCTGTAAGCAAACCTTCAACACCCGTCACTAAGTTAGAATCGTCAAACTTACGTAGATTAATGCGTTCCATCCCTTTCGGTTTGCCGGTGTAGCCACCTGCATCGTCCTCTATCAAACATTCGCTTTGCATCGATGGCGTAATGGGTGGAAATGTTGGGAAATAATCCGCAGTCTGCTGAACTAAGCCAACCTGCCCCGTTTGCGTAACTTCATTTTCACCTGAAGGAAGAATGGTTTTGACCCGATCATTACGCGCCAGAATGTCTCCAGACTGGGCATCGATGACGTACTCAAACACACCAAAGGGATTTGAAGAGTAATAGAAGAACTTCCATGCGAGTTTCAGTTTATTGTTATCTTGTACCACCACTTTCTGTGGTACTGGCTTGGCGAAAATGCCAAGGCTTTTTTCTATTTGAGAAAAAGCGGGGTTCAGTACATCAAGAGCTTCTATTGGCAATGCTCGCTTGTAAGACGCTAAATCGGCGGTTGCCACGCTGATCGCGCTATTAGCAGAAAGAACTTGAGAGTTAGCAATAGGCGTATTTATAGCTGTATCGGCAAACAGCGCTCTCACCACCTGAGACTCATCGATTAAGAGGCCGACACCTCTATCTTTGATTTTTACACCATCAATGACTTGGTCAAACCTCACTAAATGACCACCCAATGCTGCTTTGCTGCGGTGAGGGTTAAAAACAAAATCCCCGTCACTTAATCCACCTAAAAGGGCAGAATGTCGACTAATAAAGTCATACCCCATCTGTTCGGGCGACGTTCCTGAAACATCAATGGCAATACCAAAAACACTATCTAAATGACCATTAGCTGTTCGTAATGTAGATGATGGGAATGTGGTTTGCAGTTGGTCTAACGCCATTTGAAACAAGCTGTTTGCTGGCGGGTTAACAACATTGTCAGTCAGATTTATTTCAGCAATGCGGTGCGATGAAGTATCTAAGGGTGCGTGTACTTTGGAGGCGCTTGCTACGAAAGGTAAAGCCGCTGCTACCGCAGCATATATAAGGGTTCTTTTTTTCATTATTCAATCCTTAAAATTTGGAGCTATCAATGCGTTCAGCGTTAATACTGAGCAACGACTAGATAGCGTTAACCAAATTAGGATCGAGCAAAAAACGCCCATCCACCATAGGGGTTAACCACTAGAGTTAACTGCACCAACCAGATGTGGGAAATGAGATAGTTAATTGCGCTATTAACTTATTACAGGCTAATTAGGAATCAGAGAGCAGAGATAGTTTGCGTTCATATTCGCGAGACAACCACGAAGAAGCTTCGTCAATATCTGTGAAAAAAAGATAATCCATACTTTTGAGCTCGGGGATCCTCTGAAACATTATTCCGCGTATAACAGGTCCTTTATAAACATAAGCTTTCGCGACTAATCCCATATCTGGGAGCCGTTTTATAATACGCTTGAGTATGTCGAAGGCCTCAGGAGTTGCACCTTCAACTTGGCTAATATCTGCCAGAAGGGAAAAGGGTCGTTGATTCAGTCCTATGACTAGTTTAAAAAGACGAGCGCTGTAGTCTTCCGCACTTTTTTCATTAAACGCGCCATAGAGTCGAGTGGTGACTACTCCGTTCTCGTACGAAATTGTTGATGAGCTCAGTATTTTTGGCATAGCCTACTTTCACAATTACTTCCTAGGTTAATAGTAGACGATAAGTTTTCGTAAATGCGAATACTCTTAAAGTTTAGGTTTATTTCTCAGCCAATGTTAACAGCGGTTCGTTATTGGGAAAGCGTTCTAGCCCCTGTTTTAGAATTGTATTTGCCTTCTCGGGCATGTTGTTTTCGCGCAAAGCTAATACGTAGTTGTGAACATAAACATGTTGGTGCTGCCCCACTTCATAGCCTTTCTCAAACCAAACCACTGCTTGGTTGTCGTTTTGCTCTAAGTAATAATTGGCAATCAGGAAATAACTTAACCAGTACGTTGGCCATGTATGCGACGCGGTTTCCAAAAACGCCAATGAACGCGCTTTATCTCCCACTTTAAGCATGTCGTAAGCCGCACTTACATAAGTGAACGGTGTCATCTCAGGCGAGGTTACATTAGGAGGAACTGGTGCCAAATACCAGTAATTTCCTCTTCCCCACGTTCTTTCAAAAAGCTCAAGCGACATTTCGTGATTAGGCGTAAGGCCGGTGTGTAAAGTAACCGTCCCCTTATCACTATCGAACCCAATAACAACAGCGTAGTGCCATTGGGGTAATAACTGGATGGACAAATTTTGAAAAACAATCACTGGGATATCGTCTTTAACTAACGACATAATTGACGATAAAGTCCCTCGGTCAGAATATGGCAAAAAACCGAATTGTCGGGTAGCGCTCACCATTTCTAGTTGTAAACTCCCTTCTTTACTGGGAATGAACAACTTAGGCGCAATATCATTTGGAGAGGTGCTTTCACCATAATAACCAAACACTTCAGATAGTGTGGTAGGCCCGCAATAAAACTGTTCTTGGGGGAAAAACGGAACAGATTGAATAGTGTGAGATTCAGGTAAAGAGGCAAGTCCCTCTTGCCGCAGCTTGTCAGCTTGAGGTGTGGACTGACAGCCTGAAAGCAAAAATAGAAGCGAAAGGCCTGCTAACGCGCAGGCCTTTTTAACTGAATTGATCATTCAATTAGCTGTTCACTGGACGAATAAATGGGTAAACGTCAGTTACACCAATTAGGTCCAAAATTGCGATAATAGCAAGTACGGTAAGCACTGCGCCCACAACGCCACCCGCTGGCGCTTGATTAATTTCATCATTTAATTGGGCAATTTCGCTGTCGGTCATGCCGTTGATTCTGGCGATAGCTTGGTTGCTATCTACACCTAAGCTAACCAATTTACTCTGCACGTCTGCACGATTAACCATGTCAATTAGCTGCTGCTTATTGTAGTGAGCGGCTTGAGTTTGCATTACGGAATCTGAGCTAATTGCTTCTGCATGCACGCTGCCTGACATTAAAACCGTTGCCGAAAAGCAACCAATCGCAATTTTTTTCAAAAATTTCATGATGTTTCCCTCTTTAAAATGCCCAGTTTTATTCTTCTTTTGCGTTACCTAACTCACGATAAACTAGAGTGAAATAAAACTTCGCACTGATTCAGCAGACGCATTTGCGCTCTGCGGTTTATTTTCAGTGGATAAGCACAGCAAGATTAAGACCAACTAAAAATGCCTTTTTTTCATAATAGACAAGATTCCATTTTTTCCCTTTAAAATAACGATTTAAGTAACCTTTATACTAAAAATGCTGAGCAAAGCCTTGTTCGTTAATTCTGCATTGATGCATCACCGCGCGCTGACTTTTATGTAATATTTTCTTTATGCTGGAATTATTTGCTTGCCACTAATATAAAAGAAGCAACAAACCATAAGGGGCAATCTGTAGAGTGAGCGGGTGTTTTGAAACGCTTGTTTCACGCCTCATACCGTACGGAGTTAAGTTTGAGGTGCAATTTTTGACAAAAACACGCTATAAAAGGTTAATACTTTTTTTAGCGTTTGGGTGAAATGCGCATCAAGCAGAATCTCATTTATTGGGTATTGGTAGCGACTGTCTGCTGTATTAGTGCATGCAGTTCAGATAAGTTTATGCGTAAAAAAGTATCCCCTTTGTCTTTGGTCGGTGCATACGGATATGGCTATTTGCCCGACTTAAGCCACTTCGACAACATACAACTGGCTGCTCGGTGCACGTCGTACGAGCAAAGTACTACATTAGATATCGCGCTTGCGCTCGATTGCTACATTACCTTGTTAAAAAGAGACAGTCTTTCCGATGCGCATCGTGCTATAGGGATCGACGGGTATAACCTCGCAGTAAACAAGTTATTCCGTCTTAGACATACAACTGACAACTTAATTCAGGTTAACTACTCGGGCCCAAGCGAGCTCGTTTTAGTTTCAGAAATAGAAGCCTTAGACGCTCGCCTCTCTCCTAAGGTATTTGGTGAACTTGGCGGTGCTGCAGTGGCTCGAATTAGCAACCAAGCACAGAATGGCCGTAGCCTTGACCTAAACTATCCACTAGAAGGTATCTACTCGCCTTACTCCCTTCAAGTTGAGTCGGTTGCATTGAAAGGGCTTAGAATTCACATATCCTTGCAAGCCCAACACGTCGATGTGCCTACCGAAATACTGGTTGGAAACAACACATACACGCAACGGTACTCACCTGCTGCCGCTTACCTTTCCCTATTACAAAATGCCGACATCCATAATTTCAGCTGGCTAGGATTTATTAATGCACAAGACGCTGAAAAGAGAATGGGAGTCTTTAGTATTGGAGAGCTTTCTTCAGTCAAAACCCCGATTATTATGATTCATGGCCTCAATTCAGACCCGCTAATTTGGCGGTATCTCACAATGGCTATTTTCAATGACGAAGAATTATCTCAACACTATCAGATATTGCACGTGTACTACCCATCAGGCCCTCCTCCTTTCTATAACGCCATGCGAGTTCGCAATTTACTGTACAAGCTAAACCAGCGGATAGCGTCATCGGAAGGCGCTTCTTCATCTGCGGTATTGATAGGGCATAGTATGGGCGGCGTAATCGCAAAGCTGATTTCAACGCATTCAGATAACACGTTATGGGATACTACTTTCACAGAGCCTCCAGAAGCGCTACTTGCTGAAGGCGATGAAATGTTGCGAGATATATTTATATTTAGTCCTGTGTATAAAGAGAATACGGTGTTTTTTCTCGACACTCCACACCGAGGCTCAGAAATAGCTAATAGCCTTATAGGATCGTTAGGCTCTTCACTCATCACACTCCCTTTTAGTTTTAAAGCGCTATTTAAAAACTTTATCGAAAAAGTAGGCGTGAGCAGATTAACCGCTGCTATGCTTCCTTTCTTGCAAAACTACGGGCCAGATAGCGTCCAAGTGTTGCGCCCCAATCACCCGCTGATGACAGCGTTAGCCGACATTTCTGTAGAAGGCGAGAGCTATTCTATTATTGGCTCAATCAGCACCTTGTATTGCCAGTCAGAAACAGAATGCGCTGCTATAACTGATTCTGTCGTCAGTTATAGCAGCGCATATTTGCCTGACGCAAAAGACACAACAATTGTTAACTCGTCACATAACTCATTCAAAAGCACTCAGGCAATCGAGTTTATACTTGATAAGCTTCGCCAAAAGCACATCAGCGCAAAAACTGTTCAAAATTCCCTCGACATGTAGCCCTCAATTCCTTATAGTGCGCGCGCTTTTATATATTAGTGAAGTGACAACCGCTTTCACTACTATCTCTTCTCATCGTTTTACCCCTGGATACCTGTTTTGATTACCACCGCAAATATCACAATGCAGTTTGGCTCTAAGCCATTATTTGAAAATATTTCCGCAAAATTCGGCAACGGCAACCGATACGGCCTAATTGGCGCAAACGGTTGTGGCAAGTCTACCTTTATGAAAATTCTAAACGGTAAACTTACTCCATCGTCGGGCAACGTTTCTATGGCGCCAGGCACAAAGCTAGGTATCTTGAGTCAGGACCAGTTTGCGTTTGAAGAGTTTAGCGTAGTCGATACCGTTATCATGGGTGACCGTGAACTATGGGAAGTTAAGCAAGAGCGCGACGCCATTTACAGCAAGGCTGAAATGAGCGAAGAAGATGGCATGCGCGTAGCGGACTTGGAAACCCAATTCGCCGAGATGGATGGTTACACCGCCGAAGCACGCGCTGGCGATATCTTAAACTCTGCTGGCATCGACGAAAGCTATCATTTTGGTCTAATGAAAGAAGTTGCACCCGGTAAAAAAGTACGTGTGCTTTTGGCGCAGGCATTATTTGCCGAGCCTGACATTCTGCTTCTAGACGAACCAACCAACAACTTGGATATCTACACCATCAGTTGGCTTGCTGAAGAGCTTAACAAGCGTAAGTCGACCATGCTTATTATTTCGCACGACAGACACTTTCTAAACTCTGTATGCACGCACATGGCCGATATCGACTACGGTGAACTGCGCGTTTATCCGGGTAACTACGACGACTACATTCAAGCTGCCATGCTCGTTCAAGAACAGCTTCATGCAGAGAATGCTAAGAAGTCAGCGGAAATCGAAGAGCTACAGAGCTTCGTAGCGCGATTCTCTGCCAACGCATCGAAAGCGAAACAAGCCACCTCGCGTGCCCGCCGTCTTGAGAAAATTGAATTAGCTGAGGTAAAAGCGTCTAGCCGTCGTAAGCCTTATATTGTGTTTAACCAACATAAGAAACTTCACCGACTTGCTATTACTCTTGAAGAGCTAGGCCATAGCTACCCAGATCTTCCGTTATTCGATAACGCGAACTTGCTATTAGAAGCTGGTCAGCGCTTGGCGATTATTGGTGAGAACGGGGCCGGCAAAACCACGCTTTTGAAGTGTTTGGTTAATGACATTGAACCTACCGCAGGTAGCTATAAGTGGGCTGAAAACGCTGCGATTGGTTACATTCCGCAGGATAACGCTAAATACTTTGCCGAAGATATCACTATGTTTGAGTGGATGAGCCAATGGCGTAGCCCCAAACACGATGACCTGCAAATAAAAGGTATGTTAGGACGTTTGCTATTTACGTCTGACGACTTCAACAAACGTGTGCAGGTATGTTCTGGTGGTGAGAAAAACCGTTTGCTGTTCGGAAAGCTAATGCTTCAAGACATCAACGTTTTAGTAATGGATGAACCCACTAACCACATGGACATGGAGTCGATTGAAGCCTTGAACAATGCGCTATACAAGTTTGATGGCACTGTTATTTTTGTTAGTCACGACCGTGAATTCGTTTCGTCACTGGCGACGCAAATCATCGAAATTAAAGACAAGAAACTGAATCACTTCGATGGAAACTACGAAGAGTTTTTGGCGCATAAAGAAAACGCGTAATTATATATCGATGCCTTCATCAATAGATGAAGTGAGCCACATAACAAAACGGGCACTTATTTAAGTGCCCGTTTTTTGTTTCAGTATATTAAAAGCTTACTGACCAGATAAATACTTGCCAACCGCTGTCGCTAAGCGGTCGAAGTAGTTAACAATCGTATTTTTAATTGGCGCTAACTCTTGTTCCGTTATTTCATCAAAGTTATCTGGCGGTGTGAAATCTTCAACACGCTCATTTTTTAGCGCATCATCTTGAAATTCGGTAAACACTGGCAGCATTAAGATATCAACTGGCTTGTCTAAACGCTCAATACTAACGTTAAAGCTTGCCGAAGCAATATAGTGATCGGTACCCAAAAAACTACGCGTAAACAGTCCGAACCCTTTGCTTTGATGCTCTGAACATCCATAAGTACCGCACTCGGTAATAGCCACCGTCGGCGCTTCTTCAACGATAATCACAGTGGCAATGCCTTTGTCTAACAACGATTTTCTTAATGTGTTTTGTTTATCATTGAATGCCCCGTTATTTCCTTCACCCATCACAAAATCTAGGGCGCCTGCATCGTCAACCATAGAAGAGATATCCACCGCAGTGAAACGACTGTTTTGCTCAATGGCTTTTTTGAATGTGCTATACAGCGTGTTGTTCAATTGCCAGTCGTAGCTATATTCTTTCGTAAAATTGTTAAATTTAGTGGTACCGATATGCGTGTGAGTGGGAAACTTTTTAGCGCTAACCCATACCCCAACTTTTTGTTTTGGTGGCGCTACTGGCTTGCTATCTGGCTCTTTAGTCGATTCGCCTTTCGTGGTTCCATCATTTACGCTGTCGCCATCTTGCACCACATCTTTTCGCTCTGTGCTTTCAGTTGGCGTGGCTTCCTCGCTATTAGGTTGAGAAGGAACGCTTTCGCCAGAATCCATACCTCGTTGCGTAACACACCCTGCAGCCAACATTAATACGGCTAACAGAACAGTAAACTTTGTCACAAACTTCATAACACTTCCTTATTTCAAAGCCATTTAAGTTAATACTAAATTTCTACCTAAAAGACCATTCTCATATTACTGAAAACGTGGGTCAGTGCATTGGCGGAATTTAGCAGTAAAAAGTCTGCGCGCTGACCTTCGGTAATGCTGCCTATGTCACTCTCTAGCCCCATAAATTGAGCCGGCGTGGCACTCGCCATTTTGCTCGCATCTTCTAACGTTACACCGCAATCATTGTGCGTATTCAAAACTGCACTATGCATATCTAAGCACGAGCCAGCCAGTGTTTTGCCATCTGGCGTAGTAAGTTTATCGCCATGCCTAACGATCTCGGTATTAAAAAAGTGAAGACGCTCAATATCACTGCCCACATGCGCCATGGCATCGGTAACCAACATGGCGCGGTTGGCAGTTTTCACGTTTAATGCCAACTCAGCACTTTTTCGGTGTAAGTGGTGATGATCGATAATAAAACCACAATATACTCTGTCATTAAGCAACGCTGCGCCAACGGCTCCTGGCTCCCGGGAGGTTAATGCAGACATGGCGTTGTACAAATGCGTAAAGCCTGTAGCTCCCGCGTCGATAGCCGCCTGAACTTGCTCATAGCTGGCATTGGTGTGCCCAATTGCAACCACTACTCCTTCAGCAACCATTTCTTTTATGAAGCTAGTACTCACCGTTTCTGGTGCGACAGTAAGCAAGACTTTACCAATATCTTTGCGACATAAGGTTGCAAGCTCTGCGTCAGAAGGCGTTCTTATAAATTGTGCTTCGTGCACGCCCTTTTTTGCTTTACTCAAAAAAGGCCCCTCAAAGTGAATCCCTTTTATTAACGCTTTAATGCACTCTGGGCCGCCCGCCATTACTTCCGCAATGGCATCCGCCGCCTGAGCCATTTTTGAAGTATTATCGGTAATGATAGTTGGCAACATGGACGTTGTGCCGAAACGAAGATGAGCCAGCGCCATGGTTTCTACTATAGCGGCAGAAGGGCTATGGTTAAAAAGCACACCACCACCGCCGTTCACTTGCGTGTCGAAATAACCGGGAATGAGCTTTCCGTTGTAAATACTACTGAGCTCTGCTGAGGTCGCATCGCTAATACTGACTATCTTGCCGCTATCAGCTGTGATTGTCTGGTTTTCAAGCCAACCTTTTGGTGTTAAAACCAGCTCGACAGTAATCGATTCTTTCATTCGCTTTTTACTCTTTTGGCAAAGCTGATAGCGCCATATTCAGCACTTTTTAGCGGCGCTGTTAAATTAGAAGAGATAGAAGGCGAAAGTAAAGGCGTGTAAACATCAGCAAGGCCACCAACTAAACATAGCGGCAATGTAGAAGCCTGATTAATCAATGCTTCACCCAACTGATTGAGGTAATTTGCTCCCTTTCGAATAAGAGAGGTCGCGGCGGCACACTGGTCTCGATAAGCCTGTATAACCACTGGGGCAATATCACCAAAATCTGCAGCGTTGTAATTTGCCACCAAGGTCACTAATTGCTGAGGTGACGCTAAATTAAGGTGCTCACAAATTCGGTTCTTTAGTTCACTAACGGGCTCTACGCCGTCATAAGAAAGCAGTACATGCTTTATAGCTGATAAGCCCAACCACGCACCACTTGCATCATCGCCAACTTGCAGGCCGTAACCACCTTTGTCAGTAAATACACCCTTGTCGTAACGGGTTGCCGCTGAACCAGTACCGCAAATAATAAGGGCTCCAGACTGATTTTCGTGCGCGCCCAAACAAGCGGCGTGTAAATCACTTATTACCACGGTATCGGCAAATGGGTTGTCTAACGCCAAAAAAGACTGCTTTGCTTGCGGAATATTCGCCCCTGCCAATCCAGCAGCTAGCAACACTTCTTCGCATGTAATCGGCAACGCAGTACTTTCTATTGCGTCTAACGTTGCGTCTATTACCGACCCCATTGCTTGTTCGGGGTTGGTCATTATATTTGCAGGGCCTGCCGCCCCTTCACCTAATGTATTGCCATCAATATCTTGCAACAATGCACGGCACCGGGTGCCACCACCGTCAATACCCACTACATATTTGTAACTCACGGGTTACCTGCTTCTCTAAACTATTCAATACAACTTGTTGTATGCACTTTACCACACCGATTTCACAGAATAACTTGCTTTCTTGCCAGTAACGCAGCCTTTCACGTTACCCGAAGGCCCTTATACCAATCCGCATAGTTAATTGCCCACTCAGAAGCCGCTGCAAAAATGTACAGCTTAGCTCAATAGGCACAAGCGAATATGATCGAAGAACACAGCAGAGCAGTGTCTTGATTAAAAAGGAAATTTACCTATGAATTTAAAAACCGTTATTGGCGCAATAGCTCTGGCTTGTGTAGGTGTTAGTTCTACTCCTGCTTTTGCACAACAAGCTGGCGCTCAACAGCCTCAGGGTTGGATGTGGGGTTTTGGCGTCGCAGCATCGCAAGATGTATATACCGACTTTGATAATCGCGTTGTTCCTATCCTATTATCGGCTACACCGGTGAAAAGTTACGCGTTTACGGACCATTTATTGGCTATGAACTTTTTCGCGAAAGTGGCTTTACTCTTGACGCTCAGCTTGTCCCGATATTTGCAGGTTATGAAAAAGATGACAGTGCCGTATTTACAGGTATGGACGACAGAGATTTTAGCTACGCGGCCGGAGTTGGGCTTAACTACAACCCGGGTAGCTGGGTTTATTCATTGTCAACCAATGCCGATATTCTTGGTAAGTTTGATGGCTACCAAGCGTCCGCCCGTATCGGGAAAAGGTTTAGAATAAATAACGTCATGATCGAGCCGTCTATAGGCGTAAACTACCAAGACAGCAATTACGTCGACTATTACTACGGCGTGCGCCCTGAAGAAGCCACAGCATTTCGAAGTGCATATAACGGCGATAGCGCGCTCAATACGGAAGTACGCGTTGCCATCACGACCCGACAGTTTCTGGGCGGCATGACCCGTTTGGAAGTTGGCGCCACCTTCTTTGACGATAGCATCAGCGATAGCCCGCTGACAGACGATGATACCGCGCTTAACGCCATGCTGGTTTATACACGTTTTTTCTAGACTATTGCTAATAGCCTACTCTACAACCGCGTGGATAGATTAAATACAAGGTGCTAGCATCAAAAAGCCCTCATGTAAGAGGGCTTTTTAATATTGAGTTGATGCGTGTCGCTACGCGGGCTTTTTAAACGCTAGCGTTTCCCACAGTGGTACCGTAGACAAACTATGTTTATAGCTGCCAGATGTCTCTTTGGTGCTGTAAGACAAGTAAATCAGCGTTTTTGAGTCGGCATCGTAAATTCTTCGAAGCTTCATGTTTTTGAAAAACACGCTCTTAGATTTTTTAAAAATTACTTCACCTGAATCTGACTTATCAATGGCGTTTAACATCTCAGCCGTAATAGGGCCGGTTTGTCTGCACGCGATTGAACTGTCTGATGGGTCCGACAAATCAAGGTTCGCTTCAATACTTGAAATATGGCAGGTTACACCTGTCACGATGGGGTCTTGAAGCGCATCAATTTTAATGTCTTTTGTGGTAAAAAGACCAAGAGACACATCGCCCACCTCGCTGTCGCTACAGCCTGCCAACGTAAACACCGACGCGGCGAGCAAACCCAACACAGTGCTTTTCACAAAAGAGCCGCTCTTAAAAGTGCCTTTCATAGAAGTACGAGCCTCGTATGAACTTAACCAACGTCCATTTGTTTTCATATCATTCCCACCTCTACTCTATTTATGATCTGTAATTGTTTACTCGAAATACCGAGCCTGTGATCATTTTAGCCTAACAGGTTTAACTGTGTCTTATCCATAAGGTCGTGCTGCTTAATAAGTTGCTTTGCCTTTTCAATGTCTGGCGCAAAATAACGGTCTTTGTCGTAAAACGGCACTTGGTCTCTTAGTAGCTGCATCAACACTTGGAGCTTTTCGCTGGTTTTAAACGGCTTCCTAAAATCTAACCCTTGGCAGGCCGCTAACCACTCAATGGCCAATATACCTGCCACGTTATCGAAAATATCTCGTAAACGCCTCGCGGCGAAGGTAGCCATAGACACGTGGTCTTCTTGGTTCGCAGACGTAGGCAACGAATCGATAGATGCGGGGTGCGCCAGGGTTTTGTTTTCACTAGCAAGCGCCGCACAGGTAACCTGCGCAATCATGAAGCCCGAGTTTACCCCTCCATTTTCAACTAGGAACGGTGGCAAACCACTTAAATGCGTATCAATCATTAGCGACATTCTGCGCTCCGACAGTGCGCCAATTTCAGATAGTGCAATAGCCAGCATATCTGCCGCCATTGCCACGGTTTCCGCATGAAAGTTTCCGCCAGATAGAATATCGCCAGTTGGCGTATCAGCGTCATCATTATTTTCAACAAAAACCAACGGGTTGTCGCTTACCCCGTTAGCTTCCACCACCAAAATCTCTTGGGCATAGCGCATTTGCTGTAAACACGCTCCCATCACCTGTGGCTGGCAACGCAGAGAGTACGGGTCTTGTACTTTTTCACACCGTTGGTGTGAATGACCAATCTCTGAGGTGTCTAGCAATGTTCTAAACGCAGTCGCCACATCGCTCTGGCTTTTATGGCCACGCACTTCGTGGATCCGCGCGTCGAACGGCACGCGGGAACCTAACGCGGCTTCAACAGTAAGCGCACCAATACCTATAGCACTATGAAGCGCATTTTCAGTATAAAACAACCCCTGAAGTGCAAAAGCAGTTGATGCTTGCGTGCCGTTTAACAGCGCTAAGCCTTCTTTGGGTGCCAGCGCAATGGGCTGCATACCGGCTATTTCAAGGGCTTGGGCCGCACTAATTCTCTCTCCTTTATAAAACGCTTCCCCTTCCCCTAACAGCACCACGCTCATGTGTGCTAAAGGAGCTAAGTCGCCGCTGGCGCCTACCGAACCTTTTTCGGGAATGGCGGGGTAAACTTGTGCATTAAACAAGGTAATGAGCGCTTCTATTACGCTTAGACGAATGCCAGAATAACCTCGGGCCAAGGAGTTGATTTTTAACAACATGAGCAGGCGCACAGTATCTTCCTGCATAAAGTCGCCCGTACCGGCCGCGTGCGATAACACAATACTGCGCTGCAATAACTCTAACTCATCAACGTTAATACGGGTATTAGCCAACAAACCAAAGCCAGTATTGATACCATAGACCGTACGGTTCTCTTTAATGACATTAAGCACTACTTGCTCGGCGGCGTTTATAGCGGGTACTGCGCTTTCATCTAACGATAAATGAACGTGGCTTCTATGCACTTCACGCAATTGATCTAACGTTAACGTGCCTGGCACAAGGTTAAGCTGCTTAACACCACTGCTTTCAGTGAAAGATGATTGCAACATGACTATTTCTCCCCGCCTAAGCCCTTGTTCGAGCTTGAATGTGTGCTTGTTCCATCGGGGCTTTGATTATTAGCCGCGCTATTGACCATGGGAAGATCCAAGTTGTGCTTGGCAGCACAGTCTTTTGCAATGTCGTAGCCTGCATCTGCATGACGCATTACGCCCGTGGCAGGGTCGTTATGAAGAACCCGAGCAATACGCTCAGCCGCTTCGTCCGTACCGTCACAAACAATCACTACACCCGAGTGTTGGCTAAAACCCATTCCTACACCGCCACCATGATGAAGGCTTACCCAAGTTGCACCACCCGCTGTATTTAATAGGGCATTCAGCAGCGGCCAATCTGATACGGCATCTGAACCATCGAGCATAGCCTCTGTTTCTCTATTGGGTGAAGCTACCGAACCAGAGTCGAGATGATCCCGTCCAATCACAACTGGCGCGCTTAACTCGCCACTGCGAACCATTTCATTAAAGGCAAGCCCCAGCTTTTGTCTTTCACCCAGCCCCACCCAGCAAATACGCGCGGGCAGGCCTTGGAACTGAATACGTTCTTTAGCCATATCTAGCCAGTTATGTAGATGGGGGTTGTCGGGTATAAGCTCTTTAACTTTAGCGTCCGTTTTATAGATATCTTCAGGATCGCCTGACAGCGCAGCCCATCTGAAAGGCCCTATGCCCTGACAAAAAAGCGGTCGAATATAAGCAGGAACGAAACCTGGGAAATCGAACGCATGCTCAATACCCTCTTCTAGCGCCATTTGTCTAATGTTGTTGCCATAATCAAGAGTAGCAGCGCCAGCTTGTTGGAAACCAAGCATTGCTTTAACTTGCAGCGCCATCGACTGTTTTGCACTTTTCACAACACCCGCTTCGTCTTTTTTACGCTGCGCCTCAGCTTGATCTAGCGTCCACCCCACTGGTAGATAGCCATTCAACGGATCGTGCGCACTGGTTTGATCGGTTACTACGTCAGGGATAATCCCTTTTGCCAGCATATCGGGAAATACTTCAGCAGCATTGCCGAGCAAGCCAATTGATACTGGTTTACCTTCTTGCTTGGCTTCCCCAAGTAGTTGCATGGCTTCTTCTAACGAATGCGCTTTTTTGTCCAAATAGCCTGTGCGAATTCTGAAATCTATGCGAGTTTCATCTACCTCTACAGCTACCATTGAAAAGCCAGCCATGGTTGCAGCTAAAGGCTGTGCTCCGCCCATACCGCCCAAGCCACCAGTCAAAATCCAGCGTCCTTCAGCGCTTCCTTCAAAATGCGTTTTGGCCACGCTCACAAACGTTTCATAAGTCCCTTGGACAATGCCTTGCGAGCCTATGTATATCCATGACCCTGCGGTCATTTGCCCGTACATCATCAAACCTTCTTTATCCAGAGCGTTAAAGTGCTCCCAGTTTGCCCAATGCGGTACAAGGTTAGAATTAGCAATTAACACACGAGGTGCGTTTTCGTGAGTGGGAAATACCCCAACAGGTTTGCCTGATTGAACCAGCAACGTCTCATCAGTATTTAAACGCTTGAGTACTTCTACAATTTTGTCGTAAGACGCCCAGTCACGGGCCGCACGCCCAATACCGCCGTAAACCACCAGATTTTGCGGATGCTCCGCAACGTCTGGATCCAGGTTATTCATTAACATGCGAAGCGGCGCTTCCGTTTGCCAGCTCTTCGCATTTAGCGTACTGCCTCTTGGGGCACGTACTTCTCTTGTAGGGTCGAGGCGTTTCATAAACTTCTCCTAGGCATATTCTTACGTTTGCCGATTTGTTTTTTATTAGGAAGTGTCATCTTTTTAGAAAGCAATGAGTTGCTAGCGCCTTTGGCGCAACGACACTTAGAACTCCAAGTGTCCTCCCAAGCGGTATCGACTACCTGGGTGATACAGCACCGCGTGGCTAACCACTGCGCTTGAACTCGCTTTGGATCTATTATTTAAGGATGAATCTGACGTCGCCTTTAAACCGTTCTTTATCTGAGCATTCGCCGTTGACGACTGGCCAATATTGCTCTCATCGCTGGCTATTGTGCTGGGCACTCGAGAGAAGGTTCGTCGCGTAATTTTCAGGCACGGCTCTTTAGGCTTAATCAATAGTGCTTGTGCAATATCTTTTTCAACAACCACAGCTTCTACGCTGTGATCGGCTTGTGAAAGGGGCGCGACCTGATTCAAATAAAAGTTTGCAGTTTGAGCTTTAAAATCTTTATCTAAATAGTCGTTAATCCACGCTGGGTTAACCCACCTGTCTTCATACTGCACAGGTAGATTGTTCTCGCAGTGTACGATAATGCTATGAAATACTGGCTCTCCCACATCGATACCCAGTCGTTGAGCAATAGCATCACTGGCTGGCGAGGTTTCCAACACTAATATCTCGTTAGTGTATCTATGCCCCCGCTGCTCTATTTCATCGCGAATGCTTTTGATCTCAAGCATTGAGCTCATAGGGCGACTATCTGACACAAACGTGCCTATCCCCTGGCTGCGCATTAAAATGCCCTCGTCCACCATTTCACTTAACGCTCTTCGCGCAGTCATCCGGCTTACACCATGCTGCTGGGCAAGTTGGTTTTCTGAAGGCACTTGGCTACCCGGCTTCATCTCACCACTTTCGATGGCATCCAAAATTGCTGTCTTAATTACTCTGTACCGAGGTTGCATATCGTGGCCATTCACAACTAAATTGTTAATAATATGCTAACAGCATACTTGTATATACAAGTATGCACAAGTACACTGAACTCAAAATTTACACTGCGTTTCAGTAAAGATTCTGGTCAAAGCCAGACAAAGAACAAGACAACCAGTTAGACGAGAAAACCAGACAAGAGGTGGCTTAGAGTGGAGCACGATATGGGTTATCAGTACGACACGCTTATTTACAATGTTCGCATTGCGTCTATGCAAGACAACAAGTTGCCCTATGGCGAATTACCGCCACACGCCATTGCCATAAAAGACGGCAAAATTGCTGCGTTACTTCCTTGCGATGACTCATTAGACAACGTGTTTGAGCAGGCCAAAAGCGTAATAGATGCCACTACCCTAATTCCCCAAAATGAAGGTTCAACGCCCAAACACCCGTGGCTATTGCCTGGCTTCATCGATTGTCATACGCATCTAGTGTATGGCGGCAATCGCGCCGAAGAATTCGAAATGCGATTGCAAGGCGCAAGTTATGTAGACATTGCGCAGCGCGGCGGTGGTATTAAAGGGACGGTTGAAAAAACTCGACGCTCTGACGAAAACACCCTGCTTCACACTGCGATAAAACGCGCAAAGCGACTGTGCGAAGAAGGTGTTACCACCATTGAAGTCAAATCAGGTTACGGGCTGGATTTAGACACTGAAGTGCGCATGTTACGCGTGGCTAAATCCCTTGAGCAGCATCTTCCTGTGAGTATTAAAACTACCTATTTAGGCGCTCACGCCCTGCCCAATGAATTTGCTGACGACTCAGAAGGATATATCGATTTCATTTGCAACGAGGCACTTCCTCACATTGCTTCGCAAAACTTGGCTGACGCCGTTGATGTATTTTGTGAAACTATCGGTTTTTCAACTTCACAAACAGAACGGGTGTTTAGCTGCGCACAGCAGCACGGTTTACCCATTAAAGCTCATGTAGAGCAGCTTAGCGACAGTAAAGGCGCAGTGCTAGCAGCTAAGTACGGCGCACTATCGGTAGATCACATTGAATATTTAGCTGACAGCGATATTCCCTTACTTGCCCAAAGTGGCACCGTTGCCGTGCTTTTACCAGGCGCTTTTTATTACCTAAGTGAAGTTCAAAAGCCGCCGGTAGACGCCCTAAGGGCGCACAATGTGCCCATGGCCTTAGCCACTGACTTTAATCCAGGTAGTTCGCCGTTAGCCTCAATCCTTACAGCGATAAATATGGGGTGTGTGCTGTTTCAACTTACGCCAGAAGAAGCGCTACGAGGCGCCACTGCACACGCGGCTAGCGCACTTGGGCTGCACGACCGAGGTGTTATTGAATCAGGTAAGCTTGCTGACTTAACACTGTGGGATATCGAAACGCCGGCAGAGCTCGCTTATTGTATTAATGGCCACCGCCCCGTTGCGGTGTTTAAGGAAGGTAAACATGTTTAAGTGGCAAGGCAGAATAGACAGTGAAGACGGCATTGAGGGCCTACGTTGGCATCAAAAAGTTAACGAACTTGAAGTCGGCAAAGATAATTCATTAGCCAACGCCGTTACCCTTGTTGGTTTTGAAAGTGATTTAGGTGTGGCATTTAACAAAGGCCGCGTAGGTGCAGCGGCTGGTCCAAACGCTATTCGCCAGGCACTGGCAAACTTACCCTGGCACTGGCCAAGCGCAGCATTGGCTGATTTAGGGAATGTTACCGCTAAAGAGAACTTAGCCCAGGCACAAACCCAATATGCTGACGCCATTTGCTATGCGCTCAAGCAAAATGATGGTTTGGTCATCGGTCTGGGAGGGGGACATGAAATTGCATGGGGTAGCTATCAAGGGGTTTTCAATGCTAAGCCCGAAAGCGCCCGCATTGGAATTATTAATTTCGACGCCCATTTTGATTTAAGAAAGCCTTCACCAAACACCAGTTCAGGTACGCCGTTCAGGCAAGTGTATGATCACTGCCAGCTACACGATACACCGTTTCATTACGCTTGTTTGGGCGTATCGAAAGCAGCCAATACACCAGCGCTGTTTAACTTTGCCAATACGTCCAACACGCGCTATTTAACCGATGTGGCGTTAAATGATGAATCACTGTGTATGCAGCGAATAGATGAGCTACTATCTCCGATGCTAAAAGACATCGATGAGCTTTACGTCACTGTATGTTTAGATGCATTTCCAGCAGCACAAGCACCTGGGGTTAGCGCGCCCAGTGCGTTGGGGATTTCCCCCACACTTGTTATCAACACACTGCACTTTTTAGCACAGCACCAAAATACTTATGGGTATCAATGGAGACTGTGTGACATTGCGGAAATGAACCCCAATTATGATATTGATAGCCGCACAGCAAAGCTGGCTGCACGGCTAATTTTTGAAGCAGTAGATGCAATAAGCTCGCACACTTAACGAGTTAACGCTTTAACGTTTGACACTTTTATGTTTACTGGCCGCCTGCCCTTTCACACGCAGCGGCGGTAAACAAGACATCGGTGGAGCTATTTAATGCTGTTTCAGCAGAGTCTTGCAGTACGCCAACAATAAAGCCCACTGCAACCACCTGCATAGCCACTTCATTGGGTATATTAAACAGGCTACAGGCAAGCGGAATAAGCAGTAGCGAACCACCTGCAACACCTGAACTTCCACATGCTGATACCGCAGCGATAACGCTTAACAATACAGCAGTAGGGAAATCTACAGAAATTCCCAAGGTATTAACCGCAGCTAGCGTCAACACGGTTATTGTGATTGCAGCCCCAGCCATATTAATCGTGGCGCCTAACGGAATAGATACCGAATAGGTGTCTTCATCAAGCTTTAAGCGTTTACACAGCGCCATGTTTACCGGAATATTCGCCGCCGAACTACGGGTGAAAAACGCCGTAATACCGCTTTCTTTCAGGCATTTGAACACCAAAGGATAGGGATTCTTTTTGGTTGCCAGAAATACTAACAAGGGGTTGGTCACAAGTGCGATAAATAGCATCGCGCCAATCAGTACCGTTAGTAAATGAGAGTAACCAAGCAATGCTTCAAAGCCCGTTGTAGCAATGGTATTAGCTACCAAGCCGAAAATACCGAAGGGCGCGAGTTTAATAACAAAACCCACCACGGTTGTTACGCTATCTGCCATATTTTGAAGTAGCGCTTTCGTTGCCTCGCTAGCATGACGTAGACCTAAACCTAGGCCTACAGCCCACGTGAGAATACCAATGTAATTTCCATTTACTAATGCATTTACCGGATTATCTACCATGTTATAAAGCAAAGTAGTAAGGACTTCCGACACACCTTTCGGCGCAGCTTGGCTAACCTCTGAAGTCACTAAGCTTAAGCTTGTAGGAAAAGCAAAGCTTGCCAACACGGCGGTGAGCGCGGCCAGTAGTGTGCCCATCAAATAAAGCACAAGCACGGGTTTGATAAAGGTTTGCTCGTTTTGCTTATGGTTGGCGATGGACGCCATGACCAAAACAAAAACCAATAAAGGAGCAATTGCTTTTAGGGCTTTTACAAATAAGTTACCCAATAGCCCTGCTGATTGAGCAGCTGAAGGTGAAAAACTCGCTATCGCAATACCGCATACGATACCAATGATAATTTGCAGTACCAAACTGCCATTCATGTAGCGCTGAAACAGGCTGGGGCGTGACGTTGAATCCATAAATGTTGGTCCATTATTATTTTGACGACGCACCATAAAGGATAACGTTACACAAATGAACCTGTTTGGTCTTAGTTACTCGCAAATAACCGTATGCTTGCCGTTTATAAGGGTTTACGTATTAGGGTGGCTGTAAGGAAGTTAGGTAAAGGTTATGATTGCGCGGCAACCTCTCGATTCATGGGGCTGTAGTGAAAATTGCCATCCATAGCGCCGACATAAATCGTCAACAATCAGTAACCCTAGCCCATGGCCACTTTTGCTGCTTTCACTGGACAGGCCCGCTCCATCATCGATTACTTCTATTGCATTGTCGTTAACTAAAATGTCAACTTCCCCTTTCTGGGATGCAGCACATGCGTTTCTCAGTATATTTCCCACAACCATGCTTAATATTGCCTGCGAAGCTTTGATTTTGGGACTGCTTCTGAAATCCACATTGATTCGAATTTGCTTATCCACGGCATGAAGATTATTAGCTTCGACAATTCTGATTATTTCGCTTTTGTCTACATCTCGCACCTCAATATCGCCCGAGTTCCGCTCGTACCTTACAATGGAAAGCAACGCATCAACCATTTTTATCATTTCTGATACCGCATCATTAATGCGAGCTACTTGTCGTTCTTGCCCCTCTGTTAATTCACTCCGTGACAATAGGTTATTAGCGCCCTTAACAATGGTTAAAGGCGTACGAAGTTCGTGGCTAGCATAGCGGGCAAACGCTTGCTCTCTCTTTAAAACAAGGCGTAACTCTTTGCGATATTGATTGAGCCTGGTAGTTAGTAATTGAAACTCACCCACTGCGCCTTTGCCAATCTTAAACGCACGCGTCGCATCACCTGAAGAGTCGTTGAGTTGATGAGCAAGCTCATTGACTGGCTCAATCAGTTTTTTGGAAACTTTAAACAGGAAAGCACCGAACACAAACATGAGCAGTGCGATAAAAATGATAACAACGATAGCAACAAACGCCATCTCTTCACGACTGAACTCAACTTTATCCACAAAACTTAAAACAACAATATCCTTTTGCTGACCATTTTGGGTGTAAACGCCCTTAAATACCATGTGGCCTGAAGGTGAATCTAATGTGTCCACTTCGCCTAGATAAGTATTTTTATTTTTTAAAAAAGACTTGAATGGCTCTGGCACTTGCGCTTCGTCGTTGTAGGCCGTCGTCAGAGTATCGAGCTTTATGACGCCATGCTCTCCATTTGTAAATCTCTCAACGGCACTGTCGCGATCAATAAGAATGCGTCGCTCACCAACTCTGTCTTCTGACCATTGAAGGGCATAATAAAAAAGTAAAAACGTTAAAACACCGATGACGCATGACATCACTGTAAAAAACAATGCCAACTTACCAGTAAGTGTGCGTGCGTTTGAAAATATGCCGAACAATTTACACTTCCTCCAGCCTGAAACCTATTTTAGGAACGGTAATTAGCATTGGTGAGTGAAACGGCTTGTCAAGCTGGTTACGTAGCTGATAGATGTGGCTGCGCAACACATCATTTTGCGGTTCATGTTCTTGCCATAGCTTCTCAGCTATTTCTTGACGAGACACTATCTCTGGTGCCTTTTGACACAGTAATTCTAAAATAGTGTAGGTGGTAGGGTTGAGCACCAATAACTTGTCATCCCGATATGCTTTGCGAGATTTTTGTATGATTTTAAGCGTGCCAAACTGCAAAATTGATGTTGCTACTTGTCCCTTGTAGCGTTTAATCAATGCACTGGCACGAGCGTCAAGGAGGTCAAAATCAAATGGTTTTGTTAAGTAATCATCTGCACCATGCTTAAAGCCATTTAACATATCTTCCCTGTTATCGAGCGCCGTTAACATCAGTATGGGCGTTGTAATACCTTCATCCCTAAGCTTATTGCATAGCGTCAACCCGTCCATTCGCGGCAGCATTAAATCGAGTAAAATCAAATCGAAACTCTCAGCTTTTGCAAGCTCAAAGCCTAATTCGCCATTATCAGCATAATCTAGCTCAACGCCTTTACTTTCGTAATACTCAAATAAAATCCCTGCGACTTCTCGACTATCTTCTATCAACAAAATTTTCTGCATTCAGCTCTCTTCTTCTCGTTCTTATTTTCCGCTTACTGGCGTGAAAAAAATGTGAACAACAATCTTTTCACATCTAGCTTGTTAAGCTCCTCAACTCTGACAGCAGTTTGCTTCTGTAGTTTTAAATTTTTAGAGGTTTGGTAAGTGTTATGGGAAAAATCTCATCTGTTCAAAGTCGCATTAGCCCGCCTACTACATTGAGTGTAGTCGTTCCGTACTTTAATGAAGAAAGTGTGCTTTGTGAGTTTCATGCTCGGTTGACACGAGTATTGGATACCCTTTCAGATACTAGCGAAATTGTTTATGTCAACGATGGAAGCACGGATAACAGCCAATCGTTAGTTGAAAGCTTCTCTTCTCATACCTCCTTAATAAAGAGCATTGCGTTAAGCAGAAATTTCGGAAAAGAGAGCGCTTTAAGCGCGGGGCTCGCTCATAGTTCGGGGCTTGCCGTTATCGCAATTGATGCTGACCTACAAGATCCTCCGGAGCTCATTCCTGCTATGTTAACCAAGTGGCGAGAGGGTTTCGATGTGGTAAATATGCAGCGCTCTGAACGACTTGGAGAAAGTTGGCTTAAAAAGAAGTCTGCAGCAGTCTTCTACAGTTTACTAAACATAATGTCCCAAACCGATATACCTGAAAATGTTGGAGATTTCAGGCTGATTGCCCGGGAAGTCGTCGACCATATCAATGCGTTGCCGGAGCGAAACAGATATATGAAGGGAATTTTTTCTTGGCCAGGGTTCAAGCAAGCAACACTTCCATTCACTCGCGATCCACGTTTTTGTGGTGAGTCTAAATGGAATTATTTCAAACTAGTGGGTCTGGCGATTGACGGCATTACATCATTTAGTATTCGTCCACTCAGAGCTGCAACTGTGCTTGGCTTAATTATCGCTAGCAGCGCCTTTCTATATGGACTTTTTGTAGTGTCTAAAACTCTTCTATTTGGTGAACCGGTCTCTGGCTACCCATCACTTATGGTTGTGCAACTTGCTCTTGGCGGAATTCAACTTATCACAATAGGTTTGCTAGGCGAGTATATAGGAAGAATTTTCATCGAAACGAAACAAAGACCACTCTACCTCATTCAGTCTTACTCTGAGAAAGGCGCTGTTCATAAACAAACCCTTAGCGAGAAACGCGCATGACACTAAGTAGGAAAACGCTATTTTGGACGCTCACTGCAGTGCTATCAATTCGTTTGCTATCACTTAGTAGTTACCCGCTTATGGATACTACCGAAGCAAGGTATGGCGAAATGGCGAGGCTGATGTTCGAAACAGGCAACTGGATAACGCCACAGTTCGACTACGGTGTACCGTTTTGGGGCAAGCCTCCGCTCTTTACTTGGATGAGTGCTGCAGGGGTGACACTGTTTGGCATTAATGAGTTTGCACTCAGATTCCCTCATTGGTTAGCAGGTGTATTTGTTATTCTTATTTTGTTCAGCTTCGCTAAACGCCTGGGTATCAGTGGGGTTGTCGCAGCAATAGTAGTGGCGTCATCGGGCATGTTTTTGATTGCTGCCGGAGCGGTAATGACGGATATGGCATTGACCCTAGGTATTACCATTGCAATGTGGGGCTTTTACCTATGCTGGGAAAGTTATGATCAGGACGTTCCAACATTACGCTGGGCATTTGTCGGATTTTCGGGACTCGGCGTAGGACTCCTAGCAAAAGGTCCAATTGTTATATTACTAGTTGGGTTAGCAATTTTCCCTTGGCTAGTAATTAACTATGGACTTGGTACGGGCATTGTAACTTTTTGGCGTCGCATTCCTATCATTCGTGGGCTGGTACTAATGACGGCCATTGCACTGCCGTGGTATGTTCTTGCTGAGCAAGCTACTCCGGGTTTTCTCGACTATTTTTTTGTAGGGGAACATTTTAAGCGTTTTGTCGTTTCCGGATGGGAAGGCGACTTATATGGTACTGCTCACACAGAAACGAGAGGTACCATTTGGCTTTTTTGGGTTTATGCGGCGGCACCTTGGTCAATCATTCTTCCGCTTGTGATTTTCACGCGAATTGGTGACGTTAAAAAGATTATTTCTAACAATAAAAAGCTATTTAGTTTTTTAGCTTGTTGGATGGCATCACCTTTAGTATTTTTTTCATTTGCAGGCAATATTCTGCCCGCCTATGTGCTACCAGCTATTCCCCCGCTCGGGCTTATTTTTTCATTGATTCTCGCGAACCGCATTTGGCAAAATTTATGGTTCCCAGTTGCTGCTAGTATTGCGCCGCTTTTACTTATTGTTACCAGTATTTATATACACGTACACTTGGGTGAAAAACGCAGCGATAAAGCGCTACTAGCGCATAGTAACCCTAGTCTCCCCATCTACTATATCGGAAAACGTCCTTTTTCAGGACAGTTTTACAGCCACGGGCAAGCTAAAGAAATTGATATGAAAGCGACTCTTCCTGAGCTGAGAAGCGCACAGTTCATCGTTACCCAAGAATCGCTACCCAAAATTACCGACTCACCATTCTTTGACTGCAAATTAATTTTTAAAGCACATAGCGGGCGCTCACTTTATGAATGCCAAACTAAACTATGAAGAAAGAGGTCTTTCGATTTATCGGCGTGGGAGTATTAGGTTTTTCTGTTGATGCTGCTACATTTTCTATATTTGTATACACATCACATTTAAGCCTAATTCAAGCACGCATAATTGCTTTTTTGTGCGCGGCAACGGCTACTTGGCTTGGCAATCGACACATTACTTTTCAGAGAGATGACGCTCCTGTTTTGCAACAATGGTTTCGATTTATGACGGTCGCCACAGTTTCTGCACTGCCTAATTTTATCTGCTTCTCCATTGCGAATGTGAAGCTTGGGCAAACTGGAATCATGCCATTGCTCTCCTTATCAATTGGCATCATTGCTGGCGCAGCTTGTAACTATACGCTGTGCAAGTACTGGGTATTTAATGGAAATAGTACTACGAGGTAACGAGAGTTCTTGCTCTTCTCGAGTTCATTTCCATTACATGCCTTCAAGTACCTTTTGCGTATAAGACGTCCACTGGTAAAGAGGAAGTTCTCCATCAATATAATAGTCTGGCTGAATGCCTACCCCATCAATGGCCATGTGGGGAATACGCAAACTTTTGGTTAAACTGTAATGCAGGGTAAAAGTACCGCTCGGCGAATCAGTTTGATACATGTTTGAGATGTCGAGTACACCTGCGGTGGTTTGCCCAAACAACTTTACTTTTTTGCTTTGTTTAGCCGCCAGTAAGAACTGCTCAGCGGTGCTGCCATTACTTGAATCAACAAGTACGCCAATACTTTTTGGCAGAGGCTCGATTTTATCGAATGTCTCCACCGTTATATCGTCATCAATGTTGATGTAGCTGCCGATGTGTTGCTGAAGAATGTCGTACCCGTCTTTTGCCCATTGCTTTTCTTCTTCACTAAAATGAGGGTTTTGCAAAAAGCCAAGCATTCTAGAGTTGTTAAGCTCCGTAGATAAGTATTCCATGCCTACAGTGCGAATAGGGTTGGTGTATAAAATAGGGAGTAAAGACGCATAGCTTACGTCACTACCACCACCGTTTCCTCGGATGTCGATAATGAGGTTTTCAGTTTTTAAAATCGTGTCTAGGTGCCTAGCGATAACCGCGTCGATGTCTTTTTTGAAGGCATGATCGAAAGCCGGTATGCGAACTAACACAGTGTTCTCTGAAACTTTCTCGAATAGCGGAGCCTTTGTACTTAGTAGGCGAACATAGCGTGTTATTTCAGGCGACGATTCTTGTCGCGGTTCCTCTCGCGACATAACGATAAAGCTATTGCCCAACACCACTTCATTGTTACCCAAGTACGTAATGGTATCTATTTGTCGGGCGGAGTGATCACCCATAAAAAACGTCACTTTTGCAGTATTGTTGTCAGCAGGGTCGTTAACGATGAACTTTACTTGTCCCGCCTTCCATGAAGGGTTGGTACTTTTAACGATATAAGCTTTATGGACATTGCCCTCTTTTTTTAAGGCAACCGTATAGCTTGAGAATTGCCAAATCCCCTCAAGAGTTTCGTCACGTTGGCTTTTCAAATGTTGTTTAAATGCCGATAAATCGAAATCATGCACTACCGATTCGCGTACCGCTTCCTCTGAGCCATTCGTATTTAGCGCAAGACCAATGTGCCCCTTGCGAAAAAATGTAAGCCAGTCGCTAAGCATTGTGTGGCATTGCGCTTCGCTTTTCGCGCTTTGTACTCGTGCCAAAATCGCACTATTGTGGGCGGAATAAAGGTCCAGCCCTTTATTCTCTACGGTATATTGAAAACCTGCATCGTTGTTTTCAAACGTGCTTTTTAGCCATGCAAACTCACTTTCACACTGAAAGGTACTACCAAACGAACAGAAAGAGGCAAAAAGAGGGAATATCGCAAATCGTTTCACTAAATATGATGTCCATATCTACTTTTAATAACGATAAAGTATCATAAAACCATGATCTTGCGAGCATTTACCAAGCACATACTTGTAAGCAAACATTTTAACTACTAATTCCTAAAGCGGTGAGTTCACCCCACCGCATAAGGTTTTTCTAGTGCACTTAACCCCACACCGTTACGTTTAATCACTTTAAGCTGAGTAGGAATACGCTCTTTCATGGCTTCAATATGGCTTATCACACCAATCATTTTTCCGCTGGCATTTAAGTTGTCTAGTGCATCAAGGGCCACATCCAAAGTTTCAGCATCAAGAGTGCCAAAGCCTTCATCTAAAAACAGCGAGTCGATACTGGTCTTGTGACTGACCAAGTCAGATAAAGCTAATGCCAGTGCAAGGCTCACCAAGAAGCTTTCTCCGCCAGACAGGGTTTTGGTGTCTCGCACCACGTCACCTTGCCAGGTGTCTAATACACTTAAACCCAACCCTTCGTTTTCTTTTCGAATTAACTGATAGCGACCGTGTAATTTATCAAGCTGCTGATTTGCAAGCTGCACTAAGTTGTCCAGAGTAAGCCCTTGTGCAAAACGTCTGAATTTGTCGCCGCTGGCCGAGCCAATTAACGAGTGTAGGTAAGTAATATCGTCGTAATAGGCCTCAAACGCAGCCATCTCATCCACAAGCTGTTGCTGCCTTTCGCGGGCTTGATTGTTAGCGCTTAGCTGCTGTTCAATTTGCCCTAAAGAAGATAACAGCGTGTCACGCTGCTGAGCTTGCTGGGTAATTTTCGTATCGAGCCACTGTGCACCGTGCTCTTCTAACTCGCTCTGCCACAATGCTGCGTTAGCATGGGCTTTTAGCGATTGTTGGGTAGCTAGCGCGTTTTCTAGCTTTAAGTCCGCTTGTTGTTTTTGCTGAGTTAATCGCTTTTGCAGTTCAAGCAAGGTGTTGCGGGTATCTTCGTCTAAAAGGGCATTGCTAAACGCGTGCTCATCGGCAAATGGGCTGCTCGCCAACTGACGGCTAAAGTGCTCTGCTGCCTCTGAAAGTGCCTGCTCTTTTTCGCGCATTTGCTCATTAAGCTGGGCAATTTCGGCTTCTAAACGAGACAAAATAGTGTCCGTTTGTTGCAAACGAGATTTACATTCACTCACGTTTCGCTCAGCCATTTCTTGGGCAGCGTTTGCCTTATTCCTTGTTTCAGCAATATTCCCTTCAGGGAATACGGTTGTGCGCGAGTCTCGCAGCGCCTTTAGGCTATTATCTAGCTGCACAAGCTCTTCGCATACGCCCTTAAGCTGATTTTCGGCGATCTCGATATCACGACTGACCACAAGCAAGGTGCTACTTACCCCTTGCAACTCATCTTTAAGTTTGGCGTGTAGCTGATGATTGTGTTTATAAGTTTTTAGCGCTTCGGCTTTTTCATTTAACCACGTGGTAATTCCATCAATAGACAGGTTGTGAATGTCAGCACCGTGCGACGTCATAGTTTCGCTAAGCGCTAAAATACCATCGTTAACCCTTTTTGTTTTATTCTCTAACTCTGCACTACGTTCGTTAAATTGCTTTTCCAAGGTTTCGCGCTGCTGCAGAGAAACTGCAAGTTCTGACTGTTTGGCTTGTAGCAACTGTTGCGCTTCATTTTTAGCCTGTTGTGCAACATTTAGAGCTTGCTCGCACTCATCTAAACGGGTTAATTGAGCACTAATATCATCAAGACGAGTTTTAAACTGCTGGGTAAATTGAGCGACGCTTTGCGAAGTATTAATGTCGACCTTTTCAAAGCTCGGTATATCAGCGCTAAGTACGCTTGAAATCTGCTGCCACTTTTCTAGCAGCGTATCTCGTTGCCCGCTTGCCTGTTCTAGCTGCTTATTAACCTGAGCAAGAGTGAATTCAGTTTGTGTAACACTTTCTTTTGCCCGCGCCCCTTGCTGCTCAATATCATCTAACTGCTGCTTTAAGCTATCTCGCTTTTGGATAGTTTCAGGTACATCAATAACCACGCTAGACGTGGTGTGCTCGTTTGCCCCACAAACAGGGCATGGCTCGCCACTTTTTAACTGTGCGCGAAGGTGCGCCACTTCAGCATCCAGGGCAATAAGCGCCTCTATGTCTTTTAAATTACTACGAATTTGCCTGTAAGCATCAACCAAGGCTTGGCGGTCAGATTGCTGCTGTGCTAGTTTCTTCGCTAAGTCTTCCTTTTGCGCACCCAGCGATACTTTCTCTTGTTCTAGTGTCAAATATTGCTGCTGAATATGCCCTATCTGTAACACGTTATCCCAATGATGGAGCTTGGTATCGCGCTCTTGCTGAAGGCTTGCTTTGCTGGCTGCATTAGCACTATTAGTATCACTTGGTTTGCCAGATAGCGCGGCCTGAAGTGCCTTTTCGCACTTTGCAACTTGTGCGTTTTTGTCATCGAAGGTCTGCGTTAACGCGCTTAACGACTCATTTGTTTTTGCAATAGCGTCATCTAGGGATGAAAGCGCCTGACGATCATTCTTTACGCTTTGTGTCAGTCTCTCTAACTGCTTTTTATCATGTTCAATATGGCGCGCCGTTTCACTCCAGCCACTTATAAATTCCGCTATACCGCTAAGTGATTGATGTTCACGTAAGTAGGTTTCCAGTTCACCAAGCTTGGTCTTGTTATCTGCCGAAGCGTTTTCGATTTCTGTGCGCTTTAGCGTTAACGCGTTTATTGACTGCCTTAAACGTGCCGCGTTTTCGTTTGCTTTTTGCTGTTCAGTAGTGAGCTGCGCTATTTGGTTATCTAGCGGAACTACCTGCTCATTTATGCGCTTTTCAAGCTCACTGCATTGTTGCTTTGTAAGCGCTAGCGCTTGTTCAGCGTTGGTCACTTCCAAACTGAGCTGTGCCTTTTGCGTTTTTAAGTCTGGCAACTGGGCAGCTTTCTCTTCAAGCCTTTCTTTATAACGGGTTACGTCTTGCTGAAGCCCGTTTTTTTGCAAAAATGGCAGGCGAAGCTTTTCAGCTGGCTCACTTTGGGTTAAAAGATCAAGTTCTTGTCTCGCCTCATTGATGGCGTTATTCGCGGTCTGCTGCGCTTCACTGGCTTCTTTTATGGTTAGCTCATTGGCGTTAAACGCTTGTTGCCACTGCTGTTGCTTTTGTAACTGAACAAGTGTTTGGTTAGACGTTGCAACTTGGCTCTTGGTTTGTGCTTGCTCTTCTTCAAGCTGGGCGATTTGCTCGTCGCTAAGCAAGGTTACGCCTTCCAGCTTTATCGCAAACTCTTTTTTCTTTTGTTTAGCGTCACTAAATTGCTGATGTACTGCCTGTGATATCTGCCCGTAAATTTCGGTGCCAGTTAACTCTTCAAGCAGTTCGGCTCGGTCGGCCTCGTTAGCATTTAAAAACGCAGCAAAATCCCCTTGCGACAACATCATAGACTTGGTGAAACGGGCAAAATTAAGGCCAGTCAGCTTTTCAATCTCTTCGCTTTTCGGCCTAACTTGGGTAGCCAATACCTTACCGCTTTCAACTTCGGCCAGCTCAACATCAGCACTTTGCAGGTTACCGTCAACTTTCCCTCTGGCCCGACGCATACTCCAAAACGCACGGTATGCTTTCCCCTTAATATCAAACTCAACCTCCGCCAAACACTCCGCCGTGCCGCGAGTCATGATGTCGTTGTTAGACGTTGAAATTGGCCCCAAGCGAGGGGTTTGGTGATAAAGCGCTAAACAAATGGCATCAAGTAGCGTGGTTTTACCTGCCCCTGTTGGGCCAGTTATGGCAAATAGGCCATTGTCGATAAACGGCGACTGGGTGAAATCTATCTTCCACTCCCCTTTTAGGGCGTTTAAGTTTTTAAGGCGTAAGGTCAATATTCTCATTGTATTACTCGCCTTTGTTGTCTGTCGTGTTTGCCAATGGTGCCTTTACTGATACTTCAGCATCTTCATCATTGGTATGCACCCGCTCTAGCGCTTCATTAAACAGCTGCCTTATCCGGTTTATGCGTGAAGCGCTTTTTTCTGAACCGGCTTGTTTCATTGCTCGAGGGCTTTGGTCGTCATCTAGCAGGGTTCCTTGTGCCGACTCAGTTGGTGCCGACTCACTTGTTGGATTATCTTTTATGCTCTCCAATGCCAAACGCGCTTCAAATACATCGTTTACCGATAGTTCACTAAGCTGAACGTTTTGCTTTTCCGTTAAGCTATTTACCGTGCGCTTACGCTTGCGTTTCAACTGTAAAATCTCAGCGTTTTTCCCCTCTAACAAACCCTGAATACGCTGCTGCAAATCAGTCAGGTAGTCTTCTGTTTCAACTTCAATGCATAGCCACACGGGGTCTTTAGGTCTAATGGCGTTATCCATTGCGCTATCGGCTTTCTGATTAGCCACAGGGGCCGAGTTCGTATTGCTGTCATCATGTGTTTGAGAAGCTAACGCGATGGCCTCGCTTTTATTAATGGCCGCCTCTATAGCTTTTAAGTCGCCTTTTATTACTTCCATGGCCTGAAAGCGCGGTACCGGAAGCGTTGAGATAGTTGGCGTTGTGCTTTCAGATTCAAACGTTACCAACACCACTTGCTTTTGCGTGTTTAGTTCATCAAAACTTAGCGGTATGGGCGAGCCTGAATAGCGAATGTGTTCTGTTTTAGCGACTTTCTGTGGCCTGTGAATATGCCCAAGTGCAATGTAATCGGCAGGCGGAAACCCTTTGGCGTCAAAGCCTTCAAGGGTACCAATGTAAATATCACGTACACTTTCTGACTGACTCACGCCTAAAGCGGTTAAGTGCCCTGTAGCAATAATAGGAATGGCAGCGCTGTTTTCACTGCCCTCCTCTCCTTGTTTTTCTTCAATTGAAGCGCGCAGTGATAAGGCTTCATTATAAAGCGCCCCATAATGCTGCTTTATCGCATCGCCAAGCGCTTGACGCTTGTCAGTGCCGCTTTGCCCTGCCTCACTGACAAGCACATCACGTGGGCGAATAAAGGGTACGGCACACAGTACGGCACTGGGCTGTCCCTTGCGATCGTTAAGCGTAATGACTTGTTCACTCAATTCGCCGTATGTACTGGCAATTACGTGGCTATTCAAGTATTTCAGTAGCGCCTTACTTTCGTTCAATACCGATACTGAATCGTGATTTCCCCCCAGCACCACCAATGTACACTGCATCCCCTGAAGTTCACCGATAAACGCATGGTAGAGCTCTCTGGCGTAGCTAGGCGGCGTGCCCGTGTCGAACACATCGCCCGCGACAATAATCGCATCTATTTGATGCACTTCTACTTGTTGAAGAAGCCATTTAAGGAAAGCGGCATGTTCATTTTTGCGACTTTTCGTAAAAAAACTCTGACCTAAATGCCAGTCAGACGTATGCAATATTTTCATGTAGAAGTGAACCAGGCTTGTTGCATTGGAGATAGAGAAACGCATTCGGCGCAATGGCGCTGCTGCTATGGAGTGTCGATGTTGATCAACGCACCGTACAGCAACTATAGAGATTTTGTGGTTTTATGACAATGGTTTGTCTGTGATGCATGTTCACAGGGAGCAGGTAAAAAAAGAGGCACCACACGCTTTAATAAACGTCTGGTGCTCAGGATATTATTTTGATGAAAACAACCCAAAGCTAAAAGCTGGCACAGTAATCTGTGTTTCACCGTTGTCAGAAGCGGAAATTTTAGCGGCTCCTGAAACAACTAAGTAGCTTTCATACTGCTGAGAAACCGTTACCGTTTGCTGCTCGGCTGACACGTTAAACACAACTAAAAGTGCTTCGCCATTTTGTTGCGCCACGCCCCCGTTTGGCATTGTGTCATTCGCTACGCGGGCGAAGGCAAACACCTGCTTATTATCATCAAAGAACTTATTTTCTTGCACTCCATATTGAAGTAACGCCTGCTGCTTGCGAATGGCAGCGTACTCTGCAATTGATTTGTACAGCGGGTGCTGAGGGTTGAAGTTGTCATTTTTGGTGGTTTGCTCAGTACCTAACAACGTATTGTCGTTATAGCTAGCTACCTTAGATGGCATCATATCTTCTCTGGCATCCACATCGTTACCATCACCGGTAAAGCCTTGCTCATCGCCATAGTAAACGACGGGTACGCCGCGAGAGAAAAACATCATGGCATGTGCCAGCATACTGCGCTGCAGCTTTTCTTCGTTAGACGCATTGGGTAAATGCTTATTTAAGAAGAAGCCCGGGCGACCCATATCGTGATTGCCTAAAAAAGTAAGCAGTTGATTAACGTTGCTGTCTTCGTCATTGTAAAGGTGATCTTGTGCTATCAGAGTTTCAATGGTCGACACTGGCTTGTCTTCAAAGAACACGCCTCCCACCGCACTTTGAAATCCAAAATCAAGCACGGCAGGAAGTTTACCCTCGGTAGTGAATGAACTTAGCGCTTCAGGGTTTGGGTCATACACTTCACCAAATACATGAAAGTTCTCAATTCCCTCAGCTTTAGCGTGCGCCATAATTGCCGGTGAGAATGCTTGCCAAAATGGCAGCTGAACGTGCCTTACCGTATCAATTCTAAAGCCGTCTGGTTTAAATTCACTGATAAGCTTGGTGTAAATATCAATCATCCCTTTAACCACTTCAGGGTCTTCAGTATTGATATCATCTAACCCATTAAAATCGCCATATAAACTATTTTCACCTTCAAAAGTTGTATCACCTTGATTGTGGTAAAAGCGCGGATCGTTTAGCCATTCTGGAAATTTCTCACCCTGCTCTTTTTCTGGAACAAAAGCACGGTAAGTCCCTTGCTCTTTCACTTCCTGCAAGCTGCGATACGTGCACCGGTCTAGTCCACTTTTAAACGAACCGTCGGCGTTGTGGCACTCTTCATACTTAATCACATCTGCCGTATGGTTAGTAATGATATCGAAAAATACTTTAATATCTTTTTTATGCGCAGTGTCAATCAAGCGCTTTAAATCGGCGTTACTGCCAAAGTGAGGGTCAATTTCGGTGAAGTCGACTATCCAATATCCATGGTGGGCAAAACCGCCTTTCTGCACCGCTTTATTACGCAAAATAGGTGTCATCCAGATAGCGGTGATCCCCATAGATTTCAGGTAATCCAGTTTTTGTTCGATGCCCGCCATGTCGCCACCATGAAACGCCCATTTAGACGTTGTGTCGAGACCTCCGTGAGAGATCGATCCTTTTGGTGCCCCGCTGTCGTTACTTACATCGCCATTGTTAAATCTGTCTGGCATAACGAAGTAGAAGACGTCTTCGCGCACGTCGCGCTTTAGATAACTACTTTGTGGCTGTGCCGCATTGTTGCTCTCGCCACTGTTCGTCACACCGCTGTTAGGGTCTCTATTGTTAAGAGATGGGCTGCAAGCAGTTAACGCAAGCAATATTGCGGTAAAGGCCATTGTCATTTTAGATGTTTTTTGAATCATTAACCTGTTCCTTAGTAGGTTAAAACTGAGCAATAATATTTTGAGCTAGCGCTTCGTCATCAAACTCGGCCATACCGCTAATTCCTATTGCACCCACTACTTTGCCTGCCTTATCTTTTACAGGTACACCACCCGCCATACCTGTGATGCGAGGGTCGGTCCAAAAGTTAATGGTTTTGCTCGTTTCTTTTGCCCACGCAGCAAGCTGACTGGTTTTTTGCCTGTCTCTGGCTGCCGTATAAGCCTTGTTCTGCGCTAGTAGACAGGTTTGCGGGCTAGTTTCATCCATACGAGAGAACGCGATAAGTTCACCCACACTGTCTACAACAGCAACGGCAATGTGTTGATTGTTTTCTTGCGCCCAATGAATGCTATCTGTAATCATTGATTGAGCTTGCGCTAAAGAAATAGAACCCATCATGGTAACTCCATCCCTTTTGCACTTACGTACAATGCGTACCAGTCTTCCCGAGTAAGCGTCACTGTAACGGCTTCTGCACTTGCTTTAATACGCTTGGGGTTTGCCGAACCAACAATTGGCTGAATGTTGCTGGGGTGGCGCATTAACCAAGCCAACACGATTGCGTCGGGCGATACACCATATTTTTGCGCTAAGGTCGCAACGAGTTTTTTAGTCGCTTCTTCTTGCGCAGTTAGCGTGGCGAGTGCTCCGGTATATTTACCCTGGCTTGCTGGCCCCCACGACTGCATTTGAATGTTGTTTTGCTTTGCGTATTGAAGTGTGCCCGCTGTAAAGTTCACATGCTGCCCATCTGGGTTACCGACATAAATACCTTCATCCACAAAGCCTAAGTTAGTAAGACTCATCTCAACCTGATTCGCAATAAGCGGCTGATTAATATAGTGATTAAGATGCTGCATTTGTACGCCGCTCATATTCGACACGCCAAAGTGCTTAACCTTACCGCTATCAAACAAGGCATCAAATGCAGCGGCAACCTCCTCTTCTTCCATCAATGGGTCTGGGCGGTGCAGCAAAAGCAGGTCGAGATATTCCGTATTTAATCGCGAAAGCGTGTTTTCAACAGAAGTGACAATCCAGTCTTTCGAAAAATCGTAACGTTTGGGCCCGTGTTCATCTTCAAAACGAATCCCACATTTAGACTGAAGCACTATCTCTTCCCGTAAGTTAGGGCGTGCTTTTAACACTTCACCAAATGCTTGTTCTGCTTTATCCATTCGGTATATATCAGCATGATCGAACACGGTAATACCGGCTTCTAGCGCAGCATCGACCGCCGCAAACGCATGCTGGGTTTGATCTTTGGTTAATGGGTTAAAGTCCCACTCTCCACCAATAGCCATACAGCCGTAAACCAGCTGACTGGCGTGTGAAATGTACTGATTTAGAGGAAGGTTTTTCATATACACCGCTCGCAAAAAAGAATTAATAAAGGCCTTTCGGATAGCTCAAGTTTACGCTTGCAGTTACCACCTTTCAGCGCACAATAGCGAAATCATTATTCTTTATAGCGAATAGCTGTATTCCATATATAATCACTAACTCTACATTTTCTGATGTGACGTTGCTCAAGACGCAGTTTTTCGAGCATATTGTGAATATTTATCTCCGATGTAATCTCGTGTAAAAAGTAACTAGCCAATGAAACCACATAAAAAAGTCGAGCGATTGATGCTGTTTAGTGCGGTAGCAGAAACCTTAAGCTTTGGTGCTGCGGCAGAGAAAATGCAGATATCGAGGGGCTACCTGTCGGAGCAAATAAGGGAGCTTGAACTTGCGTTAGGCGTAAAGTTGCTGCAGCGCTCAACACGCCAAGTAAGTCTTACCAACGAAGGTAAACAAGTGTACGCCGATACACAGAAGATTAATCGCAGCGTGGTAGAGCTAGAGCAAAATTTAGTACGTGAGCAAACGCAGCTAGAAGGAATTATCGCCATTACGGCGCCGAATATGTTTGCGCACTACTTGTTAAGCGAACTGTGTTTTTCCTTCTCGCAGCAGCATCCTGATGTTTCGTTCCATTTAGATACCAGCTATCAAAGGCACGACTTAAACCGAGGTCATTTCGACTTGGCGTTTCGCTCTACTAACAACCCGCCGCAAGATATGGTGGCCAAGCCATTATTTACTTATAGCCACACAATAGTTGCAGCACCGCAATACCTTAAGCAAGCCGGCACACCCAAAGTGTTGAGCGATTTACATGCGCACCAGTGCTTTTGCGGCCCCGACCAAGATAACTGGCTCATAAACGGTAAGCGCACAGCGGTTAAAGGCTGGTTAAAACTTAATGATAATCTGGCGCTCATTCAGCATGTGCTGGAAGGCCGCGGCATTGCAAGACTGCCAAGCTATGTGGCGAAAAAGCATAGTAAGGCGGGTGAACTGGTCGCACTTTTTGAAGAAATTAAGCAGGGGTCGACACCGAGTGAGCCTCCAATAAAAAGCACCAGTCAGCTGTTTGTTGTGCACCCACAGCGCCCCCATCAATCGCTAAGAATAAAAGCCTTTTTAGACACAGTTAAACAAGCACAACACGAAGGTTATTTTAGTGGATAAGTACTCAAACTGTCAGCGCTTACCTTCCGCTATTCACGTGCGTAATGAGTAGCAATAAGGTTTGAAAGCTTCGCTTAGGCTTTATTATTCCTTGGCGTACTATTATCGACGTTAAAGGGTCAATCAAACAGGCTGATAAATATTATCCCAGTAGTCATCAAGTATCTTCACAGCATCGTTAAGCGCCCGCGCCACAAAAATATCGCCGTATTGTTCGACTAGTTCCATGTCCACCAGCTTATTAATAGCGTCAGTAACGTCGAAATCGAGCGCACAATCAAGCTCTTCTGAAAAGTAACTTTCTATTACACTATCGAGCGTTGCTAATGTCATTCCACCAGCGGCAATCTCGCGCTCTGCACGCACCGCGCAGAATGCAGCAAAACCTTCTACAGACACTTCACTACATTTCAGCAAAAATGTATAAGCCAACAAAGCTTCTTTGCAGTCCTCTTCCTCTGCTGCATCAATTAACGTATGAAACACGCCTGCATTATTGTCTAAATTTTTAAAATAGAGATTGTCAGACAAGGCTTTCATAAACCTGATTTTTCTGTTTTTAAACTTTGTCCATTCCTTAAAGATAAAGCTGCCGAATACACCCATGCCAATACCAAAAGTTATTAGGCTTTGCTTAGTCAATTCCACTTCATCGTCTTTAAAGCCAAGCCAAAAGGCCAGAAAAGATGCCATGAGAAGTAGCGAGGCGCCTAACTTAGTCACTAGCACCACGGTGCCACCTATTGCCGCCGATGCACTAATGATCAACTTATCTAGCGGACGCATTTTGACTTCGCTATTGGGAAACAGCATCTCCAAGTCTGCTTTAGGTACGTTTTGGAAAAGCTTTACTATGGTGGAACCAGGTTTAAAGGTAACTGGCGTTTGCCCTTTCTCTTTGAAGTAGGCTTCATCTTTAAAAGTGATATAAACAGCCACTTTGTCGTAGTTGGTAAATGACACCTGCTTTTTTCGCAACCCGAAAAAAGTACGCAGCGTTTCAGTTTTTACCGACTCGCCCCGTCGATAAAACACCACATCTTCAAAGTCTTCGAAGCTAACCGCAAGGCGCACTTTAAACAGCGACTCTTCGTTTAATGCTGCTTCTAAATCTTCGTTTGTGACTTTTTCAAAATTGGCTGCGTTTAATAGATTGGCAAACGCACTCGAAAACGCCTTTTGGCTTTGCTTTCTCGTAGCTTCACTTGAAGGTGTAAGATCGCGGGTGTCTTTGTTTGGGTCAAAATCGTTATAGCTATCTTTCAGACCCTCAAGTTGCTCATGATATTGATAGTGTATGCGATTAACGAGCAATGTTGAGAACGTACGAAAAAGAGTCCTCTCTTGCACAATTATGTTTTCACACAATTTACTAACATCATGTTTGCGAAATGGGATAAAGCGTTCTAATGGCATCGAGTGGTCTTATTAGTTCGAATGTTTCTTGTTAGATAAAAATAGTTACCGTACTGTAACAATGAAAACAACCACTTATAAATAAATTAAGCTTAATTGATAATGCCTTAAACATAGGCTTCGCCTAATGTCTAAACGACATAAATGTTAAATATAGTTAACATAGACTACACTAATTCTTAATTATACTTGTAATTTTCGGAGACGTTATGTTCGTATCAAGTTCTCGATACAATAATGACATTTCGGCTCTTAGGGACGAGAGCCAAGGCTTGCTTGGTACGCTGGATGCGTTCAAAAACACAATGGCCTATGCCATTTATAGTACCGATGGACAGTGCACATTTGCCTCTCCCGTATTACTTTCCATTTTGGATTACCCAAATTCAACCGCAACGTCGTTTTCACATGCGGCAATGCGCGTTGAAGGTGTTGAACCTGAGTCACAGTACAAATCGTTTTGGCAACACTTGGTCAATGGCGGCAGCTTTAGTGACACGGTTGCAAGAAAATCGGCGTTAGGTGAAACGAAGTGGCTTAAGGCAAGCTACGTAGCGGTGAATAAGCATGGCGTTACAGAAATTCATGCCATTTACCACGATATCACTGAACATGAAAACGCCTATTTTGCTGGTAAAGCAGTGACTGACGCACTAAACAAGTCGATGGCGGTGATTGAGTTTCATCCTGATGGAACAATTATCACAGCAAATGAGAATTTTACTGCAACAGTGAAATACAGTTTGGCCGACATTCAAGGTAAACACCATCGCATGTTCTGTCGCGATAAGTTTTATCAAGAAAATCCTAATTTTTGGGATAACCTTGCCCGCGGTAATTTCTCTTCAGGCCAGTTTGAGCGCGTAGATGCGCACGGTAACGCATTGTGGTTGGAAGCAACGTACAACCCCGTGTTTGACGCTTCGGGCCGAGTAGTAAAAGTTATTAAATTTGCATCTAACATTACCGATGCAATTAACGAAAAGAATGCAATCGCACAGGCGGCGGAACTCGCAGTATCAACGGCAGAAGAGACGTCTCAAATTGCCCATGAAGGAGCCTCGTCACTTCAACGAAGCGTTGAGATTTTCAATACAGCCATGTTAGAAGTTGAGCAAACCAATCAACTTATGCACGAACTGAGTGAGCAATCGCTAAAAATTGAAACCATTGTGACAACGATTAGTGGCATTGCTGAGCAAACCAACCTTTTAGCACTAAATGCCGCTATTGAAGCTGCACGTGCAGGCGATCAAGGTAGAGGATTTGCTGTAGTAGCAGATGAAGTGAGGCAGCTAGCGCAACGTACCAGCGATTCGACTGTGGAGATTGAAAGTGTAGTGGCAGAGAACAGAAAGCTTGCTGACAAATCCACGAAGAAAATGGCAGGCGTTAAAGACAGTGTTGACCAAAATAGTCAACAGATTGCGCAAGTGCAAAGCATTATTGATGAAATTCAAAAAGGCGCATTGAATGTATCTGAAACTGTATCAGGTATTCTACGCTAGCAGTCATGTTAAATTAGTAAAAAGGGCTGTTGTATCATCAACAGCCCTTTTTTAATCCGCTTTTTCACACAAACGATTTTTCGCGTACGCATACGTACAAGCCTAGCACCGTTTAATTGTGGGGGTTATTTTGCGTGCACCACGCTAGCAATCTGCTGCTGTTGAATATTCAGGTACTTCTTGATGCTTTCCCCGTTCTTGCCATATTGATCAACAAACGCAGCGACAGATAGTCCGTTACACGTCATGTCCTGTGCTACATACTTTTTATCTAGTGCAGATTCTTTAATTTGTTCATGAAGCTTCCACTTGTTCCCGGTAGCGGCAGCAACGCAAAGGTTAGAGGTGACCGAATCGTCGGTAGGCTTAAATTCTACAGAAGCTAAAGCACTTCCGGTGAACACAGAGGTAAGAGCAACAATAGCGATAGCAGTAATACGTGATTTCATAGCATGATTTCCTTATTGGGACGAAGTTACGTTGTTGTGGCGTTACGCCTTGGCCACACTCATATTCACTATTACAATCACTGCGCCAACTTTATAAAAACATTTAAATTCAGATGCTTAACTTTAAATACAGAAATAAGGACTCGCTAGAACGGTAAACGAAATACGACCTTTCAAGATAATTCGCCAAATAGTAGTATTTTTGACCACTGCGTTCTATCTGAGCCTATCGTCGTCTAAAATTTCGTTTTATTAAGCGATAAAACACACTGCTTACCTTATTTGGCTTAAATAAAAAATTGTCTTAGCTTACAATGCGCTGATGACTTATCCCGTTCCAGCTAAACAGGTTGAAACCCTGTACGAAATTAAGAAAAGCAAATTCATTGCTTGTGCCGGCTTTGCAAATTCTCGTGAAAGTGCAATGGCGCTTTTAGATAGTGTGAAACAACGGTATCCCGACGCCAGACACCATTGCTGGGCTTATGTTTTTGGCAACCCTAACTCGCCAAGTAGCGCGGCGATGGCTGATGACGGCGAGCCTAGCGGCACTGCCGGTAAACCCATATTAAATGTACTTCAGCACAAAGATATCGGCGACATCATGATTATTGTCACGCGTTATTTTGGCGGAATTAAATTAGGTGCGGGGGGATTGGTAAGGGCTTACTCGGCTGCAGCACAGCAAGCCGTAGATGCTCTTGAGGTAAGACAAGAGATAAAGCTGGAACCGCTTAGCGTAGACATCGATTTCAAACACGAGCAGTTTGTACGTCACTTGGTAGAGCAAGCTCAAGGTAAAATTGCGAACTGTAACTATGGAAGCAGTGTGGTAATAAATGTTGAGCTACCTTTAGATGCACTGGAAGACTTTAAAAAGCAGATGGCCCCCATTGCTTTTTCAGTGTCAGTTGAAAACGAGTAAGCCCTAGAAAACAATAAGCAAGCGATAAAATTAGGGCTAGCTTTTGATGGTTTCTATATGTAAATAAAAAAGGCTCTGAAAACCACCAGAGCCTTACCTTTTTATCTCACATAACTAGGGCCTGTTGACCTTATCCTTTAAAGGTGCCTCGAATGGGGTAGTTGTTATCTGGGTTACGTATAAACTCCAAGCCTGATACGAGTTGCTCTAAGTCAGGGCGCACAAACGGCGCGTTTGCTATTTCAGCAATATGAATGTCGTTTTTTTCATTCACTACAAATAGCGCAGGTTCAGCAAAATTGTGGTCGGTTTCTTTATCTGAGCGCGGCTTGGAGATGTATAGCCCAAGTTTTTCCATATCTTCTTGCGAGAGACCGTAAGCGATAGGGAACGTAATCGACAGGTCGTCTAGATGCTCATCGAGCTGTGCTTTGCTGTCACCACTTACAGCCACCAAATCAATATTGAGCTCGCGTAGACGACCTTTATAATCTTCTAATTTGTTCAGGAATTTAGTACATATTGGGCAGTGTTTACCGCGATAAACAACCACCATTTTCCAATCACATCCCTCTTCTTTATTGGTAAGCGACACCGTTTCCCCTGTGGATAGGGTTGCTGAGACATCGGGAAATGTCGTTGCTGGATGCATTTTTTGCGTATACATAAAAACTCCTTAAAGTCGGTTTAATCCTTCAAAGTACAAGCGAGATCGCGATAAACTGCTTTGTACAGATACACATCAAAGTAAAATTCTATACGTTGTACCCAACTTTCAGATCGTTTATTTGAACAATTGTTCAAATTTTTATTATTTTTCCTCTCGCGTTTTCTATACCAGTGACAGACACAAAAAAAGCAGCTCAATTGAGCTGCTTTTATTTTTTAGCCAAGTAACGGAAACCTACAAACGTAGACCTTTACTGTCGTTATCACAAAAACGAAGGTCTTCTTATCGAGACCGGTTCGCATGAGTCTAATAAAGTCTTAGTTCACATAGCCTTCATTAGCTTTCACTGTAAGTGGGTGATAGCCCGGTTTCGCTTCTTCAAATGCGCGTTTAGCAAACGCCTTGCCTTCAGGTGTTTTTGATAGCTCGCGATAAAGGGGCTTAACAAGCTTATTGCGCCCTATCGACACCAAGTAGCTATACAAACGATCATAGGCAGGCTGATAGTTATTCTCTACTGCGATCATCAACCAGCTATGAGCAATTTCGTTGTTTTTAGTCGATGTGAGTGAAAACGCTGAATCTAGCTCAGCCAGCTGTGCGCTGCTTAGCGATTCGGGCATGTTGTTTAGAAAATATAGCCACTCGTGTACAGTCCACTGCGCGGTTTCAATATCCGCCGCTTTCACGTCGCCAGAAAGCCAAGCGCTTCGTGTGTCATCGATTTTAGTGAACGCATCAGATTCTGGCTGTGGCGCTCCCTCGGGAATGCCTGGTTCAAAAATCCACGTTTGGATGCGCTCCGCGTCTAGCTTATCTGGATACTGCTTTAACAAGGTATCATCTAAATAAGCAATAAACGTGTCGGTAGTAATGCTCTTAAAAGCAAAGTCTTTAAAGTACTGCATTAAGAAAGCATCAAAGTTTTCTCGGCCAATCTTTTGTTCAATTTCACGTAAAAACAGTGCGCCTTTTTCATAGGGAATATTTGAGAAAACATCGTCCGGATTGCGACCACGAAGGTCGATAGCCAGGATCTCATCATTTTCCTCTAATGCAGCAACATCATTCTCCAGGTCTTGATAACCGAGCACCGCTTCTTTTTTAAAACGATCGTGACCGTAGATCATTTCCATAATTCGGTAAGTTAAGTAGGTTGTGAAGCCCTCGTTTAGCCACAGATCACGCCATGTAGCGTTTGTTACCGTGTTACCAGACCAGCTGTGCGCCAATTCATGAGCAATCAATGAAACCAAGCTTTTATCACCAGCAATGACCGTTGGGGTGATAAACGACAAACGAGGGTTCTCCATACCGCCAAACGGGAATGACGGTGGTAGAATTAGCAGATCGTAACGGTCCCATTGGTAAGGTCCATAGGTTTCTTCTGTTACTTCTAACATCGCCTCTGTATCTTCAAATTCTTTCGCTGCACTTTCAAGTAGCGCAGGCTCAGCATACACACCGGTACGCTCACCCATGGCTTTAAATTCTAAATCACCTATAGCCAACGCAATAAGATACGAAGGGATAGGCTGTGGCATGGTGAACTCATATTCACCATCGCGCTCGGTGGTAGGATCGTTTGACGCACTCATCACCGCCAACAGCGCTTCAGGTGTCTTAATGGTCGCGTCATAGGTTACGCGTACTTGCGGTGAGTCTTGAAGCGGAATGAAGCTTCGCGCGTGAACCGCTTGCGCTTGGGTAAACAGAAACGGGTGCTTTTTACCTGCAGTTTGCGCTGGCGTTAACCATTGTACGCCAGACGCATCAGGTGAAGTTGAATACGCAACCGTTACTGCGTTTGCGGAACTAGGTAACGTAATCGTAAGAGGTGTACCTAAATCAGGGTCAACCTCTCCCATTTCAAAAGGAACACTTTCACCGTCTACGGTAACACTCTGAATGTCTAATGCTCGCGTATCTAACACCAATGTGTTGTTGTCGGGCTTTTCACGCTTTACATCAAGCGTTACGTCGCCAACAAGCTGCTTGGTCTCAAAGTTTGCAGTTAGGTTTAGGCTGAGATGGGTAACCCGAATCTCATTAGGGTTCGCGAAGGAGTGATAATCTACCCCAGAGGCAATAGCCGCGTCAGCTTGGCTTGCTACTGCAACATTTTGTGCTTCAGTGTCTGAAGTCGAGCCTACGCTGACGGCTTGATCTTTGTCTGTCTTGGCTGCGTCTACATTGCTGTTGTCGCTGCATGCGAACAAAACAGGCGCGCATACGAATGTAGCCAGTAATCCGTATTTTTTCATATAACTTCCTAAAGGATGATTGATACGATCTCAGTGTATCAATCTGTTATATGACTGGCGACTCTAATTCGAAGAGCTGCGTTGTAACTGCGCTATATTTCGAAAAGCAGTAAGGGTTGACGTGAATAAGTGCAGGATAGCTACGCCATCTGACGAAGGCGCAGCTATCTGACGAGGGCATTAACTATTTGCGTTAACCTCTGACTCGTTTGCCGTTTAATTAAGCAAGGCTAATATCTACTTCAATGTTACCGCGGGTCGCATTTGAGTATGGGCATACTTGATGCGCAGTTTCCACCAAGCCTTGCGCTTGTGCTTTGTCCATATCGCCCAAATCTACCGTCAGTTTTACTGCAATAGCAAAGCCTTGTTCAATAGGTCCAATTGCAACGTTGCCAGTTACACTAATGTCATCGGCCAGCTTAATTTTTTGCGATGCAGCCACATGCTTAAGTGCACCGATAAAGCACGCCGAATAGCCCGCTGCGAACATTTGTTCAGGGTTCGTCCCTTCTCCACCTGCACCGCCCAATTCTTTAGGTGTAGAGAGTTTAAGGTCTAGCTTACCATCACTTGATTTCGCTGTTCCTTCACGACCACCCGTTGCTGTTGCACTTCCGGTATAAACGACTTGTTGAAGTTTATGCATAGTTACTCTCCTCATAGGTTTATTTAAACAACTACTTTGCATGCAAAATAAATTATCACCAAACCAACTTGCAGATCAAGTGTTTTGTATGCAAAATATTATTGTTAAGAAAAAGCCTTACCGATAAGGGTTAAGCGTCATGTCAGAATTATTGAAGTTGGAAAATCAGCTTTGCCACCGTTTTTATACGCTGTCGAATGCATTCACTCGTGCTTACCGCACCCTTCTTAAAGCGCTGGATATCACCTATCCTCAATATGTGACGTTAATGGCGCTATGGGAAAACGATGGCATTACTATTGCCGAGCTTCTGGAGAGAACGGCCATAGACGGTGGTGCTATGTCGCTGATTCTCAAAAAGCTACAAGACAAAGGCTTTTTAGTTGTCACTAAAGATAAAGCCGACAAACGCGTTAAGCGCGTTCAACTCACTGAAACGGGCAAGAAGAAGAAAGCCATAGCAGAAGACGTGCCTGCGCAAATGCTCTGCAAGCTCAATGGCATGACTGCAGATGAAAGCCGTACGTTAAAAGTCCTACTAGACAAATTAGGCGGCTGTTTCGAGAATGCAGATTTAAACCAGTCCGGATAGATAATCACCACTCAGCCCTACATGCCCACGCTTTGCTAGGAAACTTGCCAGCGCCTTGTGAGTGGGCAATTATCTATGCGTATTGGTATTTTAACCTCTTTTTGTAATCTGATTGTCATCAGATTTTTGACGTTTTCTGTTATTATTTTCGCATTGAGCGAACAAGTGTGCGCTATAATTGTCCTAATGGACGTAGTAGGGAAAATGCTGAACTGCGCGCATCAATTGAAAGCGCTAGTCGCTGAAATGATCGCATGTCTTATCGAGAAAGTGCGACAAGAGGCTTTAAGGGCATTTACTACCCATTATTCTTAGAAATAAAAAAACAGGAGCTGTGATGATCCAAGAACAGATTCAGACACAGGCTGTGCCGCAATCAAAAAGCATTCCTGCAAAAGCCTACTCTGTACTGGAAGAGTGGCTGAACAGTATTAGTCATGGGGTTGGCTTTATTGCTGCTATCGTGGGTTTAGTATTTATGTTGTATCGAGCGGAAGATACGCTCGCGTTAACTACTGCAGCTATCTATGGCTCTACACTCATTCTGGTGTTTTTAAGCTCAACCCTTTATCACGCCATTTCCCATCAAAAGGCAAAGGGATGGCTTAAGCTATTTGACCACAGCGCAATATACTTATTGATAGCAGGTACTTACACACCATTGTTACTGGTTTCGATTGGTGGCGTGTTGGGTATTACTATGACCGCGATTATCTGGAGCTTGGCAATTGGCGGCGTGGCGTTTAAGCTCGTCGCGCAGCATCGTTTCCCAAAGGTATCCGTGATGACTTATTTGCTGATGGGATGGATTGCACTGGGTCTTATCTACCCTCTTTATGTCGCCCTTCCCGGTGCTGGCCTATGGTTATTGGTAGCAGGCGGGCTGTGTTTCAGTGTAGGCGTGTGCTTTTACGTGGCAAAAAAGGTAAAGTACACCCATGCAATTTGGCACATGTTCGTGATTGGCGGATGTAGCTGCCACTACTTTTCAATTTATTATTTTGTCGTTTAACAAAAGGCCCAAATTAAGCTGCTATGCCAAAACCATGTAAAAACTTATGCTAACAAACAAGCAAGACGCCGAGAAAAAGGAAAACAGCACTACGTTGACACCAGGTATTGCGTGGTTTTCACTACACGCAGGACAAATATGCTTGGGTAAAAAGCCCGTTGAAAGTGACTTTGAACGCCTTAAGTCACTGGGTGTTACCCATATTGCAACGGTACAAACCAGTGAAGAGAACGCACCGGTTATTCGTGATCGTTCAATAGCAGCTGGGTTAGAGTGGCTTTGGGTTCCTTTTTTACACCCGTCGTCAGAGTCCCCCACCGAAGACGTACACCTTCACCAATACCTTCATGAACTATCTCAAATGTTGACCGAAGGAGCGAAGATATACTTACATTGCGATGGCTCACAGCACCGCTGTAGCCTTTTGTTCTATGCACTTTGCCACTATTGCCGTGTTCCATCTAATAGCGCTTACAATGCGCTGCACAGCTTTGGCGCTAGTGCGGCAAATAACCTTAAGAGATCCGAACTCACTTGGGCAGCAGAATTAGGGCATATTGCACCTAAAATGTAGGCCAATAAAAAGCGCGCCTTCGTTATCAACGTTCATTAACGAAGGCACGCGTGCTGTTTTAACAAAGCAAAGCGTTCATAAGTGCGCCGAGCTTATTTATTTAAAACTGATAAATATTAGCGTTGGTGAGAAGTTTATTCGCGTCTATTTTTTCTTGAACACAGCGCACTATATCAGCACGAGTAAATACATAAATTCGGTCTTTGCGCTCGCGGCTCTCGTCCATCTCAAAATCTTTCAGCACCATGCTGATATGTTCATTTTCCGGCAGACCGCGTAAGCCTGACCCAAATCTGCATAAGGTCTCGCTCATGCCCGACTCAAAACCGGCCAGAAACGTTTTGTAAGCTTGCTGCTGCTGCGCTTTACGCGCCTCCATTTGTTTAGTCTGCTCTTTTTCAATTGCTTTAAGCTCATCCTTCATGCTTTTTTCTTTCGCTTCTAATTGCTTAAGCTGCTCTCCAGACTGCTCTTTTTGCGCGAGTAATACTTTTTTTCGCGCCTCGTCAGCGTGACGCAATTCAAAGGTAATATCTCGCAGTTCACGCTCTACTTCTCTTGCTTCCCAGGCAAGTTCACGCTGCATGTTGCGCAAGTCGCGTAAGCGACTATTGTTGTCAGCAAACGCCTGAGAAAAACGATGGCTGGTTTCTTCTGCGTAAGCTTCCCACTCTCTGGCTGCTTCAAACACAATGTCATCAACATCACTAAACGAATTTGCAGACGGAACTGGTGGTGCAGGCGGTGCAGGTGGTACGGTGGCAACTAATCCTTCTACCAGCGTTTCTATCTCTCGTACCCAGTTACCGCTTTGGCCTCTTACTGAAAAAGTAAATACCGCCCCCTGCCCAGCAAGATAGCTGGTTTCAATTTGACTCACTCTCCAAGAATCAGTTGCGGCATTTTGTCGTAAGGACGTTTTGAGTACCCCAGACATTATTTCTAATTCATTCGATAGCGTGTCATATTTTTGCGCACTTTGTGCGTTCGCAAGACCACCAGCAGCAGAGCAAAGTAGTAAAGCAGTTAATAAACGTTTCATAATTTCACCTAATTACATTAATCATCTAGCGACGACTGTGGATTGTTTGTTTCATACGGCATGGTTAATGGCACTTCAGAACGGCTGTTAGGTAAATTTACCGCGCTGTACCCTATTTCAATGTCATCAATTTCATCCTGTAGACGCGTAAATTGGCGTGCATAGAATCTTTGATCATCAATACGCTGCTCGTTGATAAATTTAATAAGCTCGGCAAAGTCGTGTTTGCGTTCTTCCCTACTCGACGCTAACAAGTACTTAGTAAGCTCTGCACTGCTTTGTTGCTGCTGTGTAGATAGCGCCTGAGCGTATTCTTTGAATAGTGTTTGGTTTGCTTGTTGATAGAAATCACGTTGCTCACCTAAAGCTTTGGCGACTTCTTGTGTAACGCGCTGCTCAACCATTTCATCCACTCTGTTGGCGCTTTTGTTTGAAAACGTAAGCGCTATACCGTTATCGCTATACGACAGCTTTGCGCCGGTGAGTACGGCTAACAGCGCACACGCCGACATGGCCATGGCACACGCTGGCAAGCTAAACCAAGACGAAAGCGAACGTGGTTTATCTTTCTTAAAAAAGGTCTGTTCTTTGTCCCACTGGGGAAGTGCCGGAGCAACGAAGCTTGCACTTGCGCTGTTCAAACGGGCGCTATTTTCTACCGCCTGCGCGAACTCAGCATCTGAATCGCACAACGCGTTAAACTGCTTTTCCTGCTCGCTATTAAGCGAGTTGTCCAGATAAGCTGAGAATAAGGCTTCTTTGTCATATAAGGTCATTATTCCAACTCCAACTTCAACTTTGCCAAGGCTGCGTAAAGTCGCGACTTAGCGGTATTTACTGAGATATCCATTTGCTGTGCAATTTCTTCGAACGTGAAGTGGCCGAAGAATTTCAATTCCACCACCGCCTTTTGGTCCAAAGGTAGGGTCTGCATAGCCTGCGTTAATGCTCTACTCTCTCTGTCGCTATAAAGCTGCATTTCAGGGCATGGCGCACCGCAAAGTGGCGCCTGTATATCGTCAATGTCAGAATGCGGCTTTCGCTTGCGATACAGTTCAACGCAGCGACAGTGGGCAATGCGATAGAGCCAACTTTTAAAACTGCCCTCACCTTTAAAACAGGCAAGACTGCGAAACACAGAGATAAAAATCTCCTGCATTAAATCTGCTGCATCATGGCTGTTCCCTGTCATTCGAATACCGTATTGATACATAGCGGTTTCGTAGCGAGATATAAGCGTAAACCACGCTTTTTTATTACCCTTTAATGCCTGTTCCACGAGTTTTTCATCTCGTTTATTAAACACGCCGTTCCCCGTTTTTACGCTCTGTTTTTTTACTTAACCATTAAGTCGATAAGCTTTGCAAAAAAGTTTATTTAATTGATAAATAAATTGTCATTTAGGGAATAACGCCAATGAAACTGTGCTTTAAGCGATGGATGAAGAACTTCTTTGGGGTTGGTGCACAAGACAATAATTGATGTCAGCAAAAAAAAGCGGCTGAACCTATAGGCTTAACCGCTTTAGATAAATATGAAAGGTAGCGCGCTCAGCGCCAAGGTTATTTTAGTGTAGGAATAGGCAACAGTGGCGAGATAATTTCACCGATACGACGAAACAGCTGCATACGCGTAGTGCCTGAACGCCATACTAAGCCAATCTCGCGAAACCCCTGCTCTTCAGCGGGGAAGCTCTTAAGACCTGTGTGCTCAAGAATAGACTGGTTTATCGCAAGTTCAGGTAAAAAGGTGTAGCCCATTTTGCTATTCGCTAATTGCACCAAGGTATACAAGCTGCTAGCCGCTACGCTGCTAATTTGGTCGCTGTGCTGAAGATTGCACGCACTTACCGCATGCCCGGTCATACAGTGCTCTTGCTGTAGTAAGAAAATACTCTTTTTCGGCAAGGTTGAAATGTCGACAGGATTAGGTAGTTGCTCAGCCATATCTTTGTGCGCAATAAGATGGAACGGGTCATGCCCTAAGACCATCTGTTTACACCCTGGTGTTTCCATTGGCAACGCTAGAATAAGTAAGTCTAATCTGCCGTCGGTCAATTGCTGTAGCAACTTCTCCGTCGTGTCTTCCTGCATTTCCAAGTTGATCTCGGGTAAAAATGCAGAAAACGCCCCCATCATGCCTTCAAAAAGAAACGGCGCAATGGTTGGAATAACACCTAGTTTTAAGGTGCCTCGCTGCCAATTGCCCGCGTTTTGCGCATATTCAACCAGCTCTCCCGCTTCCTGAAGTAGCACTTTACTGCGTTCAACAATATCTAGTCCCAACGATGTAAACACAAAGGTTTTATGTTCACGCTCAAGAAGTTGGCTTCCGAAGTGCTCTTCAAGGTTCTGAATGGCCGTACTCAATGTTGACTGACTTACGTTACAGCGCTGTGCAGCACGGTGAAAATGTTGCTCTTGATGTAGCGTCACCAAATAGTGCAGGTGCTTAAGATTAGGCCATTTCATGGGCATCTCACAATTATTTAAAAAGGGATTAAAAAATATTGGATTAATCTAACATAAAGATTAAATAGCGCCTAGGGTTGATACCCATGGTTAACGAGAGCGATCTTCTATTATTCACAGCTGTACGTATACAACATCCTAAAAAAGAGGTAGATAATTCTGTTTATTGTGCAATCTATAAGAAGCTTTTGAGAATTTGACATTTCCCGCTGGAAAGCCCCAATAAGTAGCGTTAGGATTAAATTAAAGCGTTATACGCAACATATTTTTACAGCGAAGTAAGACCCGCTCTTGTATCATTCAGTCAATAGAGCGATTAACTATTGAGGGCAGTATGAAAGGACATTATAAGAACATTTTATGTGTATTAAGCGACTCTCATCGTCAAGATGATACGGTAGCCCAAGCACTGCATATCGCCAAAGCGCACCAAGCCTCGCTTACCATTATGCTTTCGTTAGAATCTTTGCCGCCCAACGCCAGTATGGTCATGGAGTCTTTCTCTTATGTTGATTCTCAGCAAACCATGGAAACCCAAGCCCAGCATTGGTTAAAAGAACAAGCGGAAAGCTGGGGACAACACTATCCTGTGTCTACTGCGGTAACGGTAGGTCAGCCGCTTATTGACGTTGTGCGTTATGTAAAAAAGAACAATATCGATCTAGTAATTAAACGGGCAGAAGAGAGCTTTCTAGATAAGCTATTCGGAAGCTTAGATATGCGTTTATTCCGCAAATGCCCTTGCCCGGTTTGGATCATTAACCACAAGCCTCGCAGTCAGTACAAAAACGTAGTTGCAGCACTGGATTTGAACTATCACTATCCACAGCATGAAGTGTCTATTAGGCGCGATCTTAATCGCGACATTTTGCGTCACGCAAGCCAAATAGCCTTGTTAGAGTTTGCACAGCTACACATTGTTCACGTTTTTGATGCGGTTCCTGAGAACATAGCAAGAGACGGTTTCATATCGGTTGATAACGATAGAATGGAAACCGATCTTGCAAAAATCCATGCCGAGCGTGAATCGGAACTAGACAAATTGCTTGAAGAACTAGGCAATGAATTGGATGACAATGTATTAGAGTATTTGAAACCTCAGAAGCACATTGTTCACGGTTACCCTCGAAGAGAAATTGCAGCCACAACCACATCCCTTGATACCGACATTATTGTTATGGGCACAGTGGCACGTTTAGGTGTGCCTGGCTACATCATGGGCGACACCGCAGAAGAAACTATCCATCAGCTTAAGTGTGCCGTTGTGGGCGTTAAACCCCGTGGCTTTGAAACGCCTATCTCTATTGATTAAAGAAAACATTCCACAAACAAAAAGGCCGTGCTTCACTTCAAGCACGGCCTTTTTTAATTCTTTTCGCTTAATACGAACGTTTGTAAGCGCTGTGTTTTACGCTACGCCAAACGACGCTTTAAGAATGTAGAAGAAAATAATCGAGAGGATTGCGCCTGCAGGCAACGTAACAATCCACGATACGACGATATTTCTCACAATGCCTAGGTTAAGCGCTGATACACCACGCGCCAGACCTACACCTAGTACCGCTCCTACAAGCGTTTGGGTAGTCGAAATAGGTAAACCCGTACCTGATGCGATAACTACCGTACACGCTGCAGCGAGTTCTGCTGCAAAACCGCGGCTTGGTGTTAAGTGTGTAATACCTTGACCAATGGTCTTGATAACGCGATGTCCAAATAGCGCAAGACCCGCAACAATACCTAAACCACCAAGAGGAAGGATCCAAGGTGCAAGCGTAGTGCTAGAGTTAATTTCGCCGCCACTACTTACTACGCTAACTACCGCAGCCAATGGTCCAATAGCGTTAGCTACATCATTTGAACCGTGGGCAAACGCCATACAACAGGCTGTTACTACCATTAGAAGTGCGAATACTTTCTCAACGTTAGCCGCCTGTAGGTCTGCATCTTCAGAACCGCTGAACTTCATACGGCCGATAAACCATTTACCCAAGAAGCCCAACGCTACGGCAATAGCAATCGCCAGCACATATCCGTTAACAGCGCTTAGCTCTAAACCAACGTGCTTAAGGCCTTTCTTGATAGTAACAAGCGACATCACAAAGCCCGCTAATGCCATATAGAACGGCACATAACGCTTAGCATTTGCAAACGGAGAGGCAGTTTGGAAGATGAGCTTGTGCGCGCTCATGAAAATAAGATAAGCAATGATGCCTGAAATAGCTGGGGTTACTACCCAACTACCAACAATACCACCCACTTTGTCCCATGCTACTGCGTCCATGCTGACGCCAGTGGCAGTAAAACCGATGATTGCACCGATAATTGAGTGAGTGGTAGATACAGGCCACCCCAACCATGACGCTACCGCAAGCCAGATTCCAGCTGCAAGTAGTGATGAGATCATGCCTAATACAAGGTATTCAGGTATGTCTATAAAATAGGTTGAGTCGATAATCCCTTTTCGAATGGTAGACGTTACTTCGCCACCTGCTAGGTAGGCGCCAGCAAACTCAAATATCATTGCAATGATAATGGCTTGTTTTATGGTTAAAGCTTTAGAACCTACTGACGTACCCATTGCGTTGGCAACGTCATTCGCTCCAATACCCCATGCCATGACGAAACCAACGCCGGCGGCAAGGATTATAAGAATTAGGCCATAACTTTCAAAAAATTCCACGGATAATCGCTCCCGATCTAAACGCGATTTAGGCTGGACGCTACTTGAGTAAGTAGCATGATCTCTTCACCACAAAGGCTAGAGAATGAAGTTAAAGACAAATTGTGTTTTATCATAAGGTTCGATTAAATTTTGCACGATCTGTTCTTGGCTGCGGCGCATGATAACGTAATCATGTTAGAAGCCATAGCGAAAATCACTGAAAAACGATAAAAGTATGCGGAATTATTTGAATGCGATGATAAATCCACCAAATATTTCAGTTTTATGACAAATAAATTTCGCATGTATCCATATTTGAATATCAATACGCAAAATTGTACTGACCATTTGGACAGGATTACGTCAAATCTTCCAATTTTTGTTGCATATTTTCCAACGGTGTATGCCTAACATCGGTACCCCGAGTAAGATAAACCACATACTCACACACATTCTTACATCTATCGCCAATACGCTCTAACGAGCGCATTGCCCACAAAACATCCAACCAATCCTGCATGTCATCGGTACTTTTCTGCATTTCGGAGGTGGTATACGACAGCAGACGCTTGTATTCACTATCAATGCGGTTGTCTTGGTCGTACACTTCTAACGCCGCAGCCTCATCCTGACGAGCAAAAGCGTCGAATGTGCCGCGCATCATGGCGGCCACGCGCTCGCCAATAAGTAACATGCTGCTCTTAATGGTATCTGAGCTCGGCAACTTATTGCGCGTTACCAGTTTAGCAATACGCTCGATTTCATCGCCCATTCGCTCTATATCGGTAATGGCTTTGGAAATGGTCATAATTAAACGTAGATCGCTGGCGGTAGGATGACGTTTTGCAATAATGCGCAAGCACTCTTCGTCAATTTGAATTTCCATGGAGTTAATTTTTAAGTCGTTCAACACCACTTTTTCAGCCAGAGCGGCATGATTGTGCTTTACCGCTTTTAACGTATCCACCAGCTGCTGTTCAACTTCGCCCCCCATGGTTAATACCGAGTTACGCAAGTTTTCCAACTCGATATTAAACGTACCCGAAATATGCGTGTTTAAGGCTACCTGTCGCATGGTGTTTTCTCCTCGCGGCGTAAGCATAACGAATAACGACAATCAATCGTGCCGCTACCTGTGGCAGAACTATCGTGACAAACCGCTACGTCTTGCCAAACTTCAGCATTGCGGTACAACCCCATGTGAGAACACACACCTACTGCTACCTTATCCATATCGCCCCGTTATGTAGTCTTCGGTTTGCTTCTTCTCTGGCATAGTAAACAGCGTATCGCTGTCTGCATATTCTATCAGCCTGCCCTGATGGAAAAAGGCGGTGTAGTCGCTTACCCTAGCCGCTTGTTGCATGTTGTGCGTCACGATAATAATGGTGCATTGTTTCTTTAATGCATCCATCAGTTCTTCGATAAAAAGCGTGGTCAGAGGGTCAAGGGCTGAGGTTGGTTCATCAAGAAGAAGAATGTCGGGCTTCAACGCCAGTGCTCTTGCAATCACCAAACGCTGTTGCTGACCGCCAGATAAGACATGAGCGGATTCAAATAAACGATCTTTAACCTCGTCCCACAGCGCCGCCTGTTTCAGTGCGCTTTCCACCGCGTCGTCTAAGTGTCGACGAATTTTAACGCCTTGAAGCTTAAGTCCGTAGCACACGTTCTCATAAATGCTCATAGGAAAGGGGTTGGGTCGCTGAAAAACCATGCCCACGTTCGTTCTTAGGCGTGACACATTTACTTTGCGGCTATTGATGTTTTGCCCATCAATAATAATTTCACCATCGTATTTGCAACCGTCATACAAATCGTTAAGGCGATTGAAACAACTAATGAGTGTAGATTTACCGCAACCACTTTGACCAATTAACGCTGTGATTTTGTTTTTTGGGATCCGCATGCTGATGTCATTTAACACATGCTTATTGCCAAACCACAGGTTGAGGTTTTTAACCTCTACCGCAGTTTGTTCTTCACCAATGTCGTTAACGTTCAGCGTATTGTGTTCAAACAACTTCAACATGTTACAAAACCTGTATTATCCTTTGAGATAGCGTTTGCGCAGGCGCGCTCTAAGTACAACTGCCAGAATATTTAATACAAACACCACCACGAGTAAAAGCAAGCAAGCGGCAAACATCATGCTTGCGCTCTTTCCATCAGTTTGGCTGTGAAACGCTCCGTCATAAATAAGCACGCCCAAATGCATAAACTGCCTATCAAGGTGGAGATAAGGAAACTCTCCATCTATGGGCAAGGTTGGCGCAAACTTGACCGCACCCACTAACATAAGTGGCGCTACTTCACCTGCCGCCCTCGCAATCGCCAGAATTACGCCAGTCATAATACCCGGAGACGCAATAGGCAATACGGTACGCACTATAGTCTCAATTTTGGTAGCTCCTAATGCGTAACTGCCCGCTTTCAATCCTTCCGGCACCCTGCGCAAACCTTCTTCAGTCGCCACAATCACTACAGGTAAGGTCAAAATTGCCATGGTTAAGGCAGCCCAGAAAACGCCAGGGCTTCCCATTGTGGGTGCTGGCAGTGTGTCACTAAACAATAGCTCATCAATACTGCCGCCCAAGGTATAAACAAAGAAACCAAGGCCGAATACGCCGTAAACAATAGAAGGTACACCTGCCATGTTGCTTACACTGACACGAATAATGGTGGTAAGCGCCGTGTTAGGTGCATATTCGCTCAAGTAAATAGCGGCTAATACACCAAAGGGCGTTACGATGATGGTCATTAAAAATACCATGAGTACAGTGCCAAACAACGCAGGGAAGACGCCACCTGAGGTATTCGCTTGTTTAGGCGAATCGGTGAGAAAAACACCGATTTCCGAAAACGCCACCTGCCACTTTTCCCATGTACTTAGACGACTGACAAAATCCACATCTTGAATACTAGATATGGGAATAACAAACGGCGTTTCGTCAGCAAAACTTACCAATAAGGTATACTCGGCTCGTGTTGCTTCTAACGCTTCCACACGCTTTTGGTATTCGTCAAACGATGCCACTAAACGCTCTCTTGCTGGCGCGTCGGCAACAACATTACGTTTATCAAATTGAGATAGCGCTTCGTGAATAGGTGCAAGGTGTTGCGTGTTTAAATCTTCAATTTGAGCGCTTATTTGAGCTACTTCCTCTAGCACAATGTCAATGTTACCAAGAGGTTGAGGCGGTTTAGATGGCACAACGATGTATTCAGGAATTGCCAACACACGCCTGCCGTCTAACAGTTTTATTTCTGCGCTTTGGTTTGCAAGTAGAGAAGTCTCTATTTCCTCTCGAGATAACTGGACTTGAAAGCCATAAGGATGCTGAGCATCTGAGAATTTAAGTGTCACATCCTCATTTGTTGATTCATCAAATAGGTTCGCAAGCACCGAAAACCTTGTGCCGTCTTGATGAGTACCGGTAACCGTATAGATGGGCTCTGGCCAAAAATATGCCGTACCTCGAAAACTAATAAGTATAAGAACGCTAACTAGCGCAATAAGCAGCAGACTGGTGAAAAAAGCCGTTAAGCTAATGACTAACGATTGACGCTGTACCGCACTTAACCCAAACGTTGTTCGATTAACCATAGTACGCCCTACTTCTTATACGCTGTCGCAATAGCTCTGCCATGGTGTTTACCAAGAAGGTAAACAGGAACAAAATACACGCGGTGAAAAATAGAATTTGATAGTGCGCCGATGATACATCTGCTTCTGGAAGTTCGATTGCCAAGTTAGCAGTAAGTGCTCGCAAACCTTCTATCAAGCCCCAGCTGGAGATTGGCGTATTTCCCGTCACCATAAGGACTATCATAGTTTCACCAAACGCGCGGCCGAAACCTAGCATAATCGCGGCAACAATACCCGGTAGTGCAACGTGAAGCACAACATGAAGTAAGGTCTGTAGTCGTGTGGCGCCTAAAGCAAAAGAGGCGTGTTTTAAATCATTTGGAACGCCGTTTATGGCATCTTCAGCAAGGGAATAGATACTAGGTGATATGGCCACACCTAACGCTAACGCTACCACTATAGTCGTTTTCCCGATGGGACTATCGGACTCGGCCGCAAGCATTGTAAACCCGTCAACTCCCATTACCGAGAAAATAAGTGAAGGCGCATACTCCACGCTAATATAACCTAAAAGGAACACTCCGCTTATAGCAAATAGTAGCTCTGCTCCGTGTCTTAGCTTCTTTGGTAAGTATTCCGCAACAGGGCGCTGTACCAGGGCAACGACAATAAGCACAAAAGGGATAACGATTAGGAAAAAGGCAAAGGAAAATAAAAACTGCTCAGCTTTTGGCGACAACCAAATAGCCGCGATGAAGCCAATGAGTACACTGGGAATCGCTTCGAGCAATTCGATAGCCGGCTTAATAACGTTGCGAAGGCGGCTTTTAGCAAAAAACGCGGTGTAAATTGCGGCACCGATAGCAACCGGAATAGCAATAAGCAGCGCTAAAAGAGAGGCTTTAATACTGCCTATTAATAGCGGTGTTAAGCTAAACTTTGCCTCTTGAAAATCAGAGGCAGTGGTGGTTTGCCATACGGTTTCTTCCGTTTCATACCCTTCGTAGTGCTGCGGTTCAAACAGAGAGGCCCATGTAGTAACGCCGCTTAAGTGTTTGCCTTCCCATACTGATAAGGTGCTATCTGAATAGCCATAAAGCTTATTGCCGTACCAAATGATATTCTCAGCAGAACGCTCTATCTGTTGTGATGCTACTACATCGCCTGATACACGGTTTACCAACAACACTCTTGCTTTGTCGGTCAGCACTGCCACTAAGTTCATACTGGCATGTTCTGCCACATCCTTAACGTTCTCTCCTGGTAGCGCTACTTGGTAGGTTTGTTCAAAGGTAAGGCCTTTATCGCTTTTGCTCAGCACCCAGCGAGTAAGTGCCTGTGTATTGCTGTTCATTAGGAAAAAGGTGCGGTCTTTAGCAAGTGGGAATACAATCTTCTCATCTATTGACGCTGTGATGTTTCCTGCTATTGGCAGTAGTGACGCCCCTTCATCCGTGAGCCTATTTAGGAAAAGCGCATCATCCACTTGGAGTAACACGCTCTGACTGCCGGGTAACAGTACGAGTCTGTCTATATTATGAAACCGTTTATCCACCACCTGTGTAGGACGAAGCCGATTTACCCAACGGATAAACACTTTATTGTCTTGAACGATAGAAACCACTGCCCATTTTGAAGACAGTGCAATGCTCCAGTCACTGCGTCTCTCCCACTCATCTTTGGGAAGCGCGAACGTAATGCTGTTCGACAACGCCGCTTGCGGCGTACTTGTGGCAATATCCTCTGCGCTACCGTCGGTCATATTGAACGATCTAACCGGTAAAACTCTCACTTGGGCGTTAGGAGAAACGTCTACGATATAGTTCTCTCCCATCACACTGTGGGAAGACAGTCTATGCTCGCAAGGACGGATATAATCGTGATTACTCACCAGAGCATCGCCTTTAAGCAACTTTAATCCCAATCGACAGTCAGACTTCCTAACCAGCATTGGCTGACTGTTAATGATGTCGCCTGCGCTGATAATTTTTTCATTATCTGACGTTTTCAAGCTCAACAGATGATTTAAGCTAGGGGTATATGCTAACGGCAGAGCTTGGCTGATTAGATGGGTAATAAGAATAACTAACGTCAACAAAACAAGGCCGCCGAAGCCGGTCACTACATAGCGTGACCACCTGTCGCTTCTCTGGCGTTTTTTGTTTGTGCTGTTGCTGTCGAAAGTCATGCGGCTGTTTAGTAATTCTTATTTTCGAAATTCTTCATTTTTAAGAAGAATAACCCTAAATTGCACTGGTGAGCAGTGTAAGTTTTGTTATGCTAATAGCAAGTGAAAGTTTAAAGCATTACCTTCGCGCAACCTACTCTGCGCCTATGGTATTACCCAACAGGAAGACGATCAAAGTTTTTCTCTACACGCCCAATAAGGAGCATCGTATGCAATCATTGGTTATAAGCATTATGGGTAAAGACAAGCCGGGTTTAGTAGACGCACTGGCTAAGTGTGTATACAAACATGAAGGCAACTGGCAAGGATCAAGCTTTGCGCATATGGCGGGAATGTTCACCGGTTTTGTAGAAGTACATGTTGCCGATGAGAACAAACAGGGCTTAATCGATGCGCTAGACGCCATTAAAGATTTGTCGGTGCAATCTGTAGCGGTAGCGAGCAGTGAAAATAACAACACCACCAAATTGACGGTTGATGTAATGGGCAATGACAAAACCGGTATTGTCCAAGAGCTTACCTCTGTTTTAAACCAGTTCAATTTGAATATTCTCACCTTTGCTTCACACTGTGAAAGCGCGCCTAACTGGGGCAGCCTGATTTTCAAAGCAAAAGCAGAAATTGCGGTGCCAGAAGATTTTGACGACGGCGCACTGCAAGATTCACTGGAGTCGTTGGCTAACGATTTGGTGGTGGATATTACCGCGAAGCGATAAAAACAAGGGCGTATTTGTGGTGCCATACACTATCCGCGCATCACAATTACGAACTCATCATATTGAAAGTTAATGGAATAACCACAACGCAATGCGTGCGCACTTGCACCAGAATACGTGTTGTCACAGTAGTGTCACTGACTGATGGCAGTCTTTGACCATTTTTATGAACGTGAATTGAGACATTATGGATAACGACGTTTTATATTATCCCAAAGAATTAAGCTGGCTTGCGTTTAACGAACGCGTATTGCAAGAAGCCGCAGATAAAAACAATCCCGCCGTGGAGCGAATTCGTTTTCTTGGTATTTACTCAAATAACCTAGATGAGTTTTATCGCGTGCGCGCCGCTGACGTGAAACGACAAATTACCATTGCGCAAAATGACGGCAATGAAGAGGAAGCTGAACGCCAAACCGCTCTTATGGCGCTTATTCAGAAAAAGGTAGTCCAGCTTTCTGAAAAGTTCGACCAAATTCATAAGGATGTGGTTAAGTCCCTAGCTCGCTACAACATACATATTCTTCGAAAAGACGATTTAGACGATTATCAAAAGCAGTGGGTACGCAACTTCTTCGTTAACAAAGCACTGCGTCACATTGCACCTATTTTAATAGATAAGAAGACCGACCTACTTAGCCGTTTGAACGGTACTTCGGTGTATTTATATGTGGCGCTTAGAAGAAAGGACCGCAATCCTAAATTTGCGGTTATTCAGGTTCCTACCTCTGAAATGTCGCGCTTTATGCTTATCCCACCGCAAAAAAGCCGCAAGAAGAAGAGCATTATTATGCTCGATGACATGATTCAGCTGTGTATCGAAGACATTTTCCGCGGTTTCGTGAAGTTCGACGAAATTGAAGCATTCTCGTTTAAAATGACGCGTGATGCGGAATATTCTATCAACGAAGAAATTGACGAAAGCTTCGTTGAAAAGATGTCTGAAAGTATGAAGCAGCGCCTTATCGCTGAGCCTGTGCGTGTTATCTACGACACGAACATGCCAGAGGACATGAAATCTGACTTGCGCAAGCGACTTAAGATAACCAAGCTAGATACCATGCACGCTGCTGGGCACTATCGTAACTTTAAAGACTTTATTGGCTTCCCTAATGTGGGTCGAGAATATTTAGAGCATACGCCGCTGCCTGCTATCGACAGCAAGGCATTCTCTAAGTACAACACCGTTTTCGATGCCATTACTGCACGAGACATACTACTATACTACCCGTACCATCGCTTCCTACACTTCACCGAGTTTTTGCGTCAGGCGGCTTTCGACCCGAATGTTAAGACCATACGTATTAATATTTATCGTGTTGCCAGTAATTCACGCATTGTAAACTCGTTGATTGACGCGGTAGACAACGGCAAAAAAGTAACCGTTGTGGTAGAACTTCGCGCCCGTTTTGACGAAGAGGCAAATATCGAATGGTCTAAGCGCATGACCGATGCAGGTATACGCGTTGTACTTGGCGTACCTACCCTTAAAATTCACTCTAAACTTTGTATTGTGACCCGTGAAGAACGGGGCAGTTTGGTGAACTATGCGCATTTCGGTACGGGTAACTTCAACGAGAAAACAGCAAAGATCTATACCGACTACAGCTTATTCACCCGTAATCAAGAACTCGCCGATGAAGGCGTGGCGGTATTCGATCTTATTCAGTACCCTTACCGACGCTACAAGTTCCAGCATCTTCAAATATCGCCATTAAACGCCAGAACCAAAATTCAGTCGTTAATTCGTCAAGAAATTCAGCATTTGAACCAAGGCCAAAAGGCACAAATCACTTTCAAAATTAACAACCTTGTTGATAAAGAACTCATTGATGATTTGTACCGGGCTAGCCAGGCGGGGGTTAAGATCCGCGGTATAGTGCGCGGTATGTGCTCACTTAATCCGGGGATAAAAGGAATAAGCGAAAACATCGAAATTATCTCTATTGTTGATAGATTTCTCGAACACCCTCGCGTGATGATTTTTGAAGGTGGCGGCGATAGAAAAGTGTATATCTCTTCTGCTGACTGGATGACCCGTAACATGGACAACCGCATTGAAGTAGGTTGTCCAGTGTATGATAAAGGTCTTCAACAGCGCATTGTTGATATAATGGAGCTACAATTTAAAGATACCCTGAAGGCTCGAGTGATTGACAAGGATCAGAGCAACAAGTACGTTCGCAGGGGAAATCGTAAAAAACTTCGTTCTCAGATAGAAATTTATGACTATTTGAAGAAGCTAGAAGACACTTTGTAGGATAGAAAATTAGTACATGACCCAGCACGAATCAGTTTTTAATGACGTGGAAACCCGCGAAGTCAATAAAGTCGCAGCACTAGACATTGGCTCAAATAGTTTTCACTTAGTAGTAGCACGCATTGTTGCTGGGTCTGTGCAGATTCTGCATAGAGTTAAACAAAAAGTACGCTTGGCCGAAGGTCTCAACGACGACGATATCTTGTCTGATGAAGCGATGGAGCGTGGGCTTGCTATGCTAAAAGTAGTAGCAGAGAGCCTGAAAGGTTTTGAGCCCGACTCCGTGAGAATTGTCGCCACCCATACGTTGCGCAGAGCGCGTAACGCCCGCGATTTTATCAGCGCAGCAAAAGATATCCTTCCCTACCCTATCGAAGTCATTTCTGGTGTAGAAGAAGCGCGACTTATTTATTCAGGCGTTGCACATACTAACCACTCCGACGGCCAACAGCTGGTTATTGATATAGGCGGAGGCTCTACTGAGTTCGTTATTGGCGAAGGTTTTACGCCTTTACTTTGCCGCAGCCTTCAAATGGGCTGCGTAAGCTATACCAAACGGTTTTTCCCTGACGGTGAGCTAAAGCCAAAAGCCTTTGATCGTGCTATCACGGCTGCACAGCAAGAGCTTGAGTTAATAGATAATAAATATCGCAGACTGGGCTGGGTCCAGTGTATCGGTACGTCTGGTACCATTCGTTCGCTGTTTACACTTTGTCAGCAAGACAGACCCAATGGCCACGATATTCCGGTGACACTTAAAAGTTTGCGCAATTTAATGAAGCAATTCATAAGCGCAGGGCATATAGACAAATTAAGCTACCCAGATTTAAGTGAAGATCGTCGTGTGGTTATTGCTGGCGGCCTCGCTATTCTTATCGCCGTTTTCAAAGCGCTAGAGATTGAAGGCTTGGTGTACTCGCCTGCCGCCTTGCGCGAAGGCGTACTTTATCAGATGGAAGATGAGCTTCATCACGCTGATATTCGCGGCAGAACCGCGAGTAGTTTGGCAACCCGCTACGATGTAGATACGTCCCAAGCCACTATGGTGCTTAATACAACCCTTTCACTTTTCAACGATGTTGAAAAAGCATGGAAACTTAAAGGGCGTGACTTTAAAAGCATGCTCGGCTGGGCAGCTTTACTTCACGAAGTCGGCATGCAAATTAACTCTCGAGGCATACAAAAACACAGCGCCTACATTCTTGGTAATGTGGACATGCCTGGGTTTACGCAGGAACAACAATTACTGCTAGCTACGCTCGTGCGATTCCATAGAAAGAAAATTCGAACCAATGAATTGCCCGCATTTAATCTTTTCGATGAGCAGTCGGTTAAGCATTTAATCGCGTTACTGCGTTTGGGTGTACTGCTTAATATTAAACGCCAAGAGGGTTTTGTACCTGACCTCGTTGTTAATGTAGAAAAGAACGAACTGACCATTACCTTCCCCGATGGCTGGTTAGATGAAAAACCTATTATCTCAGCTGACCTGCTACGAGAACGCCACTACTGGAAAGCGCTTGATTTAAAACTCACAGTTGTTCCTGATATCGAGCAATTACATCCCGCGGTAGAATAAGCAAGTACCGACTATCAGCACCTCAAATTGAACATTTTATAGGCAAATATCAGTATTATTTGCCTATAAAACCGGTATACTACGCATTAGCATTACCTTATCTAAAACCTCCAATTGATGTTATTTTTTATAGGTTCTTAACAGTAGTTATGTTTCGTAGTATCTGGATTTTTTTGTTGCTGATTGTAAGTTCATTTGCCTTCGCATCGTCCAACCATGTCTACTTTCTAACCGAGGTCACCCCACCCTATTACTGGATTAATAAGGATGGAAAAGCACAAGGCGTCAACGTAGACCTCGCAAACGCACTAGAACCTCTGCTGCCATTTAGCAGTTCGTTGGAACACATGCCGTGGGCCCGTGCAGTACAAGAAACCCTCGATAATCCCAATCTGGTACTTCTATCTTTATTGAAAACACCGAACAGGGAAGATGAATTTGAGTGGATTTCATCAGTAAATCACATGCAAGCCTCGCTGATCCGCTTAAAGCAGAAAGAGACAGCACACGTAAATTCCTTAGACGACGCAAAGCAGTTCCGAGTAGGCTCAATACGCGGCTATGGCTCAGCATCGTTTTTGCAGCAAGAAGGTTTTGAAGAAAATAAAAACCTCGCTTTGGTTGCTGAGCCAGCACTACTGTGGAAGCTTTTGTATATGGGGCGCATCGACTTTGCATTAGCCAATTTTGAGACAGGAAAGTATGAAATCAGCGACGCAGGCTTTAACCCTAACGACGCAACGAGCGAATATGTTATCGAAGCATTGGGTGCTGATCTTTTTGTTGCCACTGGCCTTAAGACTGAGCAAGACAAAGTAAGCTCACTTAAACATGCGCTTTCGATTTTAAAAGCGAATGGCGAATATGCTCGAATACTAAAAAAATGGGGCCTTGAACCGATTGAGTCGGCGCATTAGCCCCACTTAGTCTCAGCACACTAATTATTGAGCTTCAACTTGCGTACTTTGTGACTGCACGCTGTCGTATTTTTTAAACCACGCCAAGATATTTTCAACTTTACCAATCATTCTAGATGGCTTAGAAGCAATCCCGTGGGGCGATCCAGGTACTTTTACCAGCACGCTATCAACCTTTTGAATCTTTAACGCTTGATAGAACTGCTCGGTCTCAGACATTGGCGTGCGCTTGTCCTCCACTCCCGTGATCAGCATGGTGGGGGTCGTTACATTGCCTACTAGCGATAGCGGTGAGCGCTTCCAGTAGTGCTCTACGTTATCCCAAGGCTTGCCCGGAAATTGGAAAGGGATCTGATATAGACCTGAATCGGCACTCAGCACTTTCGATAACCAGTTGATAACGGGTTTAGCGACTACGGCTGCTTTAAATCGGTTAGTAAGGCCAATGGCATAAGCTGATGCAATGCCACCTGCTGAACCACCAGTAATAAACAGTCGCTCTGGGTCAGCGATACCTTTTTCAATAAGCGCATCTACACCCGACATATGGTCTGAGAAGTCATATTCCGAACTGTATTTCCCTTGAAGTAGCAATGCGAAGCGTTCTCCATAACCTGTACTGCCTCTGTGATTATCATAAAACACCACATAGCCCTCTGCAGCCATGCGCTGCAGTTCAGCAGTGAAAACAGGGCCATAAGCGAGATTAGGTCCGCCGTGAATTTCTAAGATAAGCGGATACGTTTTCGAGCTGTCATAGTTTGGCGGCAGAATGTACCACCCCTGGATTTCTTCGCCATCAATAGAAGACGGATAGACAATTTCTTTTACTTCGCCAAGTTGCTTATGACCTAGAACGTCTTCATTGAGCGCTGTTAGCTGTCGCTCGTTTCGCGTAGTGACATATAAATCAGCGGGGCGATCGGTACGTCCTTTGGTGTAAGCCACTACATCACCGACAGCGTGATAAGTGCCAAATACGTAAGGTCGTCCTAACGTTGTACCGCCCAGCCCCTTAGCTACGGCTTTTACGCTGCCCGATAGTGATACTACATCTACCTGCGCTAAACCGCGAACCGACTGCTGAAAATAAACGTGCTTATTATCTTTCCAGTGAAAGTTAGACACTGAATTATCAACGTCTTTTGTTAAGTTTTTGGCATCTGTACCGTCACTTTTCATCACGTACAAATAGCTATTTTTATACATCACCTTTTCGTCATCGCGGCGAGCGTAAGCTATGTACTTTCCATCAGGCGATACGACAGGCGATGATTCGAGGCCTTTGTCGTTGGTAAGTTGCTCGATATTTCCCATCATATCCACAGAGAAGATATCCCCCTCTACAGGCTCATATTCCCAATTGTCACTGCGGTTGGCAGAGAAATAGATTTTGTCGCTATCAGGAGAGAAACTTAAGCGCCCATTGTGGTGATAGTTCCCTGAAGTAAGCTGTCGTGCTGTGCCTCCGTCAGCAGGAACAATAAAAATATGGGTGTAAGCAGGTTCAAGAATGCCTCGGCCATCGGCTTGATAGCGCGCTTTGGTAATATATTGAAAGCTAGGAGACCACTTTGCACCGTCAGGCTTTTTAGGCATTTTAATGTCTAGCGGCTTTTCCTTGGCATCAACGCTCATAGTGAAAGCAATGTGCTTACCATCTGGCGACCAAGTGATGTTACTTGGGTTTGAGGTGACATTTGTTACGAGTGCCGTTTGCCCTGTATCCATCCAACGCACATACAATTGCGGTTTACCTTCTTCATTAGAAAGGTAAGCCAATCGGCTACCGTCAGGTGACCAGCGAATAGAATAGTAACTCTTTTTCGACGACAGTAAGGGGCGGTGTGACTTTCCATCAACCGACGCTAGCCAGACGTTCGCTCGACTGCTATCCGACATAATGTCGTTTGAACGGCGCACATACGCAACATATTTACCGTTTGGCGACACCTGAACTTCGCTCACGTATTCCAAATTAAAAATATCTTCCGATTTAAAATAGCGTTCAGAGTCGGTAGTAAGAGATTCTCTCTCATTGCTTGCAAGCGCTGTGGATGGCATAGCTAGCGTGCCTACGCTAAATAGTGCAGCCCATATAGCAAACCGTTTTTTGACTGACGGGTACCTGTGATTTCTCGTAAAAGACATATCTCACCTTAATCTATTTGTTCTTATCCGTTCTTTTTTTATGGGGTGATCACGTTGTAGTGATGCATTTATCGTCTCCATATTACTGAATATATTCAGCCAATAAAGATTAAACGTTGAGCGACATCGCTAGGCGATTAAGCGCAGTACACAGGGGCGCTGGCTTTAGCCGAATGGTTAGTTGCGTGATAGCAGTAAAGTGCTAACTTCTATATAAGGCTTAAAGGTAATGCCCATGAATAATCCACACGGCGAGTTTGAATGTAGCGTAAGCGGTCAGTTGCTGCTCTTCTCAGCGCGCGGACCGTGGAATGACGAAACCATGAGAAATGGCGTAGTAAAGATGTCTTCTGACATTTCAAAATTCGAAAAGGGCACTAAATGGGCACAAGTAAGCTGTCTTTACGGTGAAAGCCTGATGCCCCCTTCCACCTTTGATATTTTTGTAAAACAAACTCGGGTAAGAAAAACCCGCGGCCTGTCGTTTCTTGCCGTGGTGATATTAGATACCGACATTATGCTGACAACTAAGCATCAGATTTCTCAGTGCTACGACGCTGCCGAAGTTCCTTATGGCTTTTACGAAACGGTAGAAGATGCTTTGGAAGCGATGACGAATAATGGCTATGATTTTGATAGTGACGAAGCTGAGCGCTTTTTTGCCCGCTTTGACTTTACGCGTTAACATTTAACACCGCATGCGTTCTGCTTTTGTCACACGTTGAGTCTGAAATTCACCGCCAGCTTTTGATAAAGGCGAAAAAAAGGAGAGCGAGCGCTCTCCTTTTTATTTTAAGACTGCCATCCGCCTCCGAGTGCCTGATACAAATCGACCAGTGCGGCCATTTGCTGCTGACGAGTTTCTATAAACTCGCTACGCGCTTCCAGTGCTTCTCGTTGCGCAAGCAGCACCTCTAAATATTCACCATGAGCTGACGAAAAAAGCCTATTGGCAATATCAATCGACTGTTCGAGTGAAGCAATTTGATGACGCCGTGCTTCAGCACTTTTCTCCAAATTATCAAGCTTCGATAAACTGTTTGTTACTTCAGCTACCGCCGTTAAAACGGTCAGTTCATATTCGTAAGCCGCTTCAATTTGTTCGGCGCTGGCATTTTGATAAACCGCCTCAATCGCCCTGCGGTTTATTAATGGCGCAAAAACATCACCAGATAAGGAATATGCCAATGACTCAGGCACATTAAACAAGTAACGACTATCAAACGCCGATAAACCTACCCCTGCTTTTAGCTCAAAAGAAGGGTAGAAGTTGGCTTTAGCCACATCGATATTTAACTCTGCTGCTTGGAGCGTGAGTGCAGCTTGTTTTATATCAGGGCGATTGTCTAATAGCGTAGAGGGTACACCCACCTGCGGGCTTTTTAGCTCGGCGCTGAGCAACACGTTACTGTCCCTTTGAATGGGCTGTGGAGTGCGTCCTAATAACAGATTGAGCGTGTTCTCTTTCTCTAGGATTTCCTGCTCAATCAAGTAACGCTCGCTCTCGTTTTTCTTCACTTCCGCGTTAAAGCGCGCAACGGGTAGCGATGACGCCCGCCCGTATTCTTTCAACGCATTAATAGTGTGAATAACATTGCGCTGTAGCGAAATGGTTGAGTCAAGATTCTCTAGCTTGTTATCTAGCGCCAGCAGTTCATAGTAAGTACGCGCAACTTCAGATACTAACTGGGTAACGAAAAAGTTCTTACTTTCAACCGACGCCAAGTATTCAAGCGAGGCCACTTTAGACGCATCTCTCAGCTTATGCCAAACGTCAATTTCCCACGACGCATTAAGGCCTAGCTTTAGGTTTGCCAGCGGGTCAGGAAATTCTTTATCCTCCTTGATATTTAACTGTTCTTCTACTGCGCCTTCCCGGGTATATTCGCCTACCTTTTCGGTTTCAGCGGCTACCCCCGCAGAGAGTCGAGGCAAATATTCCCCTTCCCGTGCATACACTTCATTCGACGCCATATTAATGCGTTGAATTAATATAGACACCTCTTGGTTGTTCTTAACCGCCGTATCCACCAGCGCAGAAAGCGTAGGGTCGTTAAACCACTCACTCCATTGAATATTTGCTTGTGTACTCTGGTTAATCCCTTGACCAGCCTGAGTATCCACTTGCGAAACTTTCGCGTTAAACTGCTCTGGCAAATCTAGATTAGGGTTTCGCGTTTCAATGGTAGGGATGGCACATGCCTGTACTAACAACGCACTACTAAGCGCTAACCACAGCGGCTTATAAGTAAATCGCTTTTTATTTATCATCGCTTAGCACCTCATCGTTATAGTGGTAAGTTTCAGTAAGAGGGACATGATCTTCGTTTTTGATTAATGACTTACCTTCTTCAAGTTTGGCGAACAAGTAGTAAAGCCCAGGAATAACCAGCACACCAAAAATAGTGCCGAACAAAGTACCGCCTAAGGCAGAAGCACCAATAGTTCTATTTCCCACTGCGCCTGCCCCCGTTGCAATAACAAGCGGAATTAGCCCTGCTACAAACGAGAACGATGTCATTAAGATTGGACGGAAGCGCTGTTTGGCCGCTTCAACAGCTGCGTCAGCGATCGATAAGCCCTGCTGATTTTTTTGCACTGCGTATTCCACAATAAGCACGGCATTTTTGCCGAGTAACCCAACCAGCATAACTAAGCCAAGCTGCGCATAAACGTCGTTGGCCAGCCCCATTCCTTTTAGAAACAGGAATGAGCCGAGAATACCGGTAGGTAGTGAAAGAATGACTGCGAAAGGTAGAAGCAGACTTTCGTATTGTGATGCCAGCACGATATATACAAACAACAATACTACGGCAAAGATAACGATGGCTTCATTGCCTCGTTTAGCCTCGTCAAATGACAGGCCTTCCCAACCTATGTCATATCCTTTTGGCAGGGTTGCAGCCGCTACTTCCTCAACTGCTTTTATCGCTTGCGCCGAGGTATACCCTGCTGCAGGCTCTGCACGAATTGCTGCCGAGGTATAAAGGTTGTAGCGTGTAATTTCATTAGGGCCTTGGGTTTTAATCAGCTTCATAAAGGCCGAGTAAGGCACCATTTCACCCTCTTCATTTTTCACGTAGTAATCCAATAGGTCACTGGGATAACGACGATATTCCGGTGCACTTTGTGTGTACACTTTGAAGAAGTTATTAAAGCGCGTGAAGCCTTGCTCATAAGTACTACCAATAAGAATATTCAAATTCTCCATGGCCGCGCCAATAGATACCCCTTTCTGCATTGCAGCTTGGTTATCTATCTCAATTTTGTATTGAGGATAATCGGCCGCGTAAAACGTGAATAAACCTTTTAGCTCATCACGTTTACCGAGTTCTTCCATGAAGGCTTTGTTGATTTGGTCGAACTCTTGATAGTCGGTAGTGTTGGTTTTATCGAGTAAACGAAATGATAACCCCGACGACGCGCCATAACCCGGCACAACAGGCGGTTCGAAATACTCAATCACTGCACCTAAGTGGTGTGTCTTGGCTTCCAGTTCTTCAATGATGTCACGTACCGACTGTTCGCGATTAGCCCAATCTTCAAGGTTAATCAAGCAGGTGCCTGCATTTGAACCTCGACCTTCCGTAAGGATTTCATAGCCAGCAAGCGAGGACACCGAGGAGACGCCTTCAACGTCCAGCGCCAAGCTTTGCAGCTCTCGCGCTACTGTATTCGTCGCTTCAAGGGTACTACCTGGCGGTGTTTGAATAATGGCATAGATTTGCCCTTGGTCTTCACCGGGAATAAAGCCTGTAGGTAATGCCTGATTAACGCCAAAGGTACTTACCACAAAGCCCGCAAGCAGCACTACAGTAACACTGCGGCGTGTAACGATAGCTTTGATAATGCCTGTATAACGACCGGTTAACTTATTGAAATAATGGTTAAACCCATCAATAAACTTGCTTAATGGCGTTGCTTTTCTTGTGTGTGAATGAGGGTTTTTAAGCAACATTGCACACAGCACTGGCGTTAATGAAAGCGCCACAATACACGAGATGATAATTGACGATGACATGGTAATAGAGAACTGGCGATAGAAGACACCTACCGGGCCCGTCATAAAAATAAGGGGCACAAAAACCGCCGTCATCACAAGTGTAATCGCGATAATAGCTCCCCCCATTTCACCCAGTACTTGTTGGGTAGCCATATAAGGGGTTAGGCTGCTGCTTTCTTCCATTTTCGCGTGAACGGCCTCCACGATAACAATAGCGTTATCCACCACAATCCCTATAGCTAGTACCAATGCGAACAGAGTAATAAGGTTTATGTTCACCCCTGTGGCCTGCATGCAGAAAAACGTCCCTACCAGTGAAACCGGCACAGCAAGAAGCGGGATAAGTGTGGAGCGCCAGTCACCCAGAAAGATGAACACCACCAAGGAAACCAAAATAAAGGCTTCAAACAAGGTATGCAGCACTTGTTCAATAGAGGCATCTAGAAACTTGGAAACATCGTAGTTGATTTCGTACTTCATGCCTTCTGGAAACGTTTTTTCTAGTTCAGCCATAGTGGCTTTCACCTGAGAAATAACCTCGTTGGCACTACTTCCGTAGTTCTGCTTAAGTACTATGGCAGCGGAAGGATATCCGTCTTTGTTCGAATAAATATCGAAAAATTCACTACTTAACTCAACATCGGCAATATCACCTAATTTGAGCAAGCGACCGTCGGAGTCGGCGCGAATAATGATATTTTTATATTCTTCAGGCTCGTCATAACGTCCTTCGTAAATAAGCACGTATTCTTTGGACTGAGCAGTAATGCCTGAGCTTCTGCCAAGTCGCCCAGGGCGTCCAATCAAGCTTTGCTCGTCTATCGATTCCATGATCTCATCTACAGAAACATTGTAAGCACGCATGCGATCAGGCTTTAACCAAATTCGCATGGCGTACTGGCGACTTCCCAATATTTTTGCACTGGCAATACCGTTTACCCGCTGTATCTCTGGAATAAGGTTGATATTGGAATAGTTGTACAGAAACTTTTCATCAGCCGTTTCGTCCGTGCTATAAACGTTTATGTACATCAACATGCTAGGCTGAACCCGCTCTAGTACCACCCCTTCTAACTGCACGAGCTGGGGCAGCCGGTTCATGATCTGGTCAAGCCGCGTTTTCACATTAATGAGCGCCTGATTCGGATCTACATCTAAATCGAAGATAACTTGAATGGTGGCTTCACCCGCGCTGGTCGCATCAGACACGATGTACTTCATGCCCGGCACACCGTTGATTGAACGCTCAATGGTAACCAGCGATGACTTCACCAATACATCAGCGCTCGAACCGGGATATGCCAGAGAAATAAGCACTCGCGGCGGAGCAATATCTGGAAACTGTGACGTGGGTAGGCTAAACACCGACAACACGCCCAAAAATATAATCATCAGCGATAGCATGATGGCCATCACTGGACGTTTAATAAAAACTCCAAACATAGCGCCCCCTTATTCTGCGTGCAGTGACAGTTCAGCTAATGTGTCGCTGGCTGAAATAAGTTCAGGCTCTATCTCATCACCGTTCGAAACTCTTCGCAGTCCTTCAATCAAAATAGTGTCGTCCGGCGCTAGTCCGTCTGAAACCAGATAGATGTTAGGGAGTTCTGCAGCGATGTTAATGTGGCGGGTTGCTAACTTGTTCTCGCTATCCAGCACATATACAAAGCTTTGATCGAGAATTTCGAATGTGGCTTTCTGAGGAATAACTAAAGCATCCGGATAGGCAATATCCACCATGACATTACCGGTTTGCCCATGTCTTAGCAGTTGGTCTGGGTTAGGGAAAGACGCACGCATTTCAATGGTACCGGTATGATTATCAAAATCAGCTTCAATGGCATCTATCACGCCTTGATGCGCGTAAATACTGCCATCGGCAAGCTTTAATCGCACTGACGTTTGATCATTTGATGCGCTGTTCTGCGCGTACTTTAAATACTCTGATTCAGGCACATTGAAATACACCCACATTGTGCTGATATCAGACAATGTGGTGAGCAGTTCGCCCTCATCAAGCAAACTTCCCGTTCGAGCTTCCAGTCGGTCCATTTTGCCTGTGAACGGCGCTTTGATATCTGTGAATGCTAAGTGAGTCTTTGCCAGTTCAACTTCAGCCTGAGCTTTTTGAAGCTGTGCTTCTATGACGGCAAGTTCGTTAGGAGAAACAATGTTTTGTTCAACAAGCGACTTTGTATTTTTGTACTCCATCTCTACCGATTTAGCCTCGGCTTCAGCGCGGTGTAGTTCAGCTTCATATACGTTCGGCATTATTTTGAACATGGGCTGGCCACGTTCTACCGTTTGTCCCTCATCAACAAAGGTCGATTGAAGATAGCCTTTTTCCATAGCTCTAACTTCAATATGTTGAATGGCACGTATCTGACTGACGTACTCTTTTACCAGCGTTGTGTCTTGTACGATAGGATGAGTAACGTTGAATTGAAGTTTTTCGTGATGCGCAGCATGTTCTTCATGTCCACAACCACCTAAAAGTGCGGAAACAATGCTTACTGCAAGAAGTGCTTTTTTGCTCATAATGTAAATTCGTAATAAAAAGGCTAATCGTGACATGCCTTATAAAAAGACAGCATGCCACTAGCGCGCTTTCAGCAAATAGGTTCACCGCTGATAATTAAGCACGCAAAAACATCCAGCAAAGCGCTGGCGCGTTGTTAGGAATATCGAATTAACGTGTTTTTTAGGTAGCCAATAACCGCTAAACCTAAAAAACTAAGCAATAGGCGGCGCTCGGGTTAACGGCGTTGCGTAGTTAAGGGATGTTTTGAAAAGCCCACGCGGACGTGGTTTTGCGGTATCCGTGAAGGAGTCCGTAATGTAATCCAGCACAACATTTTGTGGCGGGACGGGCTCTTCCGGCGCACTTTCCTCAGTATCAAATTCAAATGAATATTCTGAGATAGAAGCATCAAAATGATGCTTGAACGTGATCGGCTTGTAATCCTGTTTAAGTCCAGATAAGCAAGTAAACAACAACGCAATTAATGCGTATATGGTGTACTGCTTCATGTACTGATGATTATTCACCGATGATTATTCCAGAAATTCAATTATATAAGGAAAATAGCGGCGTTATGCTACACAGGCGATTACGCTTTTACAAGAAACATTCTTGCTAGTAAACGCAGGCAATAAGCGATTGCACGTTTTCAGAATCGACAAAAGCGGAATGGAATAAGAAGTGACAAAACCGCACAACGAAAAAGAGCGCCATTAGGCGCTCTTTATAATCAATTTAAAAGGAGAGAATTAAGCTTTAGACGCTTGGTAGATACCTTCAATTGCAGTATCAAGCGTTGCTTCAAACTCTTCTTGAGTTTGCTGTGCAGATACGCCTTCTGTCAGTGCGCGAGAGAAACTCGCGATCATACCTTGGTTTTCTGCCAGCTTCGCGTTTGCTTCCTCGCGGCTATAGCCACCAGATAGCGCCACTACTTTAAGTACGCGAGGATGGTCAACAAGCTCTTTATAGAAGTTTGCTTCTGTCGGAAGCGTAAGCTTAAGCATAACTTCCTGACCTTCGTTTAGAAGGTTAAGCTGCGTTAGGATCTCTAATTTAAGAAGTGCTTCAGCTTCTGCTTTTTGTGGGCTGTGGATGTCTACTTCTGGCTCGATAATCGGAACAAGGCCTGCGGCTAAGATTTGCTTACCCACTTCAAATTGCTGAGCAACAACATCTTTAATACCTTGGTGATTCGCAAGCTTAACCACGCTGCGCATTTTAGTGCCAAATACATCTTGCTCTACCGCTTTAGCTAGCAGTGCATCAAGACCAGGCATTGGCTTCATTACTTGAACGCCATTGCTTTCTTCTGCTAATCCTTTATCTACCTTTAGGAACGGAATTACGCGCTTCTTCTGCCATAAGAAATGTGCAGAAGACATGCCTTCAATCTCTCTATCAAGGGTGTTTTCAAACAAGATTGCGCCAAGAACGCGCTCGCCGCTAAAAGGGGTGCTGGTGATAATGCGTGTACGCATTTCGTGAACAAGATTAAACATCTCTTCGTCTGAGCTATACTCTGACTCTTCGATGCCGTATAAGCGCAACGCTTTAGGGGTACTACCGCCGCTTTGATCTAACGCTGCAATAAAACCGGTTTGCGTCTTCAGTTTATCCAGCATTGCCTGCTGAGCTTGTGATGCCATTGCAACACTCCTTTTGTATATTACTGCCTTAATAGACAGGTGTAGGGTTTATTGTTATACCAATTCTATTAAAGATCTGTTTGTCTCAGACGCAACATGCCAGCACCTTAAGTAAACACATCTGTAATAAAGTTGGTATTTATGCCTGCGTACTTCACTGTTTCGCAGGTGTAATCGTTTCCGATTAAAAGGTCACGCTCAAAAATGCTGTTACTGAGCGTGACACTTATGGGGTAACGTTTGTACTATGCCTTAGCTATCTAGAGCTTTAAAACGCAGCGTTTACATGCAGCGCCCAGGCTTATTTATTTTTTTCTTCTAGTACTGCTACCGCTGGTAGTGTTTTGCCTTCCAAGAACTCTAGGAACGCGCCACCACCTGTTGAAATATAAGAGACCTTATCGGCAATCCCGTATTTATCAACTGCTGCTAGTGTATCACCACCACCTGCGATTGAGAATGCGTCGCTTGCCGCAATCGCTTCAGACAGCGCTTTTGTTCCAGCACTGAACTGTTCAAATTCAAATACGCCTACAGGGCCATTCCATACAATGGTTCCCGCGTTCTTGATAATGTCCTCTAACGCCTTTGAAGAGTCTGGACCAATATCAAAAATCATATCGTCGTCGGCAACGTCACTGACTACTTTTAGCGTCGCTTCGGTATTCTCATCAAACGCTTTGCCCACGACCACATCTGTAGGTACTGGAATATTACCGCCATTCGCCTGTGCTTCATTCATAAGCTGCGTGGCTTGCTCGGTAAGGTCCATCTCTACTAGTGACTTACCTACATTATGGCCTTGAGCAGCAATGAAAGTGTTGGCAATACCGCCACCAACAATCAGCTGGTCAACTTTTTCAGCAAGTGTTTTGAGTACCGTTAACTTGGTAGATACTTTAGAGCCACCCACAATAGCAACCATTGGACGCTTAGGGTTGTCTAGCGCTTTGCCAAGTGCGTCTAATTCTGCAGCAAGTAATGGGCCAGCACAGGCTTTTGGTGCAAATTTAGCAACGCCATGAGTAGACGCTTGTGCGCGGTGAGCAGTACCGAACGCATCCATAACAAAGATATCGCAAAGTGCTGCGTACTGTTTTGCTAACGTTTCGTCGTCCTTCTTTTCGCCGTTATTAAAACGTACGTTTTCAAGGATAACTAATTCGCCGTCTGCAAGCTCCACGCCATCTAGGTAATCTTTTACAAGCTTAACCGGTACGTCTAGGGCGTCATTAAGATAATCAACAACAGGTTGAAGAGAGAATTCGTCTGCAGGCTCGCCTTCAGTAGGACGACCAAGGTGAGACATCACCATAACTGCCGCACCTGCGTCTAGGGCTGCTTTAATCGTAGGGATTGATGCTTTGATACGCGCATCAGAGGTTACTTTGCCGTCTTTTACCGGCACGTTTAAATCTTGTCTAATTAATACGCGCTGACCTTTTAGGGCCATATCGCTCATGCTTGGAATTGCCATCGTCTTTCCTATGTTAATTTAAATTCAGTAGAGCGTGTTTTGAAGGTAAGACACGCTCAAATTAACTGTGAAAGCTGCGCGGGCTGGTGCTACCAACCCTTGGCAGCATCAATGCTTTATTTTGCGTCGAACATCACTTTTGCGGTATCGAGCATACGGTTTGCAAAACCCCATTCGTTGTCACTCCATACTAGTGTTTTAACCAGTTGTTTGTGACTGACTCTTGTTTGTGTGCCATCTACAATACACGAGTGAGGGTCGTGATTGAAATCTACCGACACCAAAGGCTCTTCGGTGTAGTCCAAAATGCCCTGTAAACGCCCCGCTTTTGCATTGCGAAGGGCTTGGTTCACTTGCTCAATCGTTACCTTAGATTGAAGCGTTACACTCAAATCCATGGCAGTAACATTGATAGTTGGCACTCGAACCGCAATGGCTTCGAATTTTCCCGCAAACTTAGGCAGAATGCGCTCTATACCGGCAGCAAGTCGGGTATCAACGGGAATAATCGACTGACTTGCAGCACGGGTTCTGCGCAAATCTTCGTGATAGGCGTCGATAACTTGCTGGTCGTGCATAGACGCGTGAATGGTTGTGATCGTACCACTTTCAACACCGAACGCAGCGTCTAGCGCTTGGATAACAGGAACAATGCAGTTTGTGGTGCAAGAGCCGTTGGAGACTAATTTTTGTTCACTGGTCAACGTGTCTTCATTGGTTCCGAAAATGACCGTATTGTCTAAATCTGGTGACCCGGGTGACGAGAAAAGCACTTTGCCAGCGCCGGCATCTAAATGTGCTTGCCCCGATGCTCTGTCATCAAACTTGCCCGTACACTCAAGCACAATATCAACGCCCAAGTCTTTCCAGGGTAGGTCTTTAATATCGCTTATCGCGAGCAGTGTAATATCGTCGCCTGCGACATTTAGCGTGTTATTTTCTAAGGCCACATCAAAACGGAACCGCCCGTGGGCGGTATCGTATTTAAGTAAATGTGCTATGCCTTCGGGTTTAGCAATGTCGTTAATGGCCACCACGTTAAATTCGTTGTTGCGCCCACTTTCATACAGCGCGCGCAACACGTTACGACCAATACGACCAAACCCATTTATGGCAATATTTACCATAGGCTTATCTATTACCTCTTACAGAGACAGTGCAGCCTCTACTACAGCGTCAGTGGTAATGTTGAAGTGCTTGAACAGGTCGCCCGCAGGTGCAGATTCACCAAAGGTGTCCATGCCTACGATAGCGCCATTAAAGCCAACGTACTTGTACCAGCTATCTTTAGACAAGGCTTCAACCGCTACGCGTTTAACTACGCTAGAAGGTAGTACACTTTCACGGTAGTCAGCAGACTGACGGTCAAATACGTCAGTTGATGGCATAGACACTACGCGAACGGCTTTGCCTTGCTCGGTCAGTTTCGCTGCGGCTTCAACGGCTAGCTGAACCTCAGAACCGGTACCAATAAGAATAAGTTCTGGCGTACCTTCACAGTCTTTAAGTACGTAACCGCCTTTGGCAATGTTAGCCACTTGGTCAGCCGTTCGCTCTTGCTGCGCTAAGCCTTGACGTGTGAAGATCAGCGTTGTTGGGCCGTCAGTGCGCTCAATAGCAGACTTCCACGACACAGCAGACTCAACCTGATCACAAGGACGCCAGTTATCAAGGTTAGGCGTTGCTCGTAGCGCTACCACCTGCTCTACTGGCTGGTGAGTTGGGCCGTCTTCACCTAGACCAATTGAATCGTGGGTGTAAACGAAAATTGCAGGCTGCTTCATTAGCGCTGCCATGCGTACCGCGTTGCGTGCATATTCCATAAACATTAGGAAGGTTGCACCATATGCCTTAAAGCCACCGTGAAGGGCAATACCATTCATCATGGCCGACATACCAAACTCACGTACACCGTAATAAATGTAGTTACCTGATGCATCGTTTGCTTCAACGCCTTTGCTGCCTTCCCAAATAGTAAGGTTAGAACCTGCAAGGTCAGCAGAGCCGCCTAATAGCTCAGGAAGTAGTGGACCAAATGCGTTTAATGCATTTTGCGACGCTTTACGTGAAGCAATATTTTGTGGGTTAGCTTGAAGCTCTGCAATAATTGCATCTGCTTTTTCGCTGAAATCTGCTGGCAACTCGCCATTTACGCGGCGTTTGAACTCTGTTGCAAGCTCTGGGTAGGCGGCTTCGTATGCTGCGAAAGCGTCATTCCACGCGCTCTCCGCGTTTGAACCTTTCTCTTTAGCATCCCAACCAGCGTAAATATCGTCTGGAATTTCGAACGCGCCATGGCTCCAGCCAAGCTTCTCGCGAGTAGCGACAATTTCGTCCTCACCTAGTGGTGCACCGTGACAAGACTCGGTACCTTCTTTATTAGGTGAACCGAAACCAATGGTGGTTTTACAACAAATAAGCGTAGGCTGCGCAGTATTCGCCTGTGCCTTTTCAATGGCGGCTTTCACTTGCTCTGCATCGTGACCGTCAACGCCATCGATCACTTCCCAACCGTAGCTCTTGAAGCGTGCTGGTGTATCGTCGGTAAACCAACCTTCCACTTCACCATCAATTGAAATGCCGTTGTCATCCCAAAACGCGATAAGCTTACCAAGGCCTAGTGTACCGGCTAGTGAACAGGTCTCGTGTGAGATACCTTCCATCAAGCAGCCGTCACCTAGGAATGCGTAGGTGTGGTGGTCAACAATAGTGTGACCATCTTTGTTAAATTGTGCAGCTAGTACTTTTTCGGCAAGCGCCATGCCCACAGCATTACTGATACCTTGGCCTAGTGGGCCAGTGGTCGTTTCAACACCTGGCGCATAGCCATATTCTGGATGGCCTGGCGTTTTTGAATGCAATTGGCGGAAATTCTTTAACTCTTCAATTGGCAGTTCGTAGCCTGAAAGGTGAAGAAGAGAGTACAACAGCATCGAGCCGTGACCATTTGAAAGCACAAAGCGATCGCGGTTAGCCCAAGATGGGTTTGCAGGGTTGTGTGATAAGAAATCACCCCATAGTACCTGTGCGATATCAGCCATCCCCATTGGGGCACCTGGGTGACCAGATTTAGCTTGTTGAACGGCATCCATGCTTAATGCACGGATTGCATTGGCGAGTTCACGACGAGAGGGCATGTTGTCTCCTGATTTATTTTGTATCTTTTGTTTCGTATCTTAGCGGGCTAGGCAAGCTAGACTAGCGTAGAGGTAAGGCGTTCGCTCTACTTCTTTATACGAATGAATGTGGCGTTATTCTTACCTATGCCACCTTACAGTTCAATGGGTTTTGATTGCCAATAGTGAAAGTCATAGTAAAAAATGGTCTATACCCTGACCATCACGTATTCCCATTACAGCAAAAACAGTTATATCTGACGCCTAGTTTCACAAATACATCATTAACTTCGACAATTACGACCTAAATAACCCTACAAGTGATCGGGTTGTGTCAACTATTCGTAACGAAGAGACTTTTAGACGTCTAGAAGTAAAGACTGGTATTTATAACTTGTTTTAGTACAATATACGACTATTTTGATAATTTAACGCTTACGGAGCATTTATGGCCACGCATTTATTCACATCCGAGTCAGTGTCTGAAGGACATCCGGACAAAATTGCTGATCAGATCTCAGATGCGGTTCTTGACGCTATTTTAGAACAAGATCCTCGCGCTCGGGTGGCCTGCGAAACGTATGTAAAAACCGGTATGGTTTTAGTGGGTGGTGAAGTAACTACCTCTGCATGGGTAGATATTGAAGAGCTTACCCGAAAAACAGTTAAAGAAATTGGCTACACGCACTCAGATATGGGCTTCGACGCTGATTCATGTGCGGTATTAAATGCTATTGGCAAACAGTCACCTGACATCAATCAAGGTGTTGATCGCGCAAGCCTTGAAGAACAAGGTGCTGGTGACCAAGGTCTAATGTTTGGCTACGCTAGCGACGAAACTGACGTACTAATGCCTGCGCCAATCACGTACTCTCACCGCCTTGTTCAAAAACAAGCCGAAGTGCGTAAATCTGGTAAGCTAGACTGGTTACGCCCAGATGCTAAAAGCCAAATTACTTTCAAATATGAAAACGACAAGCCTGTTGGCATCGACGCGGTTGTGCTTTCAACCCAGCACTGTGATTCAGTAAGCACTGAAACAGTTCGCGAAGCGGTAATGGAAGAAATTATTAAGCCAGTGCTGCCTAGTGAATGGATTGATGGAAATACACGCTTTCACATTAACCCAACGGGACGATTCGTTATCGGTGGTCCAATGGGCGACTGTGGCTTAACAGGTCGTAAAATCATTGTTGATACTTACGGTGGTATGGCCCGTCACGGTGGTGGCGCGTTCTCTGGTAAAGATCCATCAAAAGTAGACCGCAGTGCAGCATACGCGGGTCGTTACGTTGCTAAGAACATTGTTGCAGCAGGTCTTGCCAAGCGTTGCGAAATCCAAGTGTCTTATGCAATTGGTGTGGCAGAGCCAACGTCTATCAGCATCGATACCTTCGGTACAGGTGTGGTAGATGAGAAAACGTTAGTAGCACTGGTCCGTGAACACTTCGACCTACGCCCGTATGGACTTATTCAAATGCTCGATCTTGAGCGCCCTATTTATCGCCCAACGGCTGCGTACGGTCACTTTGGTCGTGACGAATTCCCATGGGAAGCAACAGATAAAGCAGAAGCGTTAAAAGCATCGATTTAATTCGATAACCCAATAACGCTTTTAAATACGCCGCTCAGTTTTTATAACGCTTTGCAAAAAAGTGTTTGTATAAACTAGCGGCGTTTTTATTTGGCTCGCAAAATCAACGAAACAAATAAAAAACAGTAAAGAATATTTTCATCATTTATTTTTTGCAGCTATGCTTAAATAACGAACACACTATCGCTTGTAGTTTCTGGTTGTTTACAAGCCATGATAACAACAACTTGGGCTCTTCCATGAATGTGGTTACTGGAATTCTTCTGGCACTTACTTTGGCTGCGTCTATGGCGGCTTCCCCCGTGCTCGCGGAAATGAATGCTCCCCACTACAGCCCTATCCAATTCAAAAGCAAAAAAATAGCCCGGTGGCAGCTAAATAGTATGTACCGCATTCAATCTACAACCGAAACTTATCTATACGACAACAGTTATACCTACCCAGCGGGGTCACAAGGTATGTTTAGCGCCAGCAGGCGGTTTAACACTTGGGTTCCGCAAAAGGTCTATGCAACGTACAAAACCAACAATACCGCCTTTCAGCATTACGCAGAGTGGCTTTATTTACCACATGATGTAGGTACTTTTACTCGGTTGGGCTGGCTGCTTGGCAAAAGCGAGGGTTTAAACATGGCGGTAGAGCTTGAACATAGGCAAGTTGGGGAAGAAGAGAATATGGCTCTCTCATTGGGCGTCAATTACTTGTTTTAAGTCATCCTTGTTTTAGGTCACCGCTACATTGCACTCACAGTGCGCTTTTAGTATTACACCCCATCATAAAGACGAAACGTAGTTGCCGTTATGCCAATGATAAGGTTTTTGCGTAAGTCTGTTGAATTACCATCGCGTCGGAACTCGCTCTATGACGCTTAACATCAAGTTGGCTCGCAAGGCGGCTTTTCACCTCATGCCATTGATTCATTTGTGCTTCAGACAAAATATATTCCAATGCTCTACACGTAAAAGACATTTCTACCTGCGCTGCGGCGTAGAGCTTAATTAGCCACGGGTTATCAACGACCCAACCGTCACTGTAAACCACCGTATTGCCAAGGAAGTTATTTAACTCAACACAGACTTTTCGAGGCTCTTCTCCTCGAGTTTGCAGCATCTGCTGCGTTATGCCGTGCAGTGACTCCGCTTTTCGATCCCAGTGAACCCACGAGTCAAAGGGCCGAAGTAGCTTACACCACTTTGCACCATCATAGCGCACGATACCTATCTCAATAGGGTAACTCGCTGCGCCAAATCCACTTGCTTCAATGTCTATTATTGTTGGCAGGGTATTCTTTCGCACTCACGCTCCAAACCGCTGTTTATCCTTGCTTGCAACATACGCAAACCATTTTTATCAGGCGGTTTTACTGCTACCTCGTCACCAGAGGAACAACTAAACAACGTCGAACACTGTTTAGCAAATGTACAACCACTCTCTCGAAATATAAGCTAATAGTAGAATCGTGCCACAATTAATGCGCACTCGTTTAGTACACCACCCCGTAGCCAGCGCTCAAAAATCTCGTAAAAGCTCTCAAAAAAGCATCAAACTTATACTAAAGGATAAGACGTTTACGCTAAAAGACTGAGCACATTGCTATACACTTTTAAGGTTAACATTTAGGTAGCCTATTCATGCGTGCACTTTCTATCTTTCTCTCGCTGGCTTGCGTCTTTTCAATTTTTACTGCAAGTAAAGCATTAAGTTCAACGGAACCTCTGGTGATTGGTATTGATGCCGATCTTTCAGCGGTAGCTGTTGAAGGTGGCATCGCTATTACAAGAGGGGTCGAGCTTGCCGTCGACGAAATAAATGCCGCTGGTGGGATTCTAGGTCGTCAAATAAAAGTTATTGCGAAAGACCATCGCGGCAACCCAGCTCGAGGTGTATATAACATTGAGCAATTTTCCCAAACTCCCAATTTACTTGCGGTAGTAGGCGGCGTTCATACACCTGTAGTTCTCGCTGAAGTCGACCCAATACACGAAAAAAACATTTTGATGTTGGTTCCTTGGGCAGCGGGGACGCCTATTATCGACAACGGGCACTCACCGAATAACATATTTCGCGTGTCGGTACGCGACGCTGAAGCAGCGTCAGTCCTAATTAATCACGTCAAATATATGGGGCTATCAAATATCGCGTTGGTACTGGAAAGAACAGGATGGGGACGCTCAAACCTTGAATCATTAACACAAGCTGCAAGTAATAATGATATTGATATAACAGCAACCCATTGGATAAATTGGCAGCAGAAAGACTTTTCTGAGGATATCGCGGCAATAAAAAGCGCGAAAGCGGAAGCGATTATTCTTGTCACTAACGTTCCTGAAGGTGTTGTGGTACTCGATGAGATGGCAAAACAAGGCATCGCCTCTCTCCCTGTTGTGTCGCATTGGGGAGTCGCGTCGGGTCAGTTCGCCTCTTTACTTGCAAAGCCCATCGCTAACTACAATGTGTCAGTACTTCAAACCTTCCACTTCAACCACCAGAAAAATACCAAGGCAAAAAGCTTGTTAGAAGCCTATTATAATAAGTATGGCTTGGTGGATGCGACTGCGATTGGTGGTGTGACAGGTTTGGCTCATGCTTATGATTTAACTCATTTAATCGCGGCAGCTGCCGCGAAAGCTGGTAGTATAGAAGTAGACGCATTACGCGCTGCGCTAGAGTCTCTTCAAAATGTGCAAGGTGCAGTGAAGCACTACACAGCTCCATTTTCAGAGGACAGACACGATGCACTCTGGGCAAAGGATTATTTTATGACTACGTTTAACGAAAAGGGTCACTTGGTAACAACGGGCGTGCAATGATGCAGCAGCCCCCAAGGTTACGCTCTCTTCTGCTTTCAAGCATGCTACCGCGACTGGTTTTACTCGTCGCGGTTTTGTCTATCATTCTGTTTGCTCTCTCTTTCCACTTCATTGTTAAACAAACCGACCAGCTTCAACAACAATCTGTTGATGGTTTAGAACAAGATATCAATTACATTGTTAGCGACACCACTAGACAGCTAGCAGACTTGGCAGCTAACGATATCATCATCAATTCTTTGGTTGATTTCGAGCAAAGGGATAATTACCTTCCCATGTTTTTCCGCTCGTTAAATTTAACTCAGGCGAAAAGTGTCGAGTTTGCACTATTTGATTTTGCCGGCAACCGAGTGATTGATAAAAACTGGAATGCTGTTATCCCCGAGTCGCTCAGTAGTGCATGGCGCCAGCAAACCCTTGGTTCATCGAATGCATACTCCTCGGTATCAAAGTACGGCGTATTAATAAGCGTTCCAGTTTTACTTAGAGGCGTAGCGGAAGGCGCACTTGTCATGTATGTGGATAGCTTGCAGTCTTTGCTCGCGCCCTATCCCAGACTGACTAACCAGCTTGTTACCGACTCTAGTGGGCATGTCCTGTTTAGCAGTGAGCCATCACTCATTGCTCCCAACTCAAGCTTTTCCGATTTTGATGACAGCGGCTACGCTATAAAAAAGGCTGATTGGCAAAATTTAACCTTATACAGCGTGAAACCCACCATCACCGCATACAGAGAAGCCGCATGGACTGGGATTGTATTGCTGGCAATGATTGTAGGCTTCGTATTTATCATTTTGCATATGGTGAGTATGACGGGAACGCTTGCCGAGCGAACACTTTCGACTTTGTACAATGACATTAAGAATCGACTAAACAGTGATGATAAGACCTCACTACGCCTTGATAGTGAAGTTGAGGCCCAAGAACTTGCGGATATTCGCGAAGCGTTTGACAAACTGATTTGGGATTTGACAGAGGTTTCACTGTCTAACGAACAGTTTTCTAACGTGTTGGAGTCAATGGGCGATATGCTTGTTGTGGTTGATCAAGACAAGCAAATTTTACTTTCTAATAAGCGCTTCGACGACTTTTGTCATGACCAGTACGGTGAAAAGAACGGTATTTTGAAGTTCATTATGCAAAAGCTTGCTTCTTCACAGAGCAATGAACTTACACACTTTTCGGTATCAACCGGCCAAGAGCGGTTTGTTCATTGGACTAAAACATCACTGGCCGATGCTAATGGTAATATTCGTGGTGATATCTATGTTGGTAGCGACGAAACTGAACAACGCTCTCTTGAAAGTCACGTTAAAGTGCTCACTCACGCTATGGATGAAGCAACCGTGTCGATCATCATTTCGGACATTAAGCGCGTCGGCCAACCAATAATATACGTAAACAGTGCCTTTGAAGAGCTTACAGGCTACAGTCGTGAAGAAATAATCGGTCATAACTGCAGGTCGATGCAGGGCGATGAAACCAGCAAGCAGACAGTTGACCAAATCCGCAAGGCTATTGCAGTGCGCGAGCCTATTGAAACGACGCTGCTCAACTATAAAAAAGACGGCAGCGCCTTTTATAATCGTTTGAATTTAACGCCGGTAAAAATAAATGGTGAAGTCACTCACTATATCGGGTTTCAACAGGACGTTACTCAACAACGACAAACCGAACAGTATCTTCAGGATGCGCGAGAAAAAGCGGAAGAGTCTGCCCGTCTTAAATCGAGCTTCCTCGCTAGTATGAGCCATGAAATACGCACGCCAATACACGGTATTTCTGGTGTTTTGCAGTTAATGGCTAGCTCTGAACTCACTGAGGAGCAAAAGCACTACCTGTCTCTTGCTAAGTTTAGTATCCAGGGCCTTTTACATATCGTAAATGATATTTTGGACTTCTCTAAAATAGAGGCAGGCCAACTGCAAATTGAAGAAAACCCATTCGACATTTTAGAGTCGCTTGAAAACCTTCAAAGTCAGTACGCGATTATGTGCCAAGAAAAAGGGTTAGCGCTACATTTTCACTTTGATTTACAAGGCTTTCACGTTGTACAAGGCGATGATGTACGCTTTAGACAAATACTCTCGAACTTGTTAGGTAATGCCGTGAAGTTCACCGACAGTGGATGCATTGAAGTCACCACCAGCATTCAGCAAAACGCAGATAACAGCCTTAAGCTTTTATGTAGCGTAAAAGACACCGGCATTGGTATCGCACAAGATAAGCAAAGTACAATCTTTGATGTCTTTACCCAAGAAGACCTTTCTACAACTCGCAAATTCGGCGGAACAGGCCTTGGCCTTTCTATTAGCAAACAATTATGCGAACTCATGGGCGGCGATATAAAACTCGAGAGCGTTAAAGGTCACGGAAGCACGTTCTCTTTCACTATTATGCTTGAACAAGCCGACGAAGCCCTGCTTAAGCCAGTTCACCACTCCTCAGGAGTGAAGCGGGAAAAAGGGAAAAAACGCAAAGTATTAATTGTCGAAGACAACGACATTAATCAGGTTATTGTTAAACAGCACCTAAATAACCACACTACATTGAGTGCCAAATCAGGCCTAGAGGCACTTGAAGCGTTGAACAAAATGAAAGTGACCTTTGATGTTGTCTTGATGGACTGTCAAATGCCGGAAATGGACGGCTTTGAAGCAACTAAACGCATAAGAAATGGTGAGGCCGGAGAACGCTATTTAAACGTGCCGATCATCGCACTAACCGCCAATGCCATGAAAGGTGACAAAGAGCGCTGCGTTAACGCCGGAATGGACGATTACCTAAGTAAACCTTTTGATGCTATTGACCTCATCGACAAAGTTGAGCATTGGGCAAGCATTGAAAGAAATAGTGAAGAAAGCGCCGTTCATTAATCTATTGAAGTGGAACATCTTGAGTGAACGCCTTAGCGAGACTAGCCCAACACATCAAAAAAGTTGTTTCGTTTATCTTATTGATTAACGTTTCGCTTTTTGGCGGTGGCGCGACTGCCGATGAAGTACTGCGATATAATCTTGGAACGTCAGGCAGCTCTATCCCGTACGAAAATGCTGTCGACGCAGATAGGGCCGGTATTCTAGTTGAAATCCTTCCCCTTATTATGAATAGAGCAGGTATTAAGACAGAAAAAGTCATGCTCTCTACCAAACGTGCCATGCTTGCATTTAAAACAGGCGCTCTTGATTTCGACTTTTTCAGTCCAAGCTGGCTGTCTAAAGATGAGCCCGCGGGCGACTTCACTTTCTCAGATCCCATTATAGACATCACAGAATACTTTATTACTCTGCCTGAAAACCATAGCCGATACCAAACCGTCGCCTCTATCTACGGTGAAACCGTAGGGATGATCTCCGGCTATGTGTATTTTGATTCTGATAAGTTCGTCAGAATGGACTTTCAAGCCGAGAGTAACCTTATCTTAGCCCTTGGCATGAAACGGATAGATGTCATCATAATGGAGGAAGCAGCGGCGCGTTACTGGTCTTCAATGCACAACGTAAAAATAGCGCTGGGCCCCATCCATACGGCAGGCCAAATGGCGTTGCGTGTTCACAATCGACATAAAGATAAGCTCCCCGCCATTAACCGCGCCATTGCTGAATTAAAACAAACGGGTCAAATTGATAGAATACTTAACAAGTATTCTGACTTTTCATTATAAGCCACACGCGGTTTCAACATTACGCCGTTGCTTTTTTGCCATAGCGCTTTAAAGCAAATGGAAATTTTATCGATTGGATTAAAAGGCAAAGACACACCAGCGTCATGCCAACCCATCCCACCGGCTTGAATACTTCACCAATCAGAAAAATAGCGAAAAGTGTCGCAACCAGTGGCTCAATTAACGTAATAAGCGTAGCTTTACTCGCTTCGGTGGTGCGAAGACCATAGCCAAATAGCAAATAACCAAGAAACATTGGCACCACAGCCATATAGAGTGAAACGCTAATGTGGATAGTGTTAGTAAACAAGTTTTGACCGGTAAACCAGAGGGAAGGCAACAGAGCAACGGCAGCGCAACCGAAAAGTCCGGCCATGGCAGATTTTGAATTTGCGCCAGCGTCAATGTGTTGCTTCGCAGCCCATGAGTACCCAGCGTAAGTTAAACCTGCAATTAAACCCAATAGAACGCCGAACACCTGATCATCTTTAGATGCTGACAACGCCATTGCGTCGTGTGCCTTACCCATGGCTAACATGCCAATCCCAAACGCACCAAACACAAAACTAATAAACCATTTTAAAGACACGGGCTTTTTACTTAAAAAGTACTCTAAAAGCGCAGCGAATAGTGGTGCACTGGCGATAGAAACCACGGTGCCTATGGCAACGCCTGACAAACGCATTGAGCTGTAAAAGGCCAGCGGATAAATTGCAACACATGCACTGCCAAACAGAAAGGTCAGTGCTGTAGAAAAAAGAATAGGTGCATCCTTTACTAGTGATTTTCGGGCACTAACACAAAGCAATACACCGCCTATACCCATTGCAAAGGCACCGATTGCCAGAGGACTGATTTCTGTAGCGAACTGAGCGGCAGTGCCTGTTGTCCCCCACAGAAAGCTTGCGATAACAATTGCTAAGACCCCTTTTACTACATCGCTTGTATTCACTGCCTTCTCCACTCTATTACTCACCTTCTTAGCTTTAACTGTTGAACAATGCTTTCTCTAATTAACCCATCAGCTTTTACTGTGATGCTGATATAAACCGATTGCTGCCGCTTGCTTTTATCACTCAGTCATTTTTGCTCTTAGGGTCAACACCTCTCTCATAAAGATGATACTTAGATTATTGCTTTTGTAATTAGCCAGATAGACGCTTCTTTTGACCTTTTAGACGCACATTCCCCACACATTTACAATTAACACTAAATTAACAAGAAAAACGTACCGCATTAGATACAACAAAAAATGAAATATTTGTTTCGCAAGTTATGGAAATAACCCAACTTTTTTGCCACATTACGCCCTTGCCTGATAACAAAATAGAAACAACCAACCTGGATGGACTTATGTTTAAAATAGAAAAATCGTCGTTTAGACGAAGCACACTTAGCGTTGCGGTAATGGGGCTGCTTAGCTCCGGTGCAATGGCGCAGGACACACAACAAAAGGATGACGATGACTTTGAGCAGATCATAGTAACTGCAACAAAGCGTGCAGAATCCATTGAAGACATTCCTTTTTCAATCAACGCACAAACGCAGCGAGACTTTGAACGCAGCGGTGCAGGAAACTTAGAAGACGTCGCAAGAAACGTGGCGAGCGTATCAATTCAGAACTTAGGACCAGGCCAAAGCCAAGTATCTATGCGTGGCGTTTCAGCGGGTCAAATTGTACGAGACCAACCAGGCGTTAAGGAGCAGGTCGGCGTATACCTCGATGAAAGCGTAATCTCGCTGTCTTTATTTACTCCAGATCTCGACCTTTTCGACCTTAACCGCATTGAAACCCTGCGCGGTCCGCAAGGTACGCTTTTTGGATCTGGCTCTATCGGCGGAACCCTTCGCTACATCACCAATCAGCCCGAGTTAGATACCTTTGAAGGTAAGTTTGAAGCTAATCTTAATAGTGTGACAGACGGTGGCGTGGGCGGTCACGTTAAGGGCATGGTAAATGTACCTATTTCCGACACCATTGCCATGCGCGCGGTGGTATACCGCACTGATTACGCAGGCTTTATAGATGCGTTAGGTGAAAACGGCGCGTTTAGCGAAGACGTTAACGACGGCGATAGAACTGGCGGACGCGTAGCTTTCATTATCGCACCCAACGATAAGCTCACCATTACACCACGACTTATCTTCCAAGAATTGGAAATGAACGGGTTTAACAGGCAGGAAGTGTATAACGTGTTTGCTAACCCTTACACAACGACCCGCCCAGCTATTCAATTGGGTGAACGAGAACAGTACCTGCTGCTTGAAGAAGGCTTCTCTGACGATACCTTGATTGCTGACGTAACTGCTGAATATCAAGCTGACGTTGCTGACTTTACCTTTGTTTATAGCTATACCGACCGCGATATTCTTGTAAGTCGTGATGCCAGCGCGCTTTCGGGCTCAGTAAGTATCGACTTAGGTTTTCCTGATGAAGCCGTACTATTACCGTCGAACTTATTAGACAGAACGGAAGTAGAGCAAGATACCTTTGAGCTTCGCGCCGCATCCAATGGCGATGGCGCGCTAGACTGGCTAGTTGGCGCTTTCTACTCTTCTACAGAGCGTGTTTACGACCAATCACTCCCTACCCCTGGGTACGACGCATTTACCGACGCCACCTTAGGTGAAGGCACGTCAGCAGCGGTTGCCAATGGTTTTGAAGCTGATTCTCCCTACAACGCCTATTTACCGTACGACTTGAAGCAGCTTGCTGTGTTTGGTGAAGTGAACTATCAAGTGAACGATGACTTTAAAATGACCGTGGGCTCTCGTTTTTACGATTATGAAGAAGAGCGTCAGTTTATCTCTGGGGGCTTATTTGCCAACGGCGACAACCAGACCGATTCTACAGAATCAGATGGCTTTACTTCTCGCGTTATCGGCCAGTATAGCGTAAACGAAAACGTGAACTTAAATGCTCAGGTGTCTCAAGGATTTAGACTTGGCGGTGTAAATGACCCGCTAAATAGAAGCCTGTGTACCGACCAAGATGAAGCCATCTTTGGTTCGTTCCAAGACTATGACGATGAAAAGCTCACCAACTATGAGATCGGTATGAAATCATCAGGTCGTGGATGGTCAGCTAACATCTCGGCTTTCTATAACGATATTGAAGATCTTCAGGTTACATTGGATGCTGGTTCTTGCTCGTCACGTGTATCATTTAACGTGCCTGACGCCCACACCCAAGGTATTGAATTTGAGCTTACGCGTCAGTTTACTGACCAGCTCTTTTTCTCATTAACGGGTAGCATCATTGAAGCCGAGTTCGATTCAACCGTTGTTGATGGTGATGGTGCGGTACTAGGTGGCGTAGAAGACGGTAACCGCTTAGCTTCAGTACCTGAAGAGAGCTTTGCCATCGCATTTACCTACGATTTGGCGCAGCCTTTATTCTCTTCAAACAGCACCTATTTCCAAGGCTCTTACCAGTATGTGGGTGATCGTATAACCCAGCCTAGTGACCAAGTTGCAGGCGCAGGTATATTCACTTCAGGCCTTGCCTTTGGCGGTGCCACTGGCGCAGAAACAACGGAATTAGACTTGTTGTTAGACGACTACGGCACGCTTAATATGAGCTTCGGTCTTACCTACGATGACTATGAAATATTACTGTATGCAAACAACCTGTTCGACGAAAACGCGCAGCTATCCTTTGATAGAGAACGTGGTGGACGAGCTCGACTTGGATTTACTGTGAACCAACCACGCACCATTGGTGCGACGTTCCGCTATTTCTTTCAGTAAAGAGTGATAAATGTCTCTGCCTGAGGAAATATCCCTTCAGGTAGAGGCTTCACTTTCTTTTGGGAAAAGAGTGGAGTTGGCCGTAAGCCGGGTTCTGTCGTGGGCAACCATTCCTCTAGATCAGCAATCGCTCACTGATTCAAGCAACCTACCCGATCCCCATGCGGGCCACACGTTGAGGGATCCTATTTGGTCTTGCTCCGGGTGGAGTTTACCTTGCCACACTCTGTTACCAGAGGTGCGGTGCGCTCTTACCGCACCCTTTCACCCTTACCGGCATGTAAACATGCTTAGGCGGTCTTCTCTCTGCTGCACTTGTCGTCGGCTCACGCCGCCCAGACGTTATCTGGCACCCTGCCCTTTGGAGCCCGGACTTTCCTCCCCTTTCTTACGAAAGCGGCGATTGCCTGGCCAACTCCGCGGCGCATTCTACATTAAGTACCTTACAATAGCACCCTATTCCTGCTCGCTGTAAAAGCAGTGCTCAACGGCGCTTTTATCAAGCAGTTTGGTGATAATGAAAATTTGATCGCCCATTTCTATTTTGGTACTTCCTTTGGGTATAAGGGTTTCTTCTCCGCGGGCAATCATCGCCACTACCGTATTATCGGGAAGGGCTAATTCACTAATGGTTTTATGTAGTGCCGGCGATAACTTAGATACCTCTATTTCTATAAGCTCGCGCTTGCTCTTAGCGACTTTTACAATCTCCAGCGTGCTCGATTCCTTTACTTCATCGTCCAACACTAAACCTAACTTACGCGCCGCATAAGGTAAGGTGGAACCTTGCAACAAGGCAGAAATAAGCACGATAAAGAACACCACATTAAAAATGAGCTCGGCATATGGCATGCCGAATATTAGCGGAAATATAGCGAGTATAATTGGCACCGAACCGCGTAAGCCTACCCATGATATAAGCAGTGACGCTTTAAATGAGAACTTTGAAAGCAATAAAATAGGCATAACCACCAGCGGACGTGCAATAAAAATAAGCACAAACGCAATTAAAAGGCCTTCTTTCCAATTAACAAACAGCTCGGTGGGCGTTACCAACAAACCTAAGATAACGAACATGGCAATTTGCCCAAGCCACGCCAGCCCATCCAGAAACACGAACGTATTACGCTGATAAGCAAAGCGGCTGTTACCCACGATAACACCCGTAATAAAGGTAGCGAGAAAGCCGCTGCCATTTAAGTTCGCAGCAAGGCCAAAAGACAATACACCAAACAACATCACAAATACCGGGTACAAACCGATGGCCATTAAGGTGACGCGTCTGAAAAGCCATACTGCAATACCGCCAATGGCAAGGCCCACTATCGCTCCCACTCCCATTTGACTGGCAAACAGCGAAAGTAAGTCAACTGGCTTAGTGGTACTGTCTTGAATAAGCGTTATAAGGCCAATTGTGAGGAATATGGCCATTGGATCATTCGACGCACTTTCTAGTTCTAGTGTGGATTTTATTTTTGAAGGAATGCGTATACCAGCGTTGCGCAAAACAGAAAACACTGCTGCGGCATCTGTCGACCCGACAATAGCACCAAGCAATAAGCCCTTATAAAGCGGTAAATCGAGAATAACCATAGCAGCGATACCGGTGACCACTGCCGTACCAATTACGCCAAAAGTGGCGAGTAACGCGGCGGGTTTCCACGCCTGCGCTATGGACTTTTTTGACGTTTGTAGACCGCCATCAAATAGGATGAGAATAAGAGCAAATGTACCAATGGCATGCGCAGCATCAGCATTATCAAAGAAAATTCGGCCGATACCATCTTCTCCAGCCAACATACCTACACCAAGGAATAAAACTAAAACAGGTACGCCAAAGCGCGGGGACAATTTACTGGCCAGTACGCCCAAAATGGCAAGCACTGCACTGAGTAAAATAATGTGATCAACTGCAAACATTATACGTTCCTTATTGCCCTTGATGCTCTCACGCAAATTATTTGGGTATGCGTGAGAGCATCAAGGGTTCCTGTTAATACTGCTACCTTACCGCGTTTTTGCACCAATGTATTGAGGTACAAAAGCACGCTGAGGTATTGGGGTTAAGGAACTTGTGCCGCCTAAGGGATATGCGACAACGAAGCCTTAATCTCTTCTGCAGTAGGCTTTAACTGCGCTTTACCTTGTTTCTCTCTTCTACTGCCCAACAAATACAACAGCGTAGAGGTGATAAACAAGGTCGATGACGTGCCAATCACGACAGCAAAAACCATAGGGACTGCAAAACTTTCTACGGCATCACCGCCAAAAATAGCCATCGGTAACAATGCCAACAGCGTGGTAACGGAAGTGAATACCGTGCGGCTTAACGTGCTGTTCACGGCCTCATTAATAGTATCTGCCAATGGCTTGTTTGGGTCTAAACGCAATAATTCACGGATGCGATCAAGCACCACCACCTTATCGTTTATAGAGTAACCAATGAGCGCCAACAGTGCTGCGACAGCCGTTAAGTTAAATTCGATGCCCGTAAGCGCGAAAAAGCCTATGGTTTTGGTTAAATCGAGTATCACGGTTAGCAGCGCTGCGCTCGCAAAATGCGCTTCAAAGCGTGCCCACAGATACACCAACATGCCGCCACCTGCGATAAGCAATGCTAGAATGGATAGCTCGGCAAAGCCTCCGCTGACTTTGGGTCCAACCATATCAATTTTATCAAAACTTACCTCACTGTCGGCTTGCGAAATCGCACGCTTTAGTGCGTCAGTCTGCTTTGCGTTGCTATTTTCAAGCTCGCCACTGCTATCTAGAACAGGTGCTCGCAATAAATAGTGATGTTCACTGCCATATTCTTGAATTGCTATTTGATCAAAGCCATTGCTTTCAATCACATTCCTTAGCTCATCGGTAGTAAGGGTTGGTGCGGTCAACTCAATCATGGTGCCACCGGTAAAGTCGACGCCATAATGTAAGCCTGGCTTAGCAAATAGCCCGATTGAAAGCACCGTAAGCACGACAGAAACAGCGAGTGCAATTTTACGCTTTGCCAGAAAATTAATACCGCTTAGCTTATCGCTTAACCGCAAAAGCGGTGATGAAAAACGCAAAGGAACGCGCTGCTGCGCGCGATCTTGCGTATTCTTGTGCTTCGACTTAACCACTCTTAGCATTAACATTTTAGTTAGGGCTACAGCAGTAAATACCGAAGACACCAGACCAAGGGCAATTGTAATTGCAAACCCTTTAATAGGGCCGCTTCCAAACATAAACAACAAACTTACCGCTATTAGTGTGGTGAAGTTTGAATCCACAATAGTCGCGAACGCTTTATCAAAACCCACTTCTATTGCACTGGCTGCCGGACGACCTTTTTTACTTTCTTCACGAATACGTTCATTAATCAAAATGTTCGCATCGACCGCCATGCCCATGGTTAGGATCAAACCTGCTATGCCCGGTAACGTCAGGGTTGCGCCAAACAGGGTTAATGCGCCAAACACCAATGCCATATTGATACAAAGAGCAAAACTTGCGATAGCGCCCCACCTGCCGTAAATCGCTACCATAAATGCCAATACCAGTAACGCACCTGCCACGCCGCTTTCCACTCCGGTTTGAATTGCATCGCTGCCTAAATCTGGCCCTACCGTGCGTTCTTCTATAATGGTAAGTGGCACAGGTAGCGCACCTGTGCGAAGCATTAATGCGGTGTTGCCCGCCTCCGGCAATGTAAAGTTACCGGTTATTTCACCACGACCACCTGGGATCACGCTATTTATGACGGGGGCTGTAACCACTTTGTCGTCAAGGACGATAGCAAGCACACGGCCGATGTTGTCACGTGTCATAGTGGCAAACTGCTTGGCACCTGCGCTGTCTAATCGGAACGTCACTACTGGCTGGCCATTTTCACTACTTAAGACTCCTGCCGCATCAGTAATATGTTCACCTTCTAGCGCCACTTTTTGCTCTAAGCGATAGGTATTACCCGCCGCATCTTGCTTATTCATAACCTGCTCAGACTGGCTATTCGCGGCCCAGTGAAAAGTCATTTGTGCGGTAGTGCCCAATAATTTTTTAACTTGAGTGGGGTCAGACATACCCGGCATCTGAACTAAAATGGCGTCTTTACCTTGTAGCGTAACGCTAGGCTCAGTAAGCCCCGTTTCGTTCAAACGCTTTCGAACTACTTCAACACTTCGACTTAACGTGTCTTTAACCAGTTGTTCGGTGTATAGCTCGTTAAGCGTAAGGGTAACGGTGCTTTGCTTTACCTCTACATCAAGTGCACTTGAACCATTTGGCTGAGCGGAAATTTGATATGCGGTGTCTTTTACCTTTCTCGCATCATCTGCACTACGCAATGTAAAGACGACACTTCCAGAACGACTATCTTTATGAGTGAGTGAATGAGACGTTTTTGTATAGCGCACGTTTTGACTGCGCAATTCGCTAAGTAAGTCGCTCGAAAAGCTGTTGAGTTGCTTTTCAAACAAGGCGTTGGTGTCTGCGGCTAATAGCAGATGCGAACCACCTTGCAAATCTAAGCCTAAAGATAGTGTGGAAGTGGTGTACCACGTAGGTAACTGCTGTTTAATTGATTGTGGCAATATGTTGGGCGCAGCGCTCAGTAAACCGAGCATAACGATGAGCACATACACAAAGCCACGAAATGAAAATCGTGCCATTTTAGAATCCTGAATAATTAAATTTTTAAAGCGCCTTAATATGCAGCGAAGCGAACGTGCTAGTGCATTAAGGCAAAAAGAGAATTAGCTCAGGGATAAAGGTGGGCCGCGAGAAGGTTGGCGGTAGTGTTTGCGAGCACGGGGTACAACATTTGCCATACCCAAACACGACACAATAGCCAGAGCAATAAACCCCAAGGTCAATTCAACAATTGCCTCAGGTCCATCGCCTTGATCGTCACTGTTTTCTAGCTTAGTGCCGGTAAACCGTAACGAATAGCTTTTGCCCGCGTAGTTAAATTGGGCAAGTGGTGACTGCTGACTTACTTCAACTTCATTATTAATTTGACCACTTTGGAAGCTTGCACTAAGGATGAGACACGAGAGTATCCATGCCATGAAAAGCGGCATGTAGGACGAAAACCCGTGGCGAAAGTTTAGTGCTCTCAAAGTAGTGAATTGTCTATCTGTGAAGGAAAAGTCGCGCTTAAAACACGCGCTGTTTTATAGCGCATATATTGGGGTGAGTATACATTATTCAATATCGTGAGTAACGAGATTACCGTTGAAGCACATAATTTTTGGGTTTTACATTTCTGCCCATCGCTTCTTCTTGTAAGTTTACTCACTTGGATATAAGGTGATTTTTTGTGCTGTTTGTATATCAATTGGCAATGGAGCCATAGCATGACAATCACTGTAGGGATCACACATCATACTGAATACCACTACGATAGAAGTATCAGTATGTCACCGCACACTTTCCGCCTTCGCCCTGCTCCGCATAGTCGAACACCAATAAAAAGTTACTCTTTAAAAGTCTATCCTGAGAATCATTTTATCAATTGGCAGCAAGACCCGTTTGGTAACTACCTTGCACGCGTAGTATTTCCTGAGAAGACTAAAAAGTTCTGGTTCACCGTAGACCTTGTTGCCGAATTGACGGTTATTAACCCCTTTGACTTCTTTTTAGAGTCTTACGCTGAAACCTTTCCGTTTTCGTACGAAAAACGGCTGGCGAGAGACTTAACACCCTACCTTGAGACAGAAGATGCATCGTCTTTGTTTCAGCAGTTAATTGACAATCAGCAGCCTAAAGAGCCTGTTGCTACCGTAGATTTCTTAGTGGGTGTAAACCGCGCAGTATACGACCTAATTGAATACGGTGTGCGCATGGAGCCCGGAGTCCAGAGTATCGACGAAACTCTGCAGAAAAAAGGCGGCTCGTGTCGTGACTCGGCTTGGCTATTGGTTCAGCTATTTCGGCATTTAGGGCTAGCATCGCGCTTTGTTTCCGGCTATCTGGTTCAATTGGCAAGTGATGAAAAGTCTCTTGATGGCCCCAGTGGCCCGGAAAAAGACTTTACCGACCTGCACGCATGGTGTGAGGTATATGTTCCCGGAGCGGGATGGATTGGCCTTGACCCTACGTCTGGGCTTTTCGCAGGTGAAGGGCACATTCCATTGGCGTGTACCCCCGAACCACTGTCGGCAGCGCCGGTTACCGGTGCCATCGATCAATGTGAATCGACGTTTAGCTTCTACAACAACGTACAACGTTTGCATGAACCGCCCCGTGTAACCAAGCCTTACAGCGATGCCCAGTGGGCCGCTATCGATAGGCTTGGAGGCCAAATAGACAAAGACTTAGTTAATGCAGGGATAACCCTCACCATGGGCGGCGAACCCACGTTTATTTCCATTGATGATATGGAAAGCGAACAGTGGAATACCGCCGCCGACGGCAAAGAGAAACGCATTTTAGCGCACACGCTTTTCATGAAAATGGTGGAAAGCTTTAGTAATAGTGGCTTTCGCCATTATGGACAGGGTAAGTGGTATCCCGGAGAGCCATTACCTCGCTGGCAATATGCCTGTTACTGGCGTAAAGACGGAACGCCTATCTGGCATAATCAAGCACTACTTGCTGACAACAACGCCACCTATTCTTTCTCACAAAACGAAGCGCAAACATTTGCTACTCAACTAGCCACGGCGTTGGGTTTAAGTGAAAAGGTTGTTGTCACCGCTTATGAAGACGTGCTGTATCATTTATGGCAAGAGGGTAACCTGCCGCAAGACCCGTCACCCGACGCTCCAGAACTGCTTCACGCAATGACCCGCAAAGGCTTTTTAGCCAAGTTGGAACAGGGTTTAGATACACCCGTGGGCTTTATTATTCCCCTCGCCTACGACACGGTTTTTGACGGATGGCAAAGTAGCGTATGGTCGTTTAAACGAGGACACTGCTTCTTGTTACCGGGCGACTCTCCATTAGGTTATCGGCTGCCGTTGAGTAGCTTAGGTAGTCCAGATGCGCTAGCAGAACGGGATCCTGCTGACATGACCGGCACGCTCTCATCCCCAACGTCTCACAAAGGGTATATTAGTGAAAAGTCAGTATTAACCGCCCTTTGTTTAGAAGTGCGCGACGGAAAGTTATGCGTATTTATGCCGCCTGTAAGCCACTTTGAACATTATGCGCTGCTGCTGAACGCTATTGAGTCCATCGCTGATAAACTTAATATTCCCGTGATACTAGAGGGCTATACCCCGCCCTACGACAGTCGCGTTGAAAAGTTTGCGGTTACCCCCGACCCAGGTGTTATCGAGGTTAACGTTCACCCTGCATCCGATTGGTATACTCTGGTAAAAAACACCCATGCCCTTTATGCCATGGCAAAGTCATGTCGACTCGGTACAGAAAAATTCATGCTTGATGGACGGCACGCCGGCACTGGAGGTGGAAATCACGTGACAATGGGTGGGCCGACACCGTTAGAGAGCCCGTTTTTAAAACGTCCAGACATTCTGCGAAGCTTTATTACCTATTGGCAGCATCACCCTGGGCTTTCCTATTTGTTTTCGAGCCTGTTCATCGGCCCGACTAGCCAAGCGCCTCGTGTCGATGAAGCGCGGGATGAAAGGCTATACGAATTAGAAATTGCGTTCTCTCAAATTCCCGATGGCGAAGTTCCCTCACCTTGGTTAGTTGACCGGCTCCTTCGGCACTTGCTGACTGACCTGACAGGAAATACCCATCGTGCAGAGTTTTGTATCGATAAACTGTTCAACCCCGACTCACCCACCGGGCGATTGGGCATTGTAGAGTTTCGCGGTTTTGAAATGCCTCCTCACGCCAGAATGAGTTTGATGCAAATGCTTCTTCTGCGCACGCTGCTAGCGTGGTTTTGGAAACAACCATACAAGAAGAAACTGGTGCGATGGGGCACAGAGCTTCACGACCGCTTTATGCTGCCCCACTATGTACGGCAAGATATCGCTGAAGTATGTAGCGACCTAAACGCAGCGGGTTTTCCCATTAAGCTTGAATGGTTCGATCCGTTTTTTGAGTTTCGATTCCCTCGCTGCGGTAGCCGTGAAGTCGGTCAAATTAAGCTAGACCTCTTTAGCGCTATTGAGCCATGGCATGTATTGGGTGAAGAAGCGACAGGCAGCGGAACTGCGCGTTATGTTGACAGCTCACTGGAACGCGTCCAGCTCACTGTTTCAAACATGCATACAGACCGTTACATAGTGTCGTGTAACGGCCGCAGATTACCGTTAAAACCCACCAATATTCGCGGAGAACATGTAGCCGGAATTCGCTTTAGAGCGTGGCACCCTGCATCAGCGCTTCACCCGACCATTGGCGTACATGCGCCGTTGGTCTTTGATGTTTACGACAGCTGGGCGGGTCGCTCTTTAGGCGGATTTACCTATCATGTTAGTCACCCGGGCGGGCGCAACTTCTCTACTATGCCAGTAAACGCTTTTGAGGCAGAAGGAAGGCGTATTGCCAGATTCTGGGATCACGGTCATACCCCGTCGGTGGCATCGCCTTCCATGCCTGAGTGGTCGCCTCACTTTGCTACACAGTATGTGGTTGACCATGAAGGTCACAGTGATTTTGATTTACCTTTGGAAGAAGCCGAGAATGAAGAATATCCAAATACGCTGGATTTGCGCCGGCCTCCTACACTATAGTTTAAGTGACAATCGATTTTATGAGTGAAGATTTCACCATGCCAGAATGGCTTAGCAGCTATATCAATTCGAGCACTGCTGCGGATGAGAGCAAACGTCTGCTCAATACGTTATTTTCTCGTTTGTCAGGCCTTAACAGTGACGAGCTGTCCTTTAGAGCAAATGAAATTCGCCGACTAATGCGTAACAGTGGATTTGCGGATATCGATGAACGCCAGAATTGGCAGCTAGATCCCTTGCCTATGCTCATTTCAAGCCAAGACTGGGAAATGCTCAGCCGCGGTATTGAACAGCGAGTCTTACTGCTCAATAAAGTGCTATTAGACCTTAACACAGACAGGCAAACGCTAACCAACGGCGTTTTCTCTACAGACCACTTGATGCGTCATCCTTACTATCTTGCCGAGAGCCACACGCTTTCCTCGTTAAACAACGGTGTATTTCTAAGCGCGTTTGACATAGCCCAAGATGCAAACGGCGAGTATTTCATGCTGAACGATCACTGCCAGTTCCCTCGCGGTCTTGGACTGCTGCTGGAAAACAGGATTGTGGCAAGAAGGGTAATGAGTGAGGAGTTTGCTGAATGTGGTGTGCAGCGAATAGCAGGCTTTTTTGAGCAACTTCAACATGCTATTGACCAGGAAACCGCTGCGATTAATGACCCGCGCATTGTTATTTTGTGCAGAGGTCCAGATGATCAGTATTATTCTGAGCAAGCCTATCTTGCCACTTACATGGGGTACACCCTGGTAAGAAGCGCTGATTTAACGGTGAGGAAAGGACAAGTCTGGCTTAAAGCTTTAGACGGATTACGAAAAGTTGATGTCATTCTGCGCTGGATTGAGGACAGATTCTTAGATTCACTGGAGCAAGTTGACTACTCAGCGTTCGGGATTCCCGGGCTTATTCATGCAGTCCGAACTCAGAACGTGGTATTGCTCAACCCCTTGGGCAATGGCGCTATTCAGATTCCTGCCATCAAAAACAATTTGCATAGGGCCGCTGAGTTTTTTAATGGTGAATCTTTACTGCTTCGCCAACAAGAAACCTTTCCCGCAGAAAACCTTACGCAAAGCGATTGGTCGGGATATGAGTTATTAAGCTATGTTGACCCTGAATTAAAATACGACGGTGAAAAAGACGCTGACGCTATTGCAAATACACTACAAACGGTAGCGTTAACCGACCTATTCTGGCGAAAAAAGGTGAATCTTTCGCATACGCCATTTTGGCACGATAAAGGGCTGGTAAGTAAGCCAGTCATTATGCGTTGCTATGCGTTGTACTCACAAGGGCAGGTTTTTATTCTCCCCTCAGCCATGTGTTTTACGCCCAAGGCAGCACGCACCGATGGCAAAACAGAAATAAAGGACACGTGGGTTGAAACCATAGGTCCGCCACAAGAGCGTGCGCCTTCTATTCCCAAATCACTGCAATCAGATGCAGACTTAGCGCTGGTGGAGGGGCTACTGCCTAGCAGAACGGCGGAAAACCTATTTTGGTTGGGCTGTGCGGTAGAGCGAAGTGAAAACGTGATTCGGTTGGTCAGGGTATTTATAGACAAATTCACTGAGCTTGCCATTTACCCCGATGAGGCGCACAGAAATGCCCTGCTACGATTCAAATCTGGGTTAGAACAGCAGGCATTAATTTACCCTTACCTTACGCCAGACACAGCGAAAATAACCGTGAACGAAGGAGGATTCAAAGAATTAGTGATATCGCTAATTAACGATAATTCCTTCGCTGGCGGCCTTTACAGTAGCATTAATATGGTGGTGCAAAGCGCGCTGCAAGTGAGAGAGCTACTTTCTTATGACAGCTTGCGCATTATCGAAAGCCTAGAAGAGGAACATCACGAATTTAGTACCATTACCGAGCAGACGCCAACGCACAGATTACAAAGTACTCTCGATAAATTAATTGGGCTTACCATGGCGTTTAACGGCTCTATTCAAGACAGCCTGTCTAAAAGTAATGGCGCCTTTATGATAGAAATTGGACGACGGTTAGAGCGCAGTAAACAGCTTGTGTCTATGGTGCAAAATCTGCTGCAATTCCCTCTGCCCGAAGCTGAGCAACAAAACGTGCTGGAAATCGTGTTGGTGGCGCAAGTGAGCGCAATTACCCACAGACGCCGATACCGAGCGTTTCAAAGTATTGAAACGGGATTAGAGCTATTGCTTTTAGATGCCGAGTACCCACGCTCATTAGCCCATCAAATCCAAAAAATTACCGAGCTTTGCGAAAGCTTGCCGGTAAGCGCCAAGCCCGGCTTTTTAAGTACCACAGAGAAAATTCTGTTGCAGTTAAAAGCAAGCTTCGCGCTGGCTGACAGACAGACCTTAAATATCAACACTAATCAAGCACCTTCGGGCTTGGTGTCTTTACTAAAAAGCGTGACATCACAACTGCAGAAATTTAGCGAAATGATGCAAACTCAATACTTCAGCCACACTAAGCCTGCGTCACAACTGCACTGGTCTGGCATTGGCACCGCGTCTGTACAGATCGTCGAAAAACCAATGGATGAGGAAGCGACAGCTCCATTAGCCAGTGCGCCTGATGCCAGTAATCCGAATGAAAGTGAGGTGAAAAAATGAAGTACACCATTCGTCACGTCACTACCTACAAGTATTCCGACAAGGTGAGCCTGACACAAAACCATGCCCGCCTAATACCGCTAAACACCTTTAATCAAAAGAGGATTAGCGCCAGTGTCACCATTGTGCCTGAACCTGACTATCAGGCAGAGTTTAAAGACTACTTCGACAACACGGTAACGGTGTTTGAAATACCCACTTTGCATGAAGAAATGCAGGTCATCGCAACCAGTGAAGTTGAAATTCAAGGAGCACCATTACAAGGTCTGTTTGCGCACAATACGCAATGGGAAAGCGTGAGAGATCAAATCCGCTACCCAGTAGATCAGAGCATGTTGGCAGCGCAGTTTTTCAGTATTCCTACTCGCTTAACACAGGCCAATAAAGCGATATTAGACTATACCTTGATGTCGTTTACGCCTGGCCGCTCTATCGTGGAGTCGTGCGACGACTTAATGAACCGCATTTTTAACGATTTTACCTTTGACCCGTCCTTCTCGACGATTAACACCCCAGTAAGCCACGTGTTTGAGCACAAGCGGGGCGTATGTCAGGACTATGCCCACCTAACGCTTACTTGCTTACGCAGTATTGGTTTGGCGGCGCGCTATGTAAGTGGATATATCGAAACGATTCCACCACCGGGTCAGGAAAAGCTTACTGGTGCAGACGCCACCCACGCTTGGGTTGCGCTTTTTGTACCGGGCTCTGGTTGGATTGATTACGACCCGACCAACAATTTGAAACCCTACGACCAGCACGTTACGTTAGCTGTCGGACGAGATTTTGCAGATATCACACCGCTTAAGGGCATTATGTTTGGTGGTGGAAATCAGGTTTTAGACGTTTCAGTGGATATGAATCGCGGACAATAAGGAGCGTAGTTTGAGTAGTCAAAAACAAAGTCAGACGTTATCGAAAGCTGTGAGTCTGGAACACTGCAATTTTTCCGAGTTTTACGATGAACTGATAGATAAAAATGGAAAACCACGCCCTCACGGTGCGCCGTTAATGGATTATTTGTCGCAATTAAGTGAAGAAGAACTCAAAAACGCGCAAGACGCCGCCGAGTTGGTGGTAAAAGAAATGGGTATTACCTTCACAGTTTATGGTGAAGGAAGCTCAATAGACCGAGCGTGGCCCATTGATATCATTCCTCGTATTATCCCAAATAAAGAATGGCAACGCGTAGAAGAAGGACTTAAACAGCGCGTAAAAGCCCTTAATATGTTCATCGACGATCTGTATCACGATCAGAAGATTATTAAAGATGGCGTTTTTCCTAAAGCGCTTCTCGATAAGTCCGTGAACTTTAGAAAGCAGTGCGTAGGTGTTTCTCCCCCAAACGGTATCTGGGCACATATCTGCGGCTCTGATTTAGTGCGAGATAGCGACGGCACCATTTACGTACTGGAAGACAACCTGCGCGTACCTTCTGGCGTGTCTTACATGTTAGAAAACCGCTCAGTGCTGAAGCGTGTCTTTCCAGACATGTTCGAGAAAATGGATATTCTTCCCGTAAACGACTATCCCTCACAGCTGTTCGACATGTTGTCGAGTCTATCACCGCGTCCTCAGGATAAACCTGAAGTTGTGGTACTTACACCCGGTATCTACAACTCTGCCTACTTTGAACACTGCTATCTTGCTCAGGAAATGGGGTGTGAGCTAGTAGAAGGTCGAGATCTAACCGTAGAAAAAGACGACTGCGTATATATGAAGACGATTAAAGGCCTACGCAGAGTGGACGTTATCTACCGCCGTATTGACGATATGTTTTTAGACCCAGAAGCGTTTAACCCTGATTCGATGCTGGGCGTTCCCGGGCTAATGCGAGCGTGGAGTAAAGGCAAGGTAACGCTGATCAACGCGCCGGGGGCTGGCGTGGCAGACGATAAAGTGGTGTACACCTATGTGCCTGACATGATTCGCTATTATTTGGATGAAGAGATTAAGCTGCCTAACGTAGAGACCTACCGTTGTTATGAGCCCGAAGACTTCAAATATGTTGAAGCCAATATCGACAAACTTGTAATAAAGCCTGCCAATGAATCGGGAGGCTACGGCTTGCTGATTGGACCGAAATCAACCAAAAAGCAGCAGCAAGAAACCCTTGCTCAAATAAAGGCTGACCCCAGAAACTGGATAGCACAGCCTACCTTGAATTTGTCTACCGTCCCCACTATTGACGGTTCTACAATTGAAGGGCGACATGTGGATCTTCGCCCTTTCATCCTTTCATCAGGTACTCACACCTATGTCACAACGGGAGGCCTCACTAGGGTTGCCCTTGTTAAAGGTTCCCTCGTGGTCAATTCATCACAAGGCGGTGGTAGTAAAGATACTTGGATTGTGGATTAGGAGGGACTGACATGTTATCACGAGTTGCTGAAACGCTTTATTGGACGGCGCGCTACGTTGAAAGGGCTGAAAATCTCGCCCGCTTGATCAATGTTAACAACCTCCTGCTGATGGACTTACCCAAAGGGTTTTCGCCAGGCTGGGAGCCATTGCTAGACATAACGGGAAATCGCGAGCCATTTGAGGCCATTTATAATGAATACAGCGAGAAGAATGTCGTTAAGTTTCTTACGGTAGACACACGCAATCCGTCTTCCATATTAAATTCCCTTCAATACGCAAGAGATAATGCGCGCACAATCAGAGACGTTATTCCAAGAGAAGTGTGGGAAACGCTGAACGCACTTCACTTATCGGTAAAAGAGAACAGTACAAGCTTTCTAAGTAAACGCGGGCGCTTTGCAAGTTTAAAACAGGTAATCAATCAGTGTTTACTAATGTTTGGAACCATGGATGCCAGCATGAGCCACGACGAAGGCTATTTCTTCTGGCGCTTTGGTGCGGCATTGGAACGGGCTGATATGACATCAAGGATAATTGACGTTCGCTCATCGACCCTTACCGAAGACATGAGTGACCTGCCATTCGAAAACATCTTATGGATGAGCGTACTTAGAAGCCTGAGCGGCTACCAAATGTATCGCCAGAAAATGGGCGTTCGCATACGTCCGGGCGATGTGTTGTTATTTATGCTACATAGCAAGGAGTTTCCGCGAAGTGTGTTGTTCTGCTTGAACAAACTAAAGAGTTTGTTCCTCAACTTGCCCGACAATGAAGCGATGATAGAGCGAATTGACCACAGTATTAGTGATTTAGAAAAGCAGCCTGTTGCGACACTTCGAGGACGAGCGCTGCACAACTATATCGACGAGCTTCAAATTGATTTTGCCGACATTCATCAACAACTCGCAGAGCAATACTTCTTACATTAGTGCGCGTTTTTCCGCGTCTGTCGGTGCGCAAAGTAAAAGAAGTTATAAGTGAACACAGGAAATGGAAGCCAGAACACAAAAGTAAGAAAGTAAAACAAAGCCCGCACTAAGCGGGCTTTGTTATAATCATTGTAAGCTTGTGTTGTCAGGTATTACACAACCGCGATCACATCTTCTTTTGCAAGGCGTGCTTTCGGTAAACCATGGTTCCAATCTTGCTCTGTATCTGGGTAGCCCATGGCAAGTGCCACTTCGCAAACGTGGCCGTCTAGCTCATCTTTAAACTGTTCGCCAAGCAATTCGGCGTCAACACCTTCCATCGGCGTAGACGCTATGCCTAAACGCGCCAGCGTGTGAAGAACATTGCCTAGCGCTAGATAAACTTGCGCTTTGGTCCAAGCCGCGTTGTTACCGTTCTCATCGGTGTTCGCTTCAGCAAATGCGTAAGCGCCCATGAAGTTTTCACGCATATCTTCGGGTAAATGACCAGACGATACTTCTGCATCGACACGCTTTACAAATTTCTCTTTCGTAAATTTAGGATCATAAGCAAACAGAATAGTATGCGATGCTTCTTTAGCGTGATGCTGATTGAACTGATGCTTATTGGCAAAGCTATCGTGTAAACGCTGCTTGGCTTCATCACTTTCAACAACCACAAATTTCCATGGCTGAGAGTTGATTGAAGACGCAGATAGTCTCAACGCCTCAAGAATTGTCGCCAGATCATCAGCTGAAATGCGTTTACTCGCATCGTACTGTTTAACCGTGTAACGCTTATTTAAATCTTCAATAATTGGATGAGACACAACTAACTCCTCAATACGTCTGCTATTTGTTGTTCACGCATGAATGCTGCGAACAGAAAATTAAAGTACTCAATGAATATGGCGTGTATGGTATAGATTCGGCTTTTCAATGATAAGCCCTATAAAAAACGAATCAGTTTCAAATATTTTTTGATAATAAAAATTCGATAATAGCTAGTATCGCCAGCAGCGTGCATTTCACAATTCATGGGATAGGCGCTATGCTGATTAATAGAATTACAAAAAACCATTTAAAAACATTAGGTTTACCTTATGATTAAGCAGTTGCTTCTCCCTCTTTTTCTCGCATCGTCTCCCGTACTCGCAGACAGTGGATCTCGCTTAATTGCATCTGGTGGTATTACAGGTTTCGAGGGCACTGCGGGTGGCGGCATTACGCCTTGGGCATTTATTGGCGGATACGCGAGTAAAGAAGAGGTCAGTTATTCGGCAAATATTCAGTACTTAAGCCTAAGCGATTATTCCCTTACAACAGCAGGGGCAAGTATTAGTTTGTTTGACCGTATAGAGCTTAGCGTGCAGCGACAGCGCCTCGATATTGCTTCAGGGTTAACAAGCAACGTTTTCGCGTTACTCACAGAAGGTGCTATTACAAACGCCAACAGCACCACCATTGAGCAAGATATAATCGGTGCAAAAGTTAAGGTTCTTGGCGATGGCGTCTTTACTCAAAACTCATGGATACCCCAAATATCCATCGGCGCACAATACAAGAAAAACAGAGACTACGACAGCTCTCTTTCGCTACCCGACGGTACGACCCCCTTGCCCGGCGTAGGCGTACCAATGCTGCTAGGAGCGACAGACGACAGTGGTACCGACGTTTACCTTTCAGCCACGAAACTGTGGTTAGGCACTCCATCAGGTTATAATTTACTCACCAATCTTACCGCGCGATATACAAAGGCGAATGTGTTTGGCTTACTTGGATTTGGTTCTGAAAACAACGATAGCGCTAAGCTCGAATGGGAGGGCTCTTTAGCGGTATTAATTAGCCCTTCCACAGCAATTGGCACAGAGTTTAGAACGCAAACCAATCGATTAGGAGGCTTAGCTGAAGAAGACACCGTTGTTGATGCCTTTATTGCCTACTTCCCAAATAAATCTATTTCGATTACCGCTGCCTATGTGGATTTGGGCAATTTACCTTTGCAAGAAAGTTCTTCAGGATTTTATCTAACGGTAAACAGCACTTTTTGATAGGGGAACGAAATGATCAGACACTGCTTCCGGTTAATGGTAATTGCTGCGTTAAGCGTATTGATAACCGCATGCGCCAGCGCTCCTGAACAAAGCCTTTATGAAGAAATTGGCGGCCATAAAACGCTCAATACCATATACGGCGTAGCGATTACGCGAATTTACACTGACCCCGTAATTGGTCATTACTTCAAAGGTGTTCCCAAAAAACATTTAAGAGATCAACTTGTATTGCAAACATGCGAGCTTATTGGCGGGCCTTGCGAATATGATGGAAAAACAATGTTGGAGTCTCACACGGGTCTCAATATTAAGGAGCGTGAATTTTACATATTGGTGGAGTATGTCCAAGGCGCGATGCGCGATGTGGGGCTAACCTATCAGCAAGAAAACCGTATTCTCAAGCTGCTAGCGCCAATCAAATACGAAACGGTATACCTGTAGGGAAGCGTGTATTTATCTGTCCTGTACACGTTGAATAAAGCAGGTACGTTAACGTTCTAGTTCTTTTTATAGATACAACAATAAAAAACCCTCGTCTTAGCGAGGGTTTTTATATCAATCTAAATTAGCTAAAGCTTAGTTAGGCGTAATCGCGTTGTGGTAAACGTCTTGCACGTCATCACAGTCGTTAAGCATGTCCATGAATTTTTCAAACATCGGCATGTCTTCTTCGCTTATCTCAGTTTCGGTCTGAGGCATCCAGCTCATTTCTTCTGCAATAAAGCTAATGTCTGGGTAGGCTTCAGTTAGCGCTGTTTTTACTTGATAGAATTCAGTGTGTGGCGCGTATACTGTAACTTTACCGTCTTCAACTTCAACATCAGTTACGTCTACGTCGGCTTCCATTAGCACTTCTAGGATAGCGTCTTCGTCGTCACCTTCAAACTGGAATACCGCTTGGTGATCGAACATATGCGATACCGCACCCTGTGCACCAAGTTTCGCGTTGGTTTTAGTAAAGCAGTTACGTACTTCAGTGATGGTGCGGTTTGCATTGTCAGACAAGCAGTCAACAATGACCATGCAGTTACCTGGGCCAAAACCTTCATAACGCATAGGCTGGAAATCTTCGCCAGCGCCACCAGCGGCTTTATCAATCGCTTTTTCAATAACGTGGCTTGGTACTTGGTCTTTCTTCGCCTTTTCCATTAGGCGGCGAAGTGAAAGGTTGGTGTCTGGATCGGCACCACCATTTTTCGCACATACGTAAATTTCTTTACCGTATTTAGAATAAACTTTAGTTTTTTGGCCGGCAGTTTTTGCCATGGCGTTTTTACGAACTTCGAATGCTCTTCCCATCTTAAAATTCTCTTTCTCGCAATTTGAAATGCTGCGTTGGGTTTTATCGGGCTACCTGTTGCCTGACCGTTCATCAGGCGCATCGCTCTGCCTTACTTGGTAGCATTGCCGAACTCGACGTTTCAATAAATGGCCGAACGCGACGGTGCTAAAAATTGCCAAGCGAAACACTGCCCAAAATAACGGTAGGCTAAGCGACACAAAAAATTTGGGCGAAATTCTACCTTAATTTTCGTGTAATACCAATGTGAACGCCCCTAGAAAGGGTATAGGTTGGTAGCTTTCACATTTTCAATGAGGTCAAAATGTACTCTGACCCCATATTTATGCTTACGGTAAGTGCTCGGTTGCTAGGTAGTCGTGTGACTGCATTTCCTTTAAGCGGCTAAGACAGCGCCTGAACTCAAAATTAAGTAGCCCCTCGGAGTACAAGCTTTCCAGCGCGACTTCTGCAGATATGATCAGCTTTACATTTCGCTCGTAAAATTCGTCCACCATCGCAATAAAACGACGCGCCACATCGTCATTATGCTGGCCCATTTCCTTAACATTGGCTAAAAGCACGGAGTGATAGCAACGGCTTAACTCAATGTAGTCGCTCTGGCTACGGGGCCCCCCACACAGGGCATTAAAATCTATCATCAATACTCCGTCAGCGTTTCTAAGCGTCGGTATTTTTCGGTTGTTCACCTCAATATCCTCGCCTTTAGAGCCTTCTTCCGGAGCTAATTGAGAAAAGTAGCTATGCAAGTTTTCGGTGGCTTCGCCATCAAGTGGGTAGTGATAAATTTCGGCTTGCTCTAACGTTCTAAGACGATAATCAATACCGCTATCAACATTTACTACGCGGGTATTCTGATTGAGTAGATCGATAGCAGGTAAGAACCGCGCACGCTGCAATCCGTTTTTATACAAATCGTCAGGGACTATGTTCGACGTCGCCACCAGCACAATTCCGTGACCAAACAGCTCTTCCATTAACGTGCCTAAGATCATAGCATCGGTTATATCAGACACGAAAAACTCGTCAAAGCATATTACCCGCGCTTCTTTTGCTAACTTAGCCGCTACCAGCTTTAGCGGGTCTTGTGCGTTTTTAAGCTGCTTTAGTTCATCGTGCACACGGTACATAAAGCGGTGAAAATGCACGCGCATTTTCTTTTCGAAAGGCAAACAGTCGTAGAATGTATCTACTAAATAGGTTTTGCCTCGCCCTACACCACCGTAAAAGTAAATGCCCTGGATACCAGGCTTCGCATGGCCTTTCCCAAACGCTGCTTTTAACTTTACCCGCCACGTCGTTTTCTTTTCTGGTTGGGTAAGTTCATCAAACAAACGTTGAAGTTCTTTTACTGCATTTTCTTGCGCCGCGTCGTAATGAAAGTCAGACGACTGAAGATCTAGCTGATATTTTTCCCATGGCGTCATCGCCGAAACCACTCCGTACAAAAGTCAATAGCGGCGCTTGCTGCACCGACCTGCTTGAATTTCTCAATTATGACCTTAATTTTAATGGAAATCACGGTAGAATCTCACATTGAAATTCGACATACACCGAATAAATGTCACGATGTATGCGCTTTTCGGGTTCGACCTTGCTATATTCAGCGTATGGTCGAAAGCAGCTTTTAGATCGTAGAAGTAAAGGTCGGCTGCAAGATGTAGATTGATTCGGAGAATATAATGGAATTGTTAGTATCTCTTGCTTTGTTAGTAGTTGGGTTAATTATTGGCTTTTTCGCAGGTCGCTTTTTTCAACAAAAGCAGGGCGCAGGCAATACTGCACAAACTGAGAAGCAAGTTAAAGAGATCCTCGCACAGCAGGCGCAACACCACATTCATCAAACTCGTCAAAGCTTAGAGAGCATTGAAAGCCAGTGCGAAACCTTAAAGCAACAAATTGAAGAGTATGAATTGCTGCTTGAGCAAGGCAGCGATGATGACAGCAAAGTTCCTTTTTATGGGGAACAAGCAACGACGTATTTACGTAACAACCTAAAAGGGTCTGACAAATCGAGAGTTCAGCGTGTATCTGACACACAGCCAAGAGACTTCGCTAACTCGGGTTCTGGGCTGTTCGTCGGCGGATCTGATAAGAATACCGCAGAAAAACAGTAACATCGGGAACTTTATCACGACCTCGGACTCTTTTAGTGAAACCATGCTATGTCGCATATAACATGAAGGAGTGTAAGCGAACATGAAAATGTCTTTCCGCCATTGTCTATTGGCGTCTGCCGTTGTTGTAAGTTCATTGGGCTTTACTGCTAGCACACAGGCGGCGTTACCGTTCTTTTCTGATAAGAAAGATGAAGTTCCCTCTTTAGCCCCTATGCTAGAAGAAGCTACCCCAGCGGTAGTGAGCATTGCGGTAGAAGGAACACAAACCTCTACGCAGCGTGTACCCGAGATGTTTCGCTACTTCTTCGGCGCCCCGCAAGAGCAGGTTCAAGAACGCCCTTTCCGAGGTCTTGGTTCTGGTGTCATCATTGATGCCGATAAAGGTTATGTCGTTACCAATAACCACGTTGTTGATAATGCAGATGAAATCACTGTTAAGTTAACTGACGGTCGCGAGTTTAAAGCGAAAAAGCTAGGCTCTGACGAGCAAAGCGATATCGCGCTACTTAAAATAGAACCTGATGATTTAAAAGCGTTACCACTTGCCGATTCTGACGCGCTGCGCGTAGGCGACTTTGTAGTAGCTATTGGTAATCCGTTTGGTCTTTCTCAAACGGTTACCTCTGGTATTGTAAGCGCTCTGGGTCGCTCAGGTTTAAACATTGGTGGCTATGAAGACTTCATTCAGACTGACGCGGCAATTAACCGAGGTAACTCAGGTGGCGCATTGGTCAACCTTCACGGTGAACTGGTTGGTATCAACACCGCTATTTTTGGTCCTAACGGCGGCAACGTCGGTATTGGGTTTGCTATTCCTGCCAATATGATGAAAAGCCTAATTGATCAAATTGCAGAATTTGGTGAAGTTCGCCGTGGCCTTCTAGGCATTTTAGGTAGCGATATTGACGCGGGCCTTGCCGAAGCCATGAATGCGGAAGTGAACATTGGTGCGTTCGTGAGCGAAGTGCAGCCAGACTCGGCTGCTGAAAAAGGTGGTCTGCAAGCCGGTGATATTATTACTGCCATTAATGGTCGTAAACTTCATAGCTTCCAAGAACTGCGCGCAAAAATTGCGAGTATGGGCGCGGGCGCTGAAGTTGAGCTCACCGTTATGCGCAAAGGTAAGAAAATGAATGTAGATGTTGTCTTAGATGACGCTACAGACACGACAGTGACGGCTGCTCAAATTCACCCAGCCCTAGAAGGTGCAACCCTGTCTAACGGCACTGACGATGCAGGTAATGCTGGTGTAGTGGTTTCTGATATTGAGCGTGGTGCGCCTGCGGCGCGAATTGGTCTTCAATCTGATGATGTGATAATTGGCGTTAATCGCGTACGTACGTCTACGGTTGCAGAGTTTAGAAATGCACTAGACGAAGCCAAAGGCGTTATCGCACTCAATGTAAAACGTGGAAACTCTACGCTTTATTTGGTAATCAGACAGTAGCAATTTAGCTCTTCAATTACATCCTCCGCTCAGACGCGTTGGTGTCCAAGCTGAGGGTTAGCATAAAAACGGCGCTTTATAAGCGCCGTTTTTGTTTTCAAATGATAACCGTTGAAAACAGTGTGCTCCTAGCTTCCTAACGGGGCTTCTTTTCGGACTCCTCTGATAAGCCGCATTCTCGAGCTACACCTATGTCCACGTAAATAAGGCTGTATGAACAGCATGAAAGGTTTTGAAGTACATGCTAGTGCAAATTGAGTTGCACAAAATTTGCGTTTCATTACGGTAGTTTATTAAATAAAGTGATATCCTTTGCCGTAAGATGATAATTTAAGAATGTTGCGCTTTAAGATTGTGAAGTAGTGCTGAGTTAACGGCACGTATTAATTAAGTGCGACAGATAACAAAAAGTGTGATTTGTGACTGGCCGCTCAATTTTTAACTTCTTACTAAAATCTGTATTTCTTGGCGTAGCTGTTGCTGCATTACTGTTAGTTTTCCTACCCGATCTACGTCAAGGCAAAGGCCTTGCTCAAGGGTTCTTTAACTCCCCCTCAGTAAGCGCTAGTCGCGAAAGCTATTTTACTGCTCTAAGTCGCTCTGCGCCTGCAGTAGTCAATATCTACAGCGTCAGTATTGAGAACGGTTCAGGCCTATTCAGAAATCAATCTCGTGGGCGCACCAATTTGGGTTCTGGCGTTATCATGACAGAAAATGGCTATTTGCTTACCTGTCACCACGTAGTTGCAGATGCAGATAGCATTTACGTAGCGGTTCAAGATGGACGTATTTTGGAAGCGCAAATTGTGGGCACCGACCCACTGACCGACCTTGCCGTGTTAAAAGTCACCGCTGATAACCTGCACATTATTCCTCAGGTGTCAGAACCTGACACCCATGTGGGTGATGTGGTGATGGCGATTGGTAATCCTTTCGATTTGGGACAAACCATTACTCAAGGCATAGTAAGCAGAGCCGGACGAAATGGTCTATCTAATTATGTTGATTTCATTCAAACCGACGCAGTTTTGAACCAAGGTAATTCTGGTGGTGCGCTGGTAGATAGCAATGGTATTTTGCTGGGTATCACTAACGCCAACTTCCAGGTGCTAGATTCAAATAATCGCGCTCGCAATGTAGACGGCATTAACTTTGCCGTGCCTTACGAATTAGCTAAGCGAGTCATGGATGAAATTATCAGCAATGGACGTGTTGTTCGCGGGCAGCTTGGTTTTGTTGGCGGTGAAAACCGCAACCGACCAGGCATAGACGTTTCAGCAGTAGCTAAAGGCAGCCCTGCCGATATCGCGGGTATCCGCCCTGGCGACATCATAGTAGCCATAGACGGCGTACGTTTAGAAAGCGCATCAAAAACGTTGGATATGATTGCCGAAACCGAGCCCGGTACAGAACTTGAAATTGAGCTCAGCCGCGACGGGCGTTCAATTACTCTTACGGCAACGGTTGCAGAGCTTCGCGCTGGTCAATAAGTATTGTTGGAGCTGGCAGATTAGTTCGGCTTCCCAAGTTTAGAACGTGAAGATTTAATACCAGCCCGCATAGATAATAGACACAAAAAAAGCGCCAGATAGATATTCTATCTGGCGCTTTTTCGTAGAAGTGCGAAACCTTGAGTTATTCTTTCACTCTTTCAATGATGGCACCCAAGCCACCCAGCTTCTCTTCAATTGCTTCATAACCACGGTCTAAGTGATAAATGCGATTCACGTGAGTCTCACCTTCTGCGATGAGCCCAGCTATCACCAAGCTTGCCGACGCGCGCAGGTCAGTAGCCATTACCGGAGCTCCTTTAAGGCTTGAGCTGCCTTTAGACACTGCTGAGTTCGCTTCTAACGCGATTTCTGCGCCCATACGTTGTAACTCTGGCACGTGCATGAAGCGGTTTTCAAAAATGGTTTCTGTAATTACGCCCGTGCCTTCGGCAACACAGTTTAAGGTAACAAACTGCGCCTGCATATCCGTAGGGAATGCTGGGTGTGGTGCGGTTTTAACTCGCACAGCCTGTGGTTTGCGCCCTTCCATGTCTAGCTCTATCCAGTCATCACCAGTGGTGATTTTAGCTCCGGCTTGCTCTAGCTTATCTAGCACTGCATCTAATGTATCTGGCGCCGCATGAGTACAGCGTATTTTCCCACCTGTCACAGCAGCCGCTACCAAGAAAGTACCGGTTTCTATACGGTCAGGCAGTACTGCATAATCGCAACCGTTTAAGGTTTCCACGCCCTCAATGGTTATTTTATCGCTCCCTGCACCGCTAATTTTCGCGCCCATCTGAATAAGACAGTTTGCTAAATCAACGATTTCGGGCTCGCGTGCCGCGTTTTCAAGAATGGTTGTTCCGTCAGCCAGCGCCGCTGCCATCAGTAGGTTTTCAGTGGCACCCACGCTTACCATATCCATGAAAATACGCGCACCTTTCAGACGCCCATCGACTTCGGCTCGAATATAGCCTTCGTCTACTTCAATCTTCGCGCCCATCTTTTCAAGGCCAGTTAAATGAAGATTTACCGGGCGCGCACCTATAGCACAGCCACCGGGCAAAGAGACATTCGCTTTACCTTGCTTAGCTAACAGTGGGCCAAGTACCAAGATAGACGCACGCATAGTACGTACTAACTCATAGGACGCTGTAACGCTTTGTAGCGTACTCGCATCGATAACGATATCGTTAGGTGCGGGTAGTGCGACTTCAACACCTAATTCACGCAAAAGTGCCGTCGTAGTATTGATGTCACGAAGACGAGGAACGTTGGTGTAACGACAAGGAGAGTCGGTCAGCAAGCTTGTCATCAACAATGGCAAGGCCGCGTTTTTAGCGCCAGAGATGCGCACGGTACCGTTGAGCGCAGGGCCCTTTTTAATTACGAGTTTATCCACGTGCTACGCCTATTATTGAGGAATATTAAACTGGCGCTCACGCTCCCAGTCTTTTACTGAAAACGTCTTGATGGTAATTGCATGCATGCTGCCGTCTGCAATTTTATCAGCCAAAGGCGCATATACCGCTTGCTGGCGCTTCACACGGCTCATTTCGTTAAAAGCATCGCTTACCGCAATAATATTAAAATGCGAACCTTCGCCCTTTACATGGACTTCGTGAAGGTCTAACGCATCTTTCAAGATTTTTTCAATTTCAGACAATTCCATAACTTACTTCTTAATTCGCTAACGGGTGTTTATTCTACGGGTAAAAAGCTATCTGCGTCGCTTATTTTAGCAAGCTTACGTAGCTTCTCAGGCATTTTATATAGGCTCATGCTAACACCATTTTGCTTTGCATCCCTAACGGCATTAATAAGCCAAGCCAAACCTGCACTGTCTGCGCGCTCAACATCACTTAAATCAACAAGACATCTTTTATTGTTAATCAAGGTACTACGCTCATTTCCGTTCAAACTATCCCAGAAATTCTTCGACAGCGTTTCACGGTCAAGATGACCGTGAACCACTACATTGCCTTTGTCGTTTACCTCGAATAGGCTCACTCAGCCTCTCCTTCGATTTCGATTGGCTCGCCTTGCTTAAGCTCAACTGGCTTACCAATTTTGTCGCGCATTAGTGCGATAACTGCATCGATACCGTCTTGACGAAGGATTGATTCAAATTCGCTACGCTTGCTGTTTAGCATGCTGATGCCTTCAGCAACCATATCGTAGGCTTTCCACTCGTTCGTTTTACTATCTTTACGAACTTTAAAAGCAATTTTGATTTCAGGGCGGTTTGGATCTTGAACCACTGCACGCACTGTTACTGATTTTTTATCATCAAAAGATGATTCAGGCTCAAAGATGACTTCTTGGTTGTCGTAGTAGCCCATTGCCACAGCGTAGGTTGTTACCAAATATTGACGAAATACGCTGATGTACTCGCCCATCTTCTCTTGAGGTACTGACTTAAAGTGTTTACCTAATACCATAAAAGCAGCGAATTTGTAGTCGATATGAGGTACTAATTCTTCTTCCATAATAGTGCGTAGCATTTCAGGATCAGCTTTGATCGCTGCTTGGTTCGCTTTGATGCGCTCAAACGTGCGGTTTGCTACGTCTTGAACCAATTCATACGGGTTTTGTTCATTAACTTCTTGTGCATTCGCTATGCCCGCTACAGACATCATGAAGATGCCAAGTGCTACCATAAACTTTTTCAAAATTACTCTCCTAACTTAAAACTCTATTTAGCAGACCTGATGGCAATCTAATAAGTTTCATCACGCCGCTGGAATAAATTAAAGACCTGGTAATATACGTCTGGCCGTAATACTGCGATTAGTCTTCGTCGCTTCCGCGATTAAATAAGAACTGACCAATGAGATCTTCAAGAACCAAAGCTGACTTAGTATCCTGAAGGTAATCGCCATTCTGTAAATTAGCGACACCGTCGAAAGAGAAGCCAGGTTGGAAGCCAACATACTGTTCGCCTAGCAAACCCGAGGTCAAAATAGACACAGAGCTGGTTTCTGGAAAGCCGTTGTATTCATTTAAAATTGACAGCTCAACCACTGGCGTAAAATCTTCTTGGTCTAGCGTAATCGATGACACACGGCCAACCGTTACCCCACCAACCTTTACTGCCGATCTCGGCTTTAAGCCGCCAATATTGTCGAATTTTGCATATAACGTGTAGGTATCGCCTTCGGTGGCTACCGTTTGGTTTGCTACTTTCAGTGCCAATAACAACAACGCACCGATTGTAAGCATGACAAACACACCAACCATTACTTCCGTTTTATACTTACTCATTCCGCTCCCCTACTCGATACCAAACATAAGGGCGGTTAGCACGAAGTCCAGCCCTAATACTGCTAATGATGAATAGACCACCGTTTCGGTAGTCGCTTTGCTGATCCCTTCCGATGTTGGAATAGAATCGTAACCTTTAAATATGGCAATCCACGTCACAACCAAGGCAAACACGAGGCTTTTTATTACGCCGTTTATGACATCCTGGTTCCAATCTACTGTCGATTGCATAATTGACCAGTAGCTGCCTGCATCAACGCCTAACCAATCAACACCCACTAAGTGGCCGCCTAAAATACCAATGGCACTGAAAATAATGGCAAGCATAGGCATCGCTAACATTCCCGCCCAAAAACGCGGTGCGACAATACGTCGTAGCGGGTCTACCGCCATCATCTCTAAACTACTCAGCTGCTCAGTGGCTTTCATTAAGCCTATTTCAGCTGTTAAGGCTGAGCCAGCTCGCCCAGCAAAAAGCAATGCGGTCACAACCGGACCAAGCTCTCTTAACAATGAAAGTGCGACCATGGGGCCTAAGCTACCTTCTGCGCCATAATCAACCAAAATGGTGTAGCCTTGTAGCGCCATTACCATGCCGATGAATAACCCCGACACCATAATAATGAGTAGCGACTGAACGCCCACTACATACAATTGCTTAATCACCAGCGGTACATTTTTAAGCCGAGGAACAGCGATTAACGCACCGAATAACATAAGAGCTGCTCGACCAACCGCAGTGACCTTCCCTATCGTTTTAGCGCCTATTGATTGGAAGAACTTCATTTATCTGCCCCCAAGAAGCTTGCTTTCAAATCAGGTGCAGGATAATGAAATGGTACCGGACCATCTGCTTTTCCTTTCAAGAACTGTTGGACTAATTCAGAGTCACTTTCTTTGATTTGCTGCGCCGTTCCTTCACCGATAACCCGCTTGTCAGCTAAGATATAAATATAATCGGCAATGGTCAGTACTTCAGTGACATCATGAGTCACCACAATACTGGTTAGATTAAGTGCGTCGTTTAATTCACGAATAAGCTTAACCAGCACACCCATTGATATAGGATCTTGTCCGGCAAAGGGTTCGTCGTACATGATCAAATCTGGATCTAGTGCAATCGCCCTAGCCAAAGCAGCCCTGCGCGCCATACCACCAGACAATTCACTAGGCATTAATTGAGCTGCACCACGCAATCCTACTGCCTGTAGCTTTAAAGCGACAATTGTCGCAATGACGTCTTCAGAAAGTTTTGTATGTTCGCGAAGTGGAAACGCCACGTTATCGAACACACTCATATCGGTAAAAAGCGCTCCACTTTGAAAAAGCATGCTCATTCTACGACGTGTCTCATATAGCGTTTTTCTCGACATAGAAACAATCGAATCGCCGTCGAATCTAACGTCACCTTCATCTGGCGTTAACTGCCCGCCAATAAGGCGCAGCAGCGTGGTTTTACCTATACCACTTGGCCCCATTACCGCAGTAATTTTGCCTTTGGGTACCTTTAGCGATATCCCATCATAAATGATGCGATCAGCGCGCTTAAAGGTAAGGTTATCTACTTCAACTAAATGATCCATAGTTACTTAAATGTCGACCCCTGACGTTGGATTGAGACCTTATAAAATAACGCGTTCAATCCACTTAGAAAATTTTAAAATTATAAGAGTAAGTGAGTATTCAATTTCTGTGCCTTCACTTGATCCCCTCTTAAGGTTTACTGCACAGTTTACTTTATGAGCGCATAAAATCAAAAAAGTTTACTCTCCAGTGTACTTTTTTGAATTTCTATCGCCAGACACGGTATAGAACACCTTGTCTGGGCGGTGTGATTTAAGGGCATTGTACGCTTTTTCAAGCCCCTCGCCAAAGTCAAAAAGTTACAAGTTATGTTCGATTAAGACGAATGTTAGGTATCTCACGCCCAAGTGCCCATCTAGTATCCTACAAGCCTCCCAAATCAATCCTAATACCATCCTATTTTGTTGTTTCTTAACTGAAACTGAATATGAAGTCTTGTGTGTGTAAGTGCGACCTAATTTGCGTATTCAGCGGAAATTTACGTCAATTGACAGTATTTGGCGAAAATAAAACGCTGCGAGCATAGGCAAATGGCACTCTTTTTGCGACAATCTAGCGAAATACTTTCTATTACAGGTTGTTGTGCTTTTAAACATTGTCATTTTTCTTGTTGGGCTGATTGTACTGAGTTGGAGCGCTGACCGGTTTGTATATGGCGCCTCAGCTTTAGCAAAAAACATCGGCATTTCTCCAATGATGATCGGACTAACGATTGTCGCTATGGGATCTTCGGCACCTGAAATTGTGGTTTCCGCCATAGCCTCCGCAAATGGCAATATGAACACCGCCGTGGGTAACGCGCTAGGTTCTAACATCACGAACATCGCGCTAGTTTTAGGTATAACCGCGCTAGTGAAACCATTGCTTGTTTCATCAACAACATTAAAGCGCGAGCTTCCAGCACTCCTTATCATCTCATTGATTGCTATTGGCTTTATGTTTGACGGTGAACTTAAGTCTTATGAAGGCATTATCCTACTAGGCCTGTTCATTTTCGTACTGGCAATGATGGCGTGGTTGTCGCTACAGGTAGATAAAGAAGACCCTCTGGTTGCGGAAACCGCAGATGAAATCCCCAAAGGCGTTTCAAATACGTCAGCCCTCATTTGGATTGGTGTAGGCCTTGTAATACTGCCATTAAGTGCTCACTTTTTGGTGAACTCAGCAGTAGAAATTGCCAGATACATGGGCATTTCGGATTTAGTTATCGGACTAACAATTATTGCGTTTGGTACAAGTCTACCTGAACTAGCAGCAAGTGTTGCGGGTGTACTGAAAGGTGAAGACGATTTAGCACTGGGTAATATCATCGGGTCAAATATCTTCAACCTACTTGCCGTTCTTGGCATGCCCGGCTTAATCGCGCCTGGTATCCTGGACCCTGACGTCTATAACCGAGATATGTACGTAATGCTTGGTTTAACATTATTATTGTTCTTGTTCAGCTTCGATTTAATCGGCAAACGTACAATATCAAGAACAAATGGATTCATACTTCTGGCTTGCTTTATCGGCTATCAATTCTGGCTATTCGGATAATCATGAATACACAAACTCAGATGAACTATATCGACTCAGCGAAGCGCGTTATTGAAATTGAAACACAGGCTATTGCTAATCTGGCAGAACGCTTAAACAATGAATTTATCGCTGCCTGTAATATTCTCTTTGCCTGCAAGGGTAAAGTTGTCGTGAGTGGTATGGGAAAGTCTGGGCATATCGGAAATAAAATTGCCGCTACGCTTGCCAGTACAGGGACTCCTGCATTTTTCATGCACCCTGGTGAAGCCAACCATGGCGACTTGGGCATGCTAAGCAAAGGCGATGTCTTACTCGCCATCTCTAATTCTGGCGAGACTAACGAGCTAGTTAACTTATTGCCCGTAGTTAAGCGCTTAGGCATACAGGTGGTCGCCATGACCAACAGTGCTTCCAGTTCATTGGGGCAACACGCAGATGTCGTACTTGATATCAGCGTTGAAAAAGAAGCGTGTTCGCTAGGTCTTGCTCCTACGTCAAGCACAACCGCCACACTGGTTATGGGTGATGCGCTTGCGGTAGCACTGCTCGACCAAAAAGGTTTCACCTCAGATGACTTTGCGCTTTCGCACCCAGGCGGTAGTTTAGGCAGAAAACTTCTGCTTAAAGTTAGCGATATCATGCTAAGCGGCAGTGATATCCCCCTTGTCCATGCCAGTGCTTCTGTCGCTGACGCACTGCTGGAAATATCTAAAAAGGGATTGGGTATGACAGGCGTGATAGCGGCAGACGGTACGCTGACAGGCGTCTTTACGGATGGCGACCTACGACGAATCCTCGATGCCCGCGTAGACGTACACAGTGCGACAGTAGAAGAAGTAATGACTAAAGGCGGCAAGACTACCACCGCAGGTCAGCTGGCTGTAGAAGCCCTGAACTTGATGGAAACCCATAAAATTAGTGCGTTAATGGTTACTGACGATAAGCGCAAACCTGTTGGGGCTTTTAACATGCATATGCTACTAAAAGCAGGAGTGCTTTAAATGACAACCACCTTGTACACGGAAATAAATGACTCGCTTTTCGCAAAACTAGCCAAGATAAAGTTGCTGGTATGCGACGTTGATGGTGTGTTCTCAGATGGCCGAATTTACTTAGGTAACGACGGTGAAGAACTTAAAGCATTCCATACCCGTGATGGATATGGTGTAAAAGCGCTAGTGAGCAATGGAGTGAATGTCGCGGTTATTACTGGACGTCGCTCTGCCATTGTTGAAAATAGAATGAAGGCACTGAATGTTGCACATATAATTCAAGGCGAAGAGAATAAAGCAGACGCGCTTAGTGACCTGATGAAACGCCTTGAGTTAAACACTGACGAAGTGGCTGCGGTAGGTGATGACATGCCAGATACGGGTATGTACAAGCACGTTGCGGTTAAAATTGCGGTTGCCGATGCCCATCCTTACGTAGCAAAACAAGCAAACTGGATTACGACCCTTCCCGGTGGGTTTGGCGCTGTCCGAGAAATATCGGATACCATTTTGCAGGCCAAAGGGATAGCAAATGAGATTTTTGGAGCTAGTGTATGAGTCTGTTTGGCTTTAATCGCTTAGGATTAAGTATATCGGCGCTATTTATTCTGGCGATGCTGATGTACATCCCTACGTGGATGGAAGAGCAGCCTGAAACGCAGGGGAATCGTGAAAACGATGCGCTAAAGCCCGCCTACAAAGCAAAAAATCTAACCACTACGCTGTACAATCAAGACGGTGAGTTAAATCACAAAGTATTTGCAGAGTCGATGGAGCATTACGACCAGCTTGGCTTTGTATTGTTTCAGCAACCTAAATACACCCTTTATACAGAAAACGCGTCATCACCATGGGTGGTAACCGCTGATGAAGGTACACTATACAATAACGAGCTAATCCAGCTGGAAAACCAAGTTAATATTGAGAACCAAACTGGCGATGACTTTGTCAGAAGTATATCGACCGAGTACATTCAAATTAATTTAGAAACCAAGCAAATGACATCTGACCAACCCGTTGAAATACTGGGCACCCAATATGTCATTTTAAGTAATGGGTTTAACGCGAATTTACGCACACAAGAATACGAGCTTTTAGATCATGTACAAACCACTTATTCCCCTAGCAACTAGTTTATTGCTTGCCATCGCTAGCGGTGCGGTACACGCCAGTGAAGATGATTTTTCGCAGCCCATAAAAATAGGCTCGAACACCCAGTTTATCGACGGTAAAAATAAAACCGCGTTGTACAAAGACGACGTACTCATAACTCAAGGCTCTTTGGTTATTGAAGCTGACGAAGTGGAAGTAATTGCCACTGACGGTGGTGGTCGTGAAATATTTATTGCTAGAGGGAAGCCTGCAAGCTATTCCCAGCAATTGGAAGACGGCACGCCAGTTTCAGCAAAAGCTAATGAAATACGCTATGAAGTGGTGAACCGAACGATTTCTCTTGCCGGAAACGCAGAGTTGAAACAAGACACCAGTAAAGTACAGGGTGACAACATCACGTTCGATATGATTACCGAGCAATTGCTAGCGACTGGCGGCGCAGGTAAGGATGGTGAGGGTCGAGTGACCACAGTATTCACACCTGAGACCATTCGCAAAACTTCGTCTAAGAAAGACAAAAAAGACAACGAGGGCAATGAATAGCAATGGCAACTTTGAGCGCTAAAAATCTTGCTAAGGCTTACAAGTCAAGACAGGTTGTACGAGATGTAAGCCTGTCTGTCTCAACGGGTCAAATTGTTGGTCTTCTTGGCCCAAATGGCGCTGGTAAGACCACCACATTCTACATGATTGTTGGTTTAGTGAATCTGGATAAAGGTAAGATTGAAATCGACGACAATGAGCTAACTCATCAGCCCATGCACGAGCGTGCACGCCGCGGAATTGGCTACCTACCGCAGGAAGCCTCTATTTTCAGAAAGCTCACCGTGCATGAAAATATCATGGCCATTTTGCAAACCCGTAAAGATTTAAATTCACAACAGCAAGAAGAAGAAGCAGATGCGCTACTTGATGAATTTAATATTAACCATATACGTAATAGTACGGGGATGAGTTTGTCAGGGGGCGAACGCCGTCGCGTTGAGATTGCCCGCGCTCTGGCAGCAAAACCGCAATTTATTTTGTTAGACGAACCATTTGCTGGTGTTGATCCAATATCAGTTAATGATATAAAGAAGATAATACAACATCTTCGCGATAGGGGGATTGGAATCCTTATCACGGACCATAACGTACGAGAGACATTGGATGTTTGTGAAAAGGCGTACATTGTGAGTCATGGCGAGCTTATTGCGCAAGGAACGGCGGAACAGGTTTTAAGTAATCAAAAAGTAAGGGATGTATACCTAGGCGAACAATTCAGGCTATAGTTAATGTAACCGAATTGTCATTTTTCAGTTTCGCTCTGGTATATTCAATTTAGAGCATTTAAATAAGACGTAGATGAAACCATCTTTACAGCTAAAATTTAGCCAACAACTTACCATGACACCACAGCTTCAGCAGGCCATTAAACTGCTGCAGCTTTCTACACTTGATCTTCAACAAGAGATCCAAGAAGCGCTCGATTCTAATCCGCTATTAGAAGTTGAAGAAGGTAACGACGAGCCGCAACTAGAAAAGAACAATATCGACAACGATGACAGCGGCTCTGAGGCCACTGCTTCTGCATCTAGTGACACATTAGAAGCCGGCGATGCACTTGAGAAAAACGATCTTCCCGATGAGCTGCCAATCGACAGCACATGGGACGAATACTATTCTGCTTCATCTTCTCCAGCTCCAGGTCCATCCAATGACGACGAGCAAATCTTCCAAGGTGAGACTACTGAAGATATTCAAGAGCACCTTCTTTGGCAAATGCGCCTTACCCATTTCTCGGATACCGATCGCGCAATCGCTACAGCAATCATCGACTCTATTGACGAGTCAGGTTATTTAACCGTTACCCTTGACGATATTTTAGAAGCGGTTAACGATGATGATATGGAAGAGCCGATTGAAATGGACGAAATAGAATGTGTGCTTAAGCGCATTCAGATGTTCGACCCTATTGGTTCTGGCTCTCGCTCTCCACAAGAATGTTTGATGGTGCAATTGCGCCAGTTTTCAGAAGACACACCGTGGCTTGCTGAAGCAAAGCAACTGATTGAAGAGTACTCTGACTTACTGAGCAGCAAAGACTATCGTACGCTTATGCGTAAAAGCCGATTGAAAGAAGATCAGCTACGCGAGGCAATGCGTTTACTGCAAACCTTGAATCCTCGCCCAGGTAGTGCTTTAGTTACTAAAGAGCCTGAGTACGTTATTCCTGATGTCTCAGTAACCAAGAAAAATGGCCGTTGGGTGGTTGAGCTGAACCCCGACAGTCTGCCTAAGTTAAGCGTAAATCAACAATACGCTGCAATGAGTCGCCGTGCCAAGAATAGTAGCGATTCACAATTCATCCGCTCACACATGCAAGAGGCTAAGTGGTTCATAAAGAGCCTTGAATCTCGTAACGAAACCTTAATGAAGGTTGCAAACTGCATTGTGCAGCAGCAAATGGGCTTTTTTGAGCACGGCCCGGAAATGATGAAACCAATGGTGCTAAATGATGTCGCAGAAATGGTAGATATGCACGAATCCACTATTTCGCGAGTGACAACGCAAAAGTACATGCATACGCCACGTGGAATCTTCGAATTGAAGTATTTCTTCTCAAGCCACGTTGCAACAGAGTCTGGTGGTGAATGTTCATCTACAGCGATTCGTGCATTGATCAAGAAATTAGTGGCCGCTGAAAAGCCTAGCAAGCCGCTAAGTGATAGCAAGATTGCTTCATTGTTGGCCGAACAAGGCATTAAAGTTGCCCGGCGAACAATAGCAAAGTACCGGGAATCGTTGTCGATCCCGCCGTCGAACCAACGCAAAAGCCTTATTTAATCGGGCTTAATAATATAAGGAAGACGAAATATGCAAATCAACCTTACTGGTCATCATGTCGAAATCACCGACTCTTTGCGTAATTATGTCGATACGAAGTTCAGCAAACTTGAACGTCACTTTGATCACATTTCTAATGTGCATGTCATCCTGAACGTTGAAAAATTAAATCAAAAAGCCGAAGCGACCGTTCATTTAAGTGGCGCTGAAGTATTCGCATCCTCAGAAAATACCGACATGTATGCGGCGATTGACAGCATGGTTGATAAACTCGACCGGCAGGTAATCAAGCATAAGGAAAAACTGAAAAAACATTAGTAGTTAATTAAGCATGGATATACAAGCCATCGTAAGTCTGGACCGCACCGAGTGTGCGGTTCAGTGTAATAGTAAAAAGCGAATTCTTGAGATCATCGCTGATATCGCTGCCAAGCAAAACGAGAACATTGATCAGGCAACGGTACTCAACAGTTTGATGGCTCGAGAGCGTATGGGTAGTACAGGCATTGGCAATGGTATCGCCCTGCCCCACGGACGCCTACCGGGCCTTGAGAAAGTGATTGCCATTGTTGTAACCAGCACTCCAGCAATCGACTTTGACGCCCTTGACGAGAAACCCGTAGACATCTTTTTTGCGCTACTCGTTCCCGAGGAACAGACCGAAGGACACCTTCAAACGCTGGCCACCGTGGCTGGTAAACTAAGCGACAAAGAAACGATTAAAGCAATACGTCGCGCAACGACAAGCGACGATATTCTATCTGCATTAAGTTAAACATTAAGCGCCTATTAACCGTTTAGTAGGCGCCTAATTCAACAACGCGTATGTGATAAAACCAGAGTATTAGGGAGAAAGTAGGTGAAGCTGATAATAATCAGTGGTCGTTCGGGGTCTGGTAAGTCTGTCGCACTTCGCGCATTGGAAGATTTAGGTTATTACTGTGTTGATAATATCCCGGTAAACTTACTTCCCACCTTAACCCATACAGTTGTTGACGAGTACGATCAGGTTGCGGTAAGTATCGATGTGAGAAACTTACCTAAAAATCCTGACGATTTGGTAGAAATTCTAGACTACCTGCCTTCTTCGTGGTCGATGACCATTGTTTACATTGACGCGAGCGATGATGTACTGGTTAAGCGTTTTAGCGAAACACGTCGTCTTCACCCTCTCGCCAAGCTTAATAAATCGCTTTCAGAAGCCATTAAAGCCGAGTCTGCCCTACTTGCTCCTATTGCTGAACGCGCAGATTTATATTTAGACACAGATAAGCTTACCATTCACCAACTGGCTGAGTTAATTCGAGAGCGTATCCTAGGTAAGAAAAGCTCACGCCTTGTGCTTGTGTTTGAGTCGTTTGGCTTTAAGCACGGTATTCCTAAAGATGCGGATTACGTTTTTGATGCCCGCTTTTTACCTAACCCCCACTGGGAGCCCGACCTTAAACACCTGACCGGATTAGACGCACCAGTAGAAGTATTTTTGGGGTCGCAGCCTGTAGTGACCAAGTTCATTTGGCAAATTCAGAATTTAATAACGACATGGCTGCCTCATTTAGAGCGCAATAACAGAAGTTACGTAACCGTAGCAATTGGCTGTACTGGTGGCCAACACCGTTCGGTTTATATCGCACAGACCCTGTCGAAAACCTTCAGTGAAATACACCCTGATGTACAAATTCGCCATAGAGAGCTGAATCAGTAATGACTATTCAAAAAACGCTAACTATCGTCAATAAGTTAGGGTTGCATGCAAGAGCGGCGACCCAACTGGTTAAACTGGCGAATCAATTCGACGCTAAAATCATCTTAAAAAAAGGCGATAAGGAAGCAGACGCAAGCAGTGTATTGGGATTAATGATGCTTGAAAGCCATCAAGGTGAACAGGTAGATGTAATTGTGGACGGCAGTGATGCTGTTGATGCACTTGCAGCTATTGAAGAACTTATTGAGGGAAGATTTAACGAAGACGAATAGTCTTATTTGCCCAATCCATTGACCAATAAATCAACACTTAGCGCAGTTATCTTAAAATCCTGCGCAAAACCTACGCAATTATCATGACAGACTCATCATAATTGCGATATTCTACGCCCACTCAGGCTCTATGGCCTGCATTGTTCATCTTTTAGCTTGTAGGAATAACGCCTTATGGCAGAAGCGCTTGTTTCTAAATACGTACAAACTCAGTTACGCGCACTCAACGCTGCGTTGACCAACGGTCAATTCGTATCTGTACGTAAGCTTCTGCTTGAATTACCACCTTCAGACGTCGCCCACATTCTTGAATCTAGCCCTAGCAGAACCCGTGACGAATTATGGGAGCTCATTGATGGTGACTTTCACGGCGACATTTTAGAAGAACTTTCTGACGATGTTCGAAACGGTATCATTACAAAGATGCTTCCCGCTAATGTGGTTGACGCACTTGAAGAGATGGATACCGATGACTTAGCAGAGACGCTAAGCAGTCTTCCAGAGCCAGTACTGGCCGATATTCTAGATTCGATGGATGCACAAGATCGCGTGCGCGCAGAGCAAGCGCTGTCTTACGGTGAAGAAACCGCTGGTTTCATCATGAACACCGACACCATCACATTACGCCCTGATGTGACCATTGACGTGGTTTTGCGCTATATCCGTTTAAAAGGCGAGCTGCCAGAGAATACGGATACGTTTTACGTAGTAAATCGAACTGACAACCTTGTTGGTATTGTTCCAGTTACCCGTTTACTCACCGCAGATACCGACGATAGAGTGTCTGACGTTATGGACGAGGAATCTGAAGCGATTCCTGTGAATATGCCCGACGATGAAGTGGCAAGCCTGTTCGAGCGATACAATTGGCTTTCAGCACCTGTTGTAGATGAAAACCATCGCTTAGTGGGGCGAATTACCATTGACGACGTGGTTGACATTATTCGTGAAGACGCCGAGCACTCGATGATGAGTATGGCGGGTCTTGATGACGACGAAGATACCTTTGCTCCGGTTATGCAAAGTACTAAACGCCGCTCCGTGTGGCTGGCCGTTAACTTGGTCACTGCGCTGATGGCTGCTATGGTGAGTGATTTATTTGAAGCAACGCTCAGCCAACTAGCTGTGTTAGCTATTTTAAATACCATCGTGCCGAGTATGGGAGGCGTGGCTGGTAACCAAACGCTGACCCTGGTTATTCGCGGTATGGCACTAGGCCATGTAAATGCCAGTAACTCACGATGGCTTATCAGTAAAGAGATATCCATCGGCTTTTTAAACGGTGCTATTTGGGCGGTGCTTATTGCCTCTGTCATCGCGTTATGGAAACAAGATTACATGCTGGGCGTAATTATTGCCTTTGCCATGATGGTAAACATGATTGCGGCTGCTTTAGCGGGTGCAACCTTACCTATGATCATGAAGCGTCTTAAGATAGACCCTGCGCTAGCTGGCAGCGTTATCTTAACTACGATAACCGATGTAGTGGGTATTTTTGCTTTCTTAGGTACTGCGACGCTGTTTCTAATTTAAGTTAATTCTGAACTCTCATGCCTGATAGGGCATGGGTAAGCTAAAAAATACTCATGCAATAAGCGCTTTCGCTATGTATCCATTGACGTTCAGCTTGTAACCCACACCCCAGACGGTTTCTACTAGCTGTCCACCATTTTCAATACTGTTGATTTTATCAAGCTTAGTGCGTAACCGATTTATATGGGTACTCACCGTGTGCTCGTAGCCTTCGTGGTTATAGCCCCACACCTCACTGAGCAATTGATTGCGAGAAAAAACTTGGTTTGGATGACGACAAAAATAATCCAGTAGCGCAAACTCCCTAGCCGTTAGCGTTAGCACTTGGCCATTTAAGGTTACGCTATGAAATCGCTGGTCGACTTTAAGGGGTCCTATTTCGATGCGCTCTTCACTACCTTGAGATGGTCTTACATGTTCTTGGCTAGGCATACTCCTACGCATATGGGAGCGAATACGGGCAGTAAACATGCGTGCATCAAATGGCCCTGATAGATAATCATCTACGCCTACTTCATAGTAGTTTGCTTCATCTACCTCTTCGTCGGCCACATCGTCTGCCATCGCGTCACTTTCCACCGCCATCACCCAACTTTCTGGGTTCGTCTCAACAAGGCCTTTTATACGATTAAGGCAGATAATATCTCTATGCGACTCAACAATAATAAGCGAATAATGTTGCGCCTTAAGCAAAGACTCTGCGGATTGAAAATTAGAAACTGCGTCGTAAAGAAAGCTATGCTTACTTAAGCATTGCGATATGTTCTGTTGAAACATATTTCCACTGTAGATGATAAGGATCATATCTCGCTCCTAATTCGCCAATAAAAAACAAGACCAGTGCGTTCGTGGTTTTCTTTCACAGTGATTACAATTTTTTTATAAAAAATATAAATTCAGAATTTATAACAGCACTGTTATTTATTGAGACGAATCTGTGTGCGTTTTGTGAAAGTTCTGTGATGAATTGGACATTTTACTGCCCTAAATTTTTATGCGATTTAAGCCATAAATAAGGACAATAAAATGAAATTCACTAAACTTGCTAGCGCAACGCTTTTGTCGCTAGCAGCAGTATCAGTAAGCCAAGCTGTCACTTTAGACATTGAAATTACCAACCTGACTCAGGCGCAGAGTTTTACGCCGCGCTTAGTCATAGCTCACGATGACACCGTCGATGCCTTTGAAGTTGGGCAACCTGCGTCATCAGCTCTAGCGTGGTTAGCTGAAGCGGGTGTTATTGACGACGAACAAAATGCTGATTCAAGCGGCGCAAACTTTGAAGCGTTACTCGGCCCTGTTGATACCGACAATGGTTCAAATACGTGGCACCGTTTTGGCGGACTTCTCGCGCCGAAAGCTACGTTAAGCTATCCCTTCGATACTATGGACAAGCCATATCTTTCGCTACTTTCCATGCTAATACCTACTAACGACGCTTTTGTTGGTATGGACAGTATTGAAATTCCAACCGAGCCGGGTACCTACACTTATTACCTTAATGCATACGATGCCGGTACTGAGCTTAACGATGAACTAAATAGTGCCCGTACAGATGTTGTTGAAGCTGGAACCGGAAATGCGCTGGGTGGATATGGCGTACCGGGTGTTGCCGGTGGCGGCGCTCCAACTCGTATTGTTGATTTGGGTACAGGTGGCACGGGTGTGGGTGCACAAATCGTTAATGGCGAAATTGAAGATGGTGAAGATGGCCCAGTACACATCCACCGCAATGCGCTTGGTGATACTGATAGCGCCGCTGGTGCAAGTGATCTGGACTCTACCGTACACCGTTGGTTGAACCCAGTAGCACGTATAGTTATTACTGTTCCTGCATCTTAAGGAGCCAATACGATGAATAATCCAATAATTAAACTCAGTACATTATTGATGCTTTCAGCGCTTCTTGCTGCCTGCGGCGACGATGGTGATACAGGCCCTCAAGGACCAGCGGGTCCGCAGGGGGAAGCAGGTACTGACGGACAAGATGGTACGGATGGCCAGGACGGTTCGGACGGACAAGACGGTATTAATGGTAATTCAGCGGTTTATACCGTACAAATTACCAACTTAACCTACTCTCAGCCCTTTGCACCTGCCGCCGTCATATTGCATGAGTCAGGCTTCCATTCATTTAATGAAAGCGAGCCAGCCAGCATGGGCATTGAAATAATGGCTGAAGGCGGTGACCCGTCTATGGTCATTACTGAAGCCATGGACTCCACGGACTTTTTGGATGCGCAAAACTCTGGGGGCATATTGGGTCCTCGCTCAATGGGCGCAGAACTAACTCTTGTGGTTCCAGAACTCGATGCTGACGACCTTCGCCTTACGGTAACGACCATGCTGGTCAACACCAACGACGCATTCACCGGCTTAAACGCTGCGAATGTAAGCAACATGGCGGTTGGTGATATAAAAACGTTCATGACAGTGACTTGGGATGCGGGTACAGAAGCAAACACAGAAACCGCAGCTACTATGCCAGGCCCTGCCGCTAGTGCAGCGGGTGGCGGCGGAGAAGCTGCGGGCTATGATGTGGTGAGGGATGATCTTGCCGATGCAGTAAGACTTCACCAAGGTGTAGTCACTAGTGCAAACGCTGACGATCCAAGCCGTGAGGGCCTGTCTACATCGGTACTAACCGAGGCCCATCGCTTTGATTTCCCAACGAGCCGCGTGGTGATAACCCGAACCCGTTAAATGGTCAAACACAGTACACGTGAAAGCGCCCTATTACGCAGGTAATGGGGTGTTTTTACTTTTGTGCGAAGGGGAAACGGAGATAAAACTTAACGGGAATAAGAAAGATAAGCGCTGGCTTTGCTGAGTAGATAAACTTCACAAAACCAGGCTAATACGTTATTTGATAAGCTATTTAATAAGCTACTTAATAACTTTGAGGGTAGGCTTACCCTTCTTAGGTGGAACAGGTGCGTCTTTCACGTCGCTTGCATCAGCATCTTCCAGCGACGTCGGGCCGCTAGGTTGAGAAACATCTTCAGATGTTTCTGGACGCTCTTGCTGCGCACGAGCCACATCTTCTTCAGTGGCGAATACTGTACCTGCACCATTTTCTCTTGCGTAAATAGCCATTACCGCTTCACAAGGCATACTTAATCTTCTAGGTTGCCCAGAGAAGCGCGCTTGAAACGATAAGCCATCTAAATCAAGAGAAAAGTTAACACACGCACTAGGTGATACGTTTAAAACGATCTGGCCGTCTTTAACGAATTCCTGCGGCACTTCAACCAACTCGTTGGTTGCATCTACCACAATGTACGGCGTTAAGTCGTTATCAACAATCCACTCATAAAAAGCCCTAAGCAAATAGGGCTGGTTTGACGTCATAGATGTCATAGCGGGTTGTGGATCTCACGCTCTTGGTCAGTCAAAGACGCTTTAAATGAACTACGAGAGAAAATACGGTTCATGTAAGCGTTAATTTCTTTGCTGCCAGCACCGTTTAGTTCAATACCTAGTGCAGGTAAACGCCATAATAGCGGAGCAAGGTAGCAATCAACTAAGCTGAACTCTTCGCTCATAAAGTAAGGCATTTCACCAAATACAGGCGCAAGAGATAGCAAAGCTTCACGCAGCTCATTACGTGCTGCTTCTACATCACCTTCGCCACGGAAAATACGGGCAGCAAGCGAGTACCAGTCTTGCTCGATGCGGTGCATCATAAGGCGGCTCTGACCACGTGATACTGGGTAAACCGGCATAAGTGGTGGATGAGGGAAACGCTCATCAAGGTATTCCATGATGATGTGCGACTTGTAAAGTACAAGCTCGCGATCAACTAGAGTTGGAACAGTACCGTAAGGGTTAAGCTCCAACAGATCTTCAGACAAGTTGCTAGGATCTGTGTAGCTGATTTCAACACCCACACCTTTTTCTGCCAACACAATACGCACCTGGTGGCTATAAATATCAATTGTGTCAGAGAACAACGTCATAATAGAACGTTTATTCGCGGCTACGGCCATTCAATTTCCTCCGTCGAGAAACAAGTTTACGCTTACAAACGGTAAGCTTATTACGTTAACTCGTGCTACCTGAAGACCCTATTTACTAGGATTTTCAGATAGCACGAGTAAATACCAAAAAAGGGGGCGAGAAGCCCCCTTTTCATATTATACATAAATCTGTGCGATTAGTGCACTTCTCGCCAGTATTCTTTCTTCAGTAAGTAAACAAATACAAACAATACTGCGATAAAGATAAGTACCCACTTACCGATTTTGTGAGATTCAAGTTTAGAAGGCTCACCTGTGTACTCTAGGAAGTTCACGATATCGGCAACAGCTTGGTCGTACTCGTCAGGAGACATTGCGCCAGTACCATCTGACTTAATGCCTACATAACGCTTAACCATCTCTCCATCAACCATTTGCTCTTCATAAGTACGTGTTGGCGTACCTTGAAGTGGTTGAAGTACGTGTGGCATACCTACTTCTGGGAATACTGTGTTGTTCACACCAAATGGGCGGCTTTCGTCAACATAGAAAGAGCGCAGGTAAGTGTAAATCCAGTCTTCGCCACGAACACGAGCCACTAGCGTTAGGTCTGGTGGAGCAGCACCGAACCAGCCAGCAGCGGCTTCTTCTGGCATTGCACGGGTAATGTAGTCAGACACTTTTTCACCCGTGAACTGCAGGTATTCTTGACCTAGTTCGTCAGGAATACCCAAGTCTTGGAATGAACGCTGATAACGCTGGTACTTCATCGAGTGACAGCCTAAGCAGTAGTTCATGAACAACTGTGCACCACGCTGTAAAGACGCCTTATCGGATAAGTCGATAGGCGCTTTATCAAGGTGTACGTTTCCACCTGCCGCAAGCGCTACGCCAGGTAGGAAGAAGGCTAAAAAGCACATCATTTTTTTCATTTAGAAATCCTCTCTGGCACAGGTTTAGTGTTTTCGTTTTTGCTGTACAAGAACAATGCAATGAAGAAACCGAAGTACATTACTGTAGCAACTTGCGACGCAATGATTTTCCAGTTTTCTTGTGGCGTACCACCTAAGTAACCTAGGAAGATAAACACAATTGCAAACACAATAAGGTTTACTTTGTGCAGACCACAGCGATAGCGCCATGACTTAACGCGACCACGGTCTAACCAAGGCAGAGCGAATAGCGCAGCAATTGCACCGAACATAGCTAGTACACCGAACAACTTATCAGGTACCGCTTTCAAAATTGCGTAGAACGGCGTGAAGTACCACACTGGGAAGATATGCTCAGGTGTTTTCAACGGGTTAGCAATTTCAAAGTTAGGATGCTCTAGGAATTTACCGCCCATTTCAGGGGCAAAGAACAACACATAAGTAAATAGCGCTAAGAAAATACAGAATGCCACAAGGTCTTTAAGTACGATGTGTGGGAAGAACGGCAATACGTCATCAGCAATGTCGTACTTGCTTGTGTAGTATTCATGGATTTCATATTTGGTCTTTTCAGACTCAGGTAGTGAACCTTTCTTGTGCTTAATTGCAATACCATCTGGGTTGTTAGAACCCACTTCGTGTAGCGCGATAATGTGAAGGAACACAAGAATAACGATAACTAAAGGCAACGCAATAACATGTAATGCGAAAAAGCGGTTAAGTGTTGCGCCAGAGATAACGTAGTCACCCTGTAGCCAGATAACCAAATCAGGACCAACAACAGGGATAGCGCCAAATAGCGATACGATTACCTGTGCACCCCAGTAAGACATTTGTCCCCAAGGTAGTACATAACCCATGAATGCTTCAGCCATAAGCGCTAGGTAGATAAACATACCAAACACCCACAGAAGCTCACGAGGCTTCTGGTAAGAACCGTAAATCATGCCGCGGAACATGTGTAGATATACCACAATAAAGAACGCTGATGCGCCAGTACTGTGCATGTAACGAATGATCCAACCGTAGTCGATCTCACGCATGATGTATTCAACAGAGGCAAACGCGCCTTCTGAAGATGGAACGAAATTCATGGTCAACCAAATACCAGTAACAATTTGGTTTACCAAAACGATAGTAGCTAGAAAACCGAACACATACCAAAAGTTCATGTTCTTTGGAGCAGGATATTGAAGAGCGTGCATATTCGCAACGCGCATCATTGGGATGCGTTCTTCAATCCAACCTAGGAAAGCATTCATAATAATTAAGCCTCCGCTTCTGAACCGATGATGATGTTATTGTCATCAACGAATTGATATGGCGGTACAACCAGGTTCAACGGTGCAGGAACGTTTTGGAATACACGTCCAGCCATGTCGAATTTCGAACCGTGGCACGGGCAGAAGAATCCATCTGGAACGCCTTCAACCACTTCTTCAAATGCACCGTCTTTAAGATGCTGTGGAGAACAACCCAGGTGAGTACAGATACCAACAAGGATAAGGTACTCTTCCTTCATTGAACGGAAACGGTTTTGAGCAAAGGCAGGCTGCTGCTCAGCTTCAGAGTTAGGATCTTTCAGCTTATCTTCGTGCGTGCCTAATTCTTCAAGAATTTCTGGCGTACGACGTACAATCCACACAGGCTTGCTTCGCCACATCACACGTACTAACTGTCCAGGCTCAATCCCGCTGATATCTACTTCAACGTCAGCACCGGCGGCTTTCGCTTTGGCGCTTGGATTCCAGGACGCAATAAAAGGCACAGCAGCACCAACGACACCTACACCACCAACTACCGACGTGGCAACGGTCAAGAACCGACGACGAGTGTTGTTTTCTGGCTGGTTTTCATTGTGTGCAGACTCTGTTGCATCTACAGATACATTGCTCATCCACATTTCTCCAGGTTTGGATAATTATGATGTGTAACCCAAGCTTATACTGGTTTTATCACGCTTGCGTCATGCATCATATGGCTTGTCATGACAGCGACGTAACAGTAAAAATTTACTGGTTTACGAAGTCACGAAAGTTTTCAAAATTTTCGACCGCAAATGATAAAAGAAAAGCCCTTATAAACACAAGGTTTTACTGATATTTAAGCGATAAATTAATCTAGAGCTTAGATAAAGATTTAGCGAGTGATATGAGTAAAATCAAGAAATTGCCACATATCTGAGCAATTTCTTGATTCAATATTAAAACATTGTTAGCTATAAAAGTGTTTTAATCAGGGTTATTTAATTATTTCCTGTAGTCCAATGCAGGTGCTCTCTGTCCAATCATAGGTATGTAATTTGCGGTTGATGAGCGAGTTTTAAATTCATTTTTAGCATTCTTAAGGTGAACTGGCTCTTTAAGTATAGAAATTGCCGTTTTTGTTAAAACCTCTGCTGCTTGATACATTCCTTTATGGCCTATTTCCATCCCACTCATTGATGACGCTTGCCAAGTATGAGGAGGCGTGCCCTTAACCCATGTCGCAGCAGACAGGCCAACAGTAGGAATCTGCCAACTGACATCCCCAACATCTGTAGACGCAGACCATACTGCTACTTCTGAACTAAACTTCTGTGGAACGCCATGCTTTGAGCTATCAAACTCCATATTACGGGTACTGCTAATTTTTTTACCAAACTCAATTTCGTCTTTGGTGAGTGGTATTTGAGGTGTTTCGGTGAGTAAATCATGCATTAGTGAAGAAAGATAAACGTTTGGAAGCACATTCCAAACACCTCCTGTAACTTCAGACTCTACTCTAGTTTGTGTTCCTAATGCTGCACCTTCGGCAGCTAGCTCAAGTCGCTCCCAAAGCGATAGAACAACATCTGGTTTCGCTGACCTGACGTAGTAGTACACTTCCGCATAATCGGGCACGATATTAGGGGCGGTGCCACCATGTGTAATCACGTAGTGAATTCTAGTCCCGTCTGGAACATGCTCTCGCATTAAGTTTACCATCATGTTCATCGCCTCAACGCCATCTAAGGCAGAGCGCCCTTTTTCAGGTGCCGCTGCAGCGTGTGCAGCTTCTCCGAAGAACCGAAACTTACCACTCTTGTTCGCAAGTGATGATGAAGGAGAAGCAGACGATGAATCGGAAGGGTGCCAATGCAACGCAACATCCACATCTTTAAACTTACCTGCTCTTGCGAGGTATACTTTTCCAGAGCCCCCCTCTTCTGCAGGTGTTCCATAAACTCTCACTGTACCCGTTGCTGAGGAGTTATCTAAGAAGTCTGCAATATTCAAAGCTGCGCCTACTGCACCGCCTGCAAACAAATTATGACCACAAGCATGGCCAGGCTGTACCAGACCGCGTTTCATTACAGGCTCTTTGTGCGTCTTCGCAGCTACTCCCATCCCTGGCAGCGCATCCATTTCAGCTAGCAGAGCAATTATCGGCTTCCCATACCCATACTCCGCTATAAACGCTGTAGGCATGCCAGCAACGCTTTGTGTGACAGAGAAGCCGCGTTTAGATAGTAGTTCTTGCATCAAGCTAGTACTTTTGTCTTCTAAAAAACCAAGTTCAGGTTCACTCCACAAAGCTTGGGCCAACGTTTTCATCTCGCTCTCGTGAGAAAAAGAAACAGTCCCTACATTATGCTTTTTTGCTTCGAATTGTGCGCATAATGCAACGTTAGACAGAAGCATTAATGCGCCAACAAGAAATAGTTTACTCATTATTTTTCGAACCTTCCGTTGCTGTGTGTTTGATGTCAAAACCTTCTGGCGGGACAGAAAGTAAAGCGGGAATGAGAGCATTTGCGGCTTTTCTTGCTACATATCGCGTTTTTTCATTTGGCTCGTTATCCCCTACTTCGTAAGTTACACCATGGACATTGTATGTGTCAGCGATAAATTGCTTAAACACTCCCTTACCTGGTGACGTGCCGGGCTTATCAAGAACTTTGAATATACCTTTTGTTTTTTCTTGTAGCTCTTCTAACCAATCTACCACTAATTCACTAGGCGCTAGCGGCTCAGAGGAAGGAATGGTGTAAAAAACATTTCCGTGGGTAGAGTGAAAGTCCATCCCAAACACAATTTTTCCACCTTTATCTGAAATCGTATCCAAAAATGTCTTTACTGAAGCGGTTTCAGGCTGAGAGAAGTCGTTCCAATCTCGATTAAGATCCTTATGGCCAAGACTATGGCGCCAATGACCATTAGCAACACCATCGGGGTTAATGTTTGGGACCACGAGTACATTAAATCGTGACAAAAATTGCGTTTCGCTAGCTGTTTGTTTTAAGAACTCTTCTAGAAAAGAGAACATTGCTACAGCCCCGGTAACTTCCGGTGGGTGTTGGCGTCCTACGAAAACAACCCATTCGCTATTACTGGGGCGTGAAAGTGTAAAAGCATCTATTACTCTGTTCTCGGTAGACTTGCCAATAGTAAATAGGTCAATATCAAACTCGCTTTGTTTCTCCTTCAACCATTTTTTATATTTCTCGTTTAAAATAGGTGGCTGAGCTGAAACAAAGAGGGGCTGTTTCGAGCTTTCTAAAGCTATAATCATCCCTCTTTTGTCCGTATCAAAAGGTATGGGCGTCCAGTGCTTTTTGTCTCTGCTCATTTTTGGAAGATATCTTGGCGAATAACCATCAAAACTAAGCACTATCTTTAGCTCTAATTCATTTTTTGATGTGACACTAAAATAGTACCAAGGGCTAGGGTTGATGGGTTTGTCTTCAGGTAAAAATGTTAAAACATACTCTCCATTATCGGTGAGTTCACAACTATCTAAACGTCCCCCTTCAAAATCCGCTGCAAATTCAACGTCACTGAAATTACAAGCTGCCACAGGTAAGGACAAGCACGAAAAAGCGAATAATAAAGCTCGAATCATAAATTTCTCCAAAGAAAAGGGCGCTCAGTGAGAACGCCCTTTTTAACTAGTAAGTATGTTTAGAATGAACGCAGGTTAGAACTTATGATTTAGAGTTACATAAGTGTATCTTCCCATTGATGAATGCAACGCACTATTGAAACCGAATGTCTCGTCTGAAAAAGGCGGTTCTTCGTTAGTTAAATTTCGCATACCTAAGGTTATCTTAGTGGTACCAGTAAGAAGTGAATCCTCACTTAATGTAAAACTCAAAAAAGCATCAATCGTCGACCAATCATCTAACACATAAGTAACTAACTCACCTTCACCATTGGTGTAATTCAGACTTGTATCTTCGACATCACTTACGAACCGATACTTCAATCCCGCTCTTACTGCACCTAGTGAATAAGTTAAAGCAAGGTTAGCTCGCCATTTTGGGCGTTCATTTTGCCTTATTAGAGAGCCATCACTCCCGAAAATAGAAACTAGTTCACCCTCATACAAAAGTGCTTCATTCCCTTCGTTTTGAGCTGCAACAACAATATCTGTAACAGAGTCAGAGCCCTGATCAAACTTCTTCAAATTTGCTGCATTTAAGTTGATTGAGAATTTTCCGATATCTGTTTCCAATCTGTAATCAATACTGTAGTCGATACCAGATATTTCTCGGGGGAGGAGGTTTGTATAGTCATTACGAACAAACAATATCTCACCGTTCTCGTCACGCACTACGTTATCGTTTTGGCTTCCTTGAGACCGAAGCAATGCATCGTAGAGAATTTGAGTTTGGCTATTTAAAATCCCTACTGTGTTCTCCTGCTTTATTTCCCACCAATCGAGAGTGAACGTCAAGTTCTCAGTTGGTGTAATGACTACGCCAAACGAATAATTTTCACTTTCTTCGGGACTCAGCGTGTCACTTCCATTTCTTAGCTCTAAAGTACCTCTATTACTTTGAGTGACTGGATCTACTCGCGTATTTGATCTTGCAACATCAACTGCGGTAACTTGCGGTAACCCTGGCGCTTTGAAGCCGCCAGAATACGCACCTCGAAATAGCGCGTTCTCGTTGACTCTCCATGCTAGAGCAAACTTAGGTTTAAAAACGCTCCCTACATCAGAAAAATCTTCATAGCGCCCTGCAACCTGCAAATTTAAGCTCTCAATTAGAGGTAAATCAGCGATTAGTGGAATCGCAAATTCTGCAAAAGCGGATACAACGTTGCGGCTCCCGCTTGCATCCGGCGTAGGACTACTGCCCAGCACCTGACTTGCAATCTCTGTGGATGTTAGGCCTACCAGATCAGTAAAAAACAACGTGCCATTCAAGTCGTCACTACGTTTATCAAAAAAGCTTTCATAGCGATATTCCACTCCTGCGGCAAATCCAACTTCGCCAGCAGGCATAGAAAATAAATCTGGTCTGGAAACTTTGGCATCGATCGAAGCAAGCTCAGTTTCAGATTCGCGCTCAACATTTATCATAAAACTTTCAATTACACTCTGAGGGACATCAGTATCATCTACGGAGTTAGGGTCGCTTAAACTTGCGCCACTAAAAATGTTGTACGCTGTTGATTCATCAGTGCTATTTACTGCTTCTTGAAAAAGGCTCGTGTTAATCCGATTTGCAGAATCAAGTGTGTTCGCTTTTGAGTACAATACTGCTGAATCAAAATCCCAGCTTCCTAAATAGCCTCGTGTACCTGCTAAGAGGCGATAGCTATAATCATCCACTTTTACATTTCTTGGTCCAGTATCTATTGGACGGTATCGACGAACAGTAACCTCTTCTCCAAATGGGTTGTAAAATGCATCAGCAGACACTGTAAACCGTTGAGCTGTTAAATTTCCCGATTGTTCCCGAATACGCTTTGCAGTTGCTGAGTAATAAAGCGCTTCTGCATAGATTTCTACATCATCGTTCAAGTAATGATTGACAAGGGTGTATAAATTTAACCTATCAACTTCTGAACTTAAGCTACGTTGACTATTTGAGTCAAAACGAAGATCTCTAGGTGTGGACCCTGAGGCGGCGCATATATTGTTATTCACCACTGCAGCACATTCACCGAAAGAGGAAGGCTGAATATGAAAGGTTCCCAGTGAGTCTGATGAAAACTCTCCCCAAGGAGTTACCGTCGTGCGGTTATCTAATTGTGTATCTCCGACAAAATCTTCAGGAACTTCTGAGTAATCACGCAAATCTGATGTCGCGGAGTAATCTCGCTCATTAGCCATTACCATATCTCTATGGTAATACCCCCCACTAAAAGTTACATGGGTACTGTTGTCATTGAATAACCACCCAGCTGCACCAGAAAGATTTACCTGGTCTCTACCAGTACCTTGGCTACTCCCGTATTGCGCCTGAACTTCCGCACCGACATACTTTTCATCGAGAACGTAGTTAACAACGCCAGAAATTGCATCTGTACCGTAAATGGCTGCGGCACCGTCTCTTAAGACCTCTACTCGCTTCAAACCTTTAACTGGAAGCGTGTTAGAATTAACGGTTGTTACAGGAACTAAATTTTCAGCTTGGGTGCCTGGATGTAATACAAGACGGCGACCGTTTAATAAAGTAAGAGTGTAGCCCGTCCCTACTCCTCTAAGGTTCACAGATGATACATCGCCACGGGCGTCATTGACGCCACCAACAACTCGCTCGCTATTAAAATTTACAGCGCCTTGTTGGGGTAGTTCGGCAAGAATTTCAGCGCCACTGGTTAAGCCGAGACCATCAATGTCTTCAGAAGACATCGTAGTAACTGGAAGCGCTCCAGTGTCTTGCATTCCACGAATATTAGATCCCGTTACTTGGACTCTCTCAATACTGGCTTCTTGGTTGAGGGGCTCGTTTGGTGACCCATCGCTACTTTGTTTCTTCGCTGGGGTGTTAGGCGAAATGTTTTGAGGTACAACAATAAACGTACTATCGGACGTCTTTTTATAGATGTAATCACTATCTTTAAGCAGTTGCGAAAGCGCATCCTCAACACTCATGTCACCCGATATACCAGAGACAGACGTTCTCTTAATTTTTTCGTCTGAAAACAGTATTTGAATTTCACTCTTTTCTGCCAATAGCAACAATGCATTATCGAGTGTGGTGGCTTCTATGGACAGGCCTTCTATTGTTTTTGCGTTCGCGCCGTTCGATATTGCTAGCGCAATGCAAAGTGCGAGTGTACTTGTTGTTTTTGGCAACATCATGGCTGCTCCTTGTATATTTATTATGCGTCCTTTGATTAATACGCAGCCAGAATTAAAAGCCTCCGCTATTTTTTCACTATTTTTATATTTTTTTCAGTTTCTTCTATTTTTATCGGCAACGTTGCTTCCAACGCTGTCAAAATCGCATCGCCATCTGTTAGTTTGAACACACCGCTAATTTTGAGGTTTGCCGCACTTGCATCAATTGTAATTTTTTTGCTTCTATAACGATTAAAGTTATCAATTACATTTTCTAATTGTTCGTCGTCGAAACGTAAATATCCAGAACGCCAGCTATGCGCTTTTTCAACTTTTTCATCATTTTGCTTTGTAATAAGTGAACTAGACGCTTTAAAAGAAGCGACGGCTCCTGCCTCAAGATAAAGAGGCGCTTGATCGGGTAGGCTTGTGAGCGGATTTTCACTTTCGACAGCAACAATACCTTCAGCTACAGAAATGTCGAATCCGCTCTCAGATAGCTTTATATTGAATTTAGTCCCTACAACTCTAACAATCTTAGAGTTAGTATAAATAAGAAAGGGTCTAGATTTATCTTTAGCAATATCAAAAAAAGCTTCCCCTTTTTCTAGCCATAACTCTCTTCTATTAGGCGTGAAATTGACTTTAACTTCAGTCGCCGTGTTTAAGGTAATTTGAGAACCGTCGGAAAGACCTATATTGCTAACCTCGCCAATTGCGGTTGCGTAGTGCTGAACAAGATTCAATGAATGTTCAAGTACTGTATCTTCCCTTTTCAAAAATAAAAATAAACATGCAGTGACCAAAAATAAACTGGCTGCAATATATCTAAAGTGATAAAAGCGTCTTTCAAGCTTATCTCGCCAACTACTTTTTTGAGGTAATTCAGGAGCAGCTTCCCATATTGCTAATGCTTGTTCGAACGCAGCCTGATTATCATTACTCGCTTCACACCAAGTAGTAATTTCTGTCTCTTCTTTGGCTGTTAGTTCTCCGCTATACAAGCGGGTTACATATTCACTTGCCTGCTGACTGATTAAATTTTGCCTATTTAGCTCAGAACTCATTAGTCTAAAACCTTATTTCTGATTGCAGTCAGCGCCGCTGCTATGTATTTTTCTACTGTGCTAACGGATACACCTAACGTATCACTAATTTCACGATAGGATTTCCCCTCTACACGACATAGTATAAAGGCTGATTTATGGTAAGGGTTGATACCATTTAAAACGTGCTCAATTTCCGAGAGTTTTTCGAATATTCCAGCCTGTTTTTCTGGCCCGTGGTCTTTTTTCCCATGGTCAGCTTCTGAAAAACTTTCATGCGCATCACGTGCTCGAACTTTTGCTCTTCGTTCTCGGTCAATAATCAAGTTGGCAACAACGGTGAAAAGAAAGCTTCGAAAAGTATCTTGTCGCTCTTCTGACTTAGCCGCCAGTCCTTCCATTGAGAATAGCTTTGCGTACATTTCTTGTAAAATGTCTTCGATTTCATGCGTGCTAGCCCGAGCACGAACGCGAATAAATCGACGAAGCGCAGACTCATGCTCTCGCACTAACGCATACAGTGAGGAATTGTCGTCTTGTTCTGAGACCGTTACTGGCGGCTGGGCTTTGAGGTAAACTACTTTCACATTTTCGACATAGTTGAATTTCAATAAGTACTTATACGCAGCTTAAACCAAAACCCTCCATCTTTTCTGCCTTTAGAAAATAAAAAACCCGGCATAAGCCGGGTTTTTGCAAATACAAAAAACGTAAAAATTAACGCTTTGAGAATTGTGGACGCTTACGCGCTTTGTGTAGACCAACTTTCTTACGTTCAACGCGACGTGCGTCACGAGTAACGAAGCCAGCTTTACGAAGTGCTGGACGTAGTGCTTCATCATACTCCATAAGAGCACGAGTAAGACCGTGACGGATTGCACCCGCTTGACCGTTAGAACCACCACCTTTAACAGTGATGTATACGTCAAACTTTTCAGTCATTTCAACAAGTTCAAGTGGCTGACGAACAACCATGCACTCTGTTTCACGACCAAAGTACTCGTCAAGAGCGCGTTGGTTTACTTTAATGCTACCTGTGCCTGGACGTAGGAACACACGAGCAGTAGAACTTTTGCGGCGGCCTGTGCCGTAGTATTGAGTATCTGCCATGTTAATAGCTCCTTAAATGTCCAAAACTTGTGGTTGCTGTGCGGTGTGCTTGTGCTCTGCACCTGCGTAAACTTTCATTTTACGGAACATTGCGCGACCTAGAGGGCCTTTTGGCAACATGCCTTTAACTGCTTTTTCAATAACCATTTCTGGCTTGTGAGCAATTAGTTTTTCAAAGTTTGTCTCTTTAAGACCACCTGGGTAACCAGAGTGCGCATAGTACATTTTGTCTTGCGCTTTACGGCCTGTTACCGCAACTTTCTCAGCATTGATTACTACGATGTAATCACCAGTGTCCACGTGAGGTGTGTACTCTGGCTTGTGCTTACCACGAAGGCGTAGTGCGATTTCAGAAGCCAAACGGCCTAGAGTTTTGTCTGTGGCGTCTACCACATACCAGTCACGTTGTACCGTTTCTGGCTTAGCAACAAAAGTTTTCATTTTCAAATTCACCCGAATAATATCGTCGTTACTGATTTCTGAACACCAGAAATCACCTTAAAATCAACACAATGACCCCTTCGAGCCGGCTGATTCTTCCACCTTCCCAAAGGTGGGCGTAACTGGGCAGGGCGCGAATTATACAGGAATTGAAGGAAATGCGAACCCCTAAGAACAAAAAATATGGATAAAATTCCATCATCTGCCGATGACATAGAAACCGATTTGAGGTAACGTCAAAACGTTGTATTTGGAACCGTTATAAAAACAAAATGAAAATGTCTCGCTTCGTAGCTTCAATGATGATGCTACACACGCTACTTATGGCCAGTGTAAATGCTGAGGAGTTAGTATATACACGTGCGTTTGCCGATGATGATTATGGAAGTTATCACGTAGCTGTACTCAATGCAGTTTTCGCAGCAACACCTGAATACGGTGATGTTGCTTTAATCCCTCACCCCCATCCTATGAGTCAGAGTCGTCAGCTTGTTACTTTGCTAAAGGGCGATGCGGATGTAATGTGGAGTGTCACCAACAGTAACCGAGAGCAGCGTCTTCTGCCCATTAAGTTACCACTGCTGAAAGGTTATTCAGGTTATCGCGTATTGGTGATTAACCCTTCTGAGCAGGCCAGTTTTGCCCAACAAACCGGCGAAGCATTAAAGCAATCAACCATGGTTCAAGGCGCAGATTGGCCAGATTTAAATGTACTTAAAGCAAATGGCTATAACGTAAGCGGTGAAGATTGGAGCCTTTGGTTCCATTCTATGTACTCTATGGTAGATAAGGGACTAGTTGACGCTTTCCCGAGAAATATCATTGAAGTACACCGTGATCTTACCCGACATTCTGAGAAAGCTATCACTTTAGAGCAGCATCACCTTCTCTTTTATCCCAATTACGAATACTTCTTCGTAAAGCCCGACAACATTGCTTTGGCTAATAGACTTCGCGTTGGCCTGATTAGGGTACTCGAATCTGGTGAACTTGAGACTATTTTCAACCGGTTTGATGCACACCGCAAAGCACAACGCATTGCTGACGGCAAAATGCGCAAAGTTCACATGCTGACGAATCCATCAATAGATTACACCCTACCCTATGCACGATGGGATAAACACACCGATCTTGCTATCAATACGCTGAAGCAAATCCAGTATTAGTCACAGGCTTTTCTATTCGTAGCGACACCTACTAAAGTGTTGCTGCGTTTTTTTATTTAATCAAACTCATTTGTTTGGAATTTTCATGACATTAAAAAAACGACTTTTTTCTCTTTTCATTGCAGGCATAACATCAGCGTCGCTTGTATCTCCTGTATCAGCCTCTTCCAGTGAATTACTTGAGCTTCAACAACAGTGGGCAACAGTGAATTATCAACTAGATGGCGACGCGCAACTTAGCGCATTTTCAGAACTTATTGAGCAAGCTAAAGCGCTCGTAGAACAATCGGGAAATAGTGCAGAATCGCTTACTTGGCTGGCTATTTCTCAATCCAGCACAGCCAGTGCCAAAGGGGGGTTAGGCGCCTTAGACTTTGCTGAAAGTGCGAAGGAAAATTTGGAACGCGCCATTGATAAAGAAGAAACGGTGCTAGACGGCACGGCGTTAACCGTTTTAGCGGCCCTTTATCACAAAGTACCAGGTTGGCCTGTCAGCTTCGGTAGTGACAAGAAAGCTGAAAAATTGTTTAAGCGCGCTCTTGAAGTTAGTCCACATGGCATGGACCAGAACTTCTTTTATGCAGAGTACCTTTTCGACGAAGGCGAATACAAAGAAGCCCAAACTTTTTTAACCCGCGCTCAAAACGCGCCTGAAAAAGCCAACCGCCCACTAGCAGATAAAAAACGTAGAGAAGAGATCGCTGCGCTTCAAGAAAAGCTAAATACTAAAGTTTAGCCGGCCTGATTAGTAAAGGTGGTTCAGTTATCTTTAACGTTCCACCTTTACTTTACACACTCCCCTTACCAACGATAGCTTATCACTTTTGCCTTGTTGTCTTTGCTTGCCAGCGCGTTTCGGGGAAGTGCTTTTTCACTTTCTTCTCAGCTTTACCTAGCCGCCAAATTTAATGCGTACACCCGCATTGGCAATAAAGCCATCATTGCGTGACCAGATATCGGTTGTCCAACGTCCACTTGGTGTCTGTGACTGTAATAATAAAGGATGCTCATCGGTTTGCTGAACATCAAGTAAGTTTTCTAAGTTTAAGAACCAGCTGTAACGCCCTGTCGTTATTTGCCCAAGTAAACCTAAATGCCAATAAGGCTTGGTATGCGTGATGTATGGATTATCGTCTACTCGCTGTACGCCAGTGTAATAAGCCTCAAACCCTACCATAAACTTGCCGTGCTGCTCCCACATTGCGACAAAACCAGCAGAATGCTGCGGCGTTAGCGCAAGCTTTCGTCTCCCTGAAGCATCGGGAACTTCTTCTGTGGCGTCTAAGTAAAGATAGCTCGCTGTTAGCTTCAGGTCTTCCCAATAATAACGAAGTAAAACTTCCGAACCTCGAATTTTTGATTCACCTTGCGCGTTCACCAAACGTACATTCGTAGACGGAGTGCCATCGCTACTATCCACAGCTTCTAATCGCGTTACGTTATCTACATTTGAGCCAAATAGGGTAAAGCTTGTCTCTATATCATCAAAGCGATAGGTTACGTCTAATGATGCGGTTTGCGCCTGCTCTTCTTTAAGCCCTTCTACAGGAAGTAAGCGTGATAACCCAGCAGCCTCGATTTCCTCAACAAACGGCGTAGGGGCGAAATAGCCTTCGCCGTACGATCCTCTAATGGTGACATCACCTGGGCGATATAAAAATGAAACTCTAGGGCTAAATTGAGTACCGTATTCACTGTGGTCATCTAACCGTGCACTCCCAGACGCTGTAAATTCATCACTTACTTGATAGTCCACTTGAGTAAAAACCCCTGGAACTTCAAAGCTGTAGTCAAAAGACGCAAACGTCTCAGAGTCATAAATATTAGATTGGTAGGCTACGCCCACCAGCCAATCACTCTTTTCGGTGTAGCCCGCTAAGCTGGTTTCAGCGAGGTAGCTTTCATGCTGATCATTTTCTACACCTGACAACTCATTGCCAAATCGATGCTCATGCTCCTGTGACATCGCTGAAAAGCGTGAATTAAGGGTAAGCGTATCGCCAAGCGTTTTTTCAAATACAAGGCCACTATCGATGCGCTCAGACTCAAGTCCGCGGATAAAAGGAGCTGCCGTTTCTCCAATGCCTACAGTCGCATCTCCTACAGTTCCGCCTTGTCGGTTTTCCGTCATATATCCGGTTGTGAAGTATAGACGCTCGCCATCATCGCCTTCCCAAAAGACGCGAGGTCTTACCGTATAACGCTCATAACCCGCTAAATCGGCCCAACCGTCATTATCAATATCTTCTTCACTTTGATGGTGCGCGCCAGCTGTCACAGAGCCGCTTAGGCTGTCACTAAAAGGTGTAGCCATGTAGGTTGTAAAATCCTGGCCGTCACGGGTGGTGAAATTTACCAACGCTTCTCCTTCAAACTCATCTTTTGGGCGACGAGAGACAAGGTTGATAACACCACCAAGTGCTGAGCCACCATACAATGACGATGCGGAACCTTTGATTATTTCAACGCGCCCTAAGTCTGTAGGGGGAATTTGAAGTAAGCCTATTGATGCAGATTGGTTACCGTAAAGAGGTAACCCATCAGAAAGGAGCTGAGTATAACGGCCATATAGACCTTGCAAACGAATATTTGCACTGCCAAGGGCAGGTGATGTAGTTTGCATTCTGACACCGCCAGTCTCGGCAACAAGCATTGAAATGTTACCCGGTCGCATCGCGGCTTTCTCTTGAATTTCTTCTCTATTAATCAATTCAACGCGAACAGGTTGGTCGTCTGCTATGCGGCCTGAACGAGTAGCCTGAACTACTATCTTTTCGACGTTTTCTTCCTCGTGAGCGTCATGTTCGCTATGTTTGTCTTCATGAGCATGTGACACAGAAGAGAGTGAATAAAATGCAGTTAACGCTAAGAGGTAAAGCGAGGGCCTGAAAAATGTCGCTGGCATGATCGTCCATAAAATCCATTGTATGTAGGGCGCGCATTACATCATAGTCTGCCATTAAGCTCACACAATTTTGCCTTGTGAAATCATGCATTCAAAGCATACTCCTTTATATTCACTGGCATTCTCTTACTGGCGTATACCCTTTTTAATTCTGAAGTCCTTCTTATAGGCTACGTTTATCCCCATGTATAAATTGTAAACAGTTCTCATTCGGTATCAGCACTCCTATTATGAAAGAAAAAAGGAGTGGCCCAATGCCTAAAATCCCACGTTCCTCAGACAACGACTATACAGATGACATGAGCCGAACACGCCGCGAATTTATTGCGCGTGAGACCGGCACTCAGCTAAACCACTTAGGACACTATTCCATACCGCCCGAAACCTTGTCGGGAAACATAGAAAACTTCGCAGGCGTTGCACAGGTTCCTATCGGCTTTGCAGGCCCGATGCTAGTGAACGGAGAGCACGCTAAAGGCGAGTTCTACGTTCCAATGGCCACAACAGAGGGTACACTAACAGCCAGCTACAGCAGAGGCATGCGTCTAGCAAGAGAAGCAGGCGGTATAACGACTACCGTTATTGACGATGCTATGCAGCGAGCGCCCATGTTTGCGTTTTCCGATGCACGTGAAGCACTCGCATTTGGTAGGTGGGTCGAGCAAAACTTTGAAGCCATTAAACAAGCCTGTGATAGTACCACCAGCGTGGGCAAGCTGAGGGATATTGAACAATATGCTGCCTCCAAGCTTCGTTGGCTTAGGTTCAACTTCACCTGCGGTGATGCAGCTGGGCAAAACATGGTAAGCAAAGCTACCAAAGCAGGCTGCGAGTGGATACAGGCAAACTACTCGGGCCCTATTGAACACTTTGTGCTGGCTGCAAACCTTGATACCGATAAAAAGCACTCGCACTTAAACTCGCTGCATACCCGCGGAAAGCGCGTTGTAGCAGAAATCACCTTGCCAAAACAACTTATGACGGAGATTATGCATTGCCCGCCAGAGGCTTTGTTTAAACAGCGCCAATATTCAAATATGGGCGCATTGATGGCAGGCAGCGTTAACAATGGTGCGCATTTCGCTAACGGCATTACCGCCATGTTCATCGCTTGCGGGCAAGATGTTGCTAATGTGGCTGAGTCGTCGGCGGGGTTTACCTACGCTGAAATTATGCCAAATGGTGACTATTACTTCTCTGTTACTATTCCATCGCTCATCGTTGCTACCTATGGAGGTGGAACGGGTCTGGCTACACAAAATGAATGTTTAAGCGTACTTGGGTGCACAGAAAAAGGTAGCGTTAACAAGTTTGCGGAAATTGTTGCCGCGACGGTGCTATGTGGCGATCTGTCTCTGGGTTCTGCTGTTGTAGCGGATGAATGGGTAAGCAGTCACGAGCGACTAGGTAGGAACCGTTAAAGGCGCTAAACAGCAGGAACGTTGGGGCGCGTAACAACAAAGTACGCGCCTATTCCCATGAATAGACCTATGCCTATGTACGCTGGAATAGGCATTGAGGCGAACAGGCAAACCAGAATAAAGCTCACCAACATACTGCAGCACGCTATGCATTTCACTTTTTTCGAAATTGCACCATATTTTCGCCACGCAACAAGACTGGGGCCATATTTAGGGTGTTGAAGTAACCAGTTTTCAAGGCGCGGTGAAGATTGAGTAAAACAAAAAAGCGCACCTATCAAAAAAACAGTTGTTGGCATTACCGGCAAGAATGCGCCGATAATACCTAGAAGGGTAAAAAGCAACCCGAGTGATAAATACAGTACTTTTTTCATGAAATAGTAACGCCCAATCCAGTCCAACTCCTTGGTAAGTGTCATGACTTAACACCAGCGACACACCCTTCCAATATGCCAAATTTATACTCAGATATTAGATAAAGTGGATCTACATTGCTTTGTCGTAAATCAAACCTACTCTATAACCATACGCCAAAATAATGAAGTTTCCATCTACATTGGTCTAATTTACTTTGATGCGAATTGACACCTATCCATCTACGTTGCTGCACACCATAACTCTCGCTTACTGATATTGATTACAACACGACAAATGGCATACAACTATAGATAAACGATAATAAAAACTGTTATCATTTATACTAAAGTATTGGCTTTTCATCATGCTCCTTTTATCACACAACACTTGGATTTTTTTGCAATGAAATATTTAGCCGCGTTAATAGCTGCTTCGTTGACCTCCCCTGCTTTATCACAAGACATTGAAACCTCTTCGGATACACGTGAAATATCACCCGCGAAATCCGACCAAGTAGAGCGTGTGGTAGTGACTAGTAGAGCGATCAATCTATATCGCAATGGTAACTCATCTACAGGTAAGTTAAGTGTTGACCCACTTAATTCGACCCAACAAATCACTACAATCAACGAAAGCTTGATACGCGATCAGGGTGCGCGCAATGCAAAAGATATTTATCGTAACATTGCTGGTGTTAGCCAATTTAGCTATGCCGGTGTAACCGCCAGGGGTTTCAGACAAGAGGAAATCTTCTTCGATGGCTTACGCGGAGACCCTTATGTAGGTTTTAACGTACCTCAACTATTTAATATCGAGCGCGTAGACTTTTTAAAGGGCCCTGCCGGAATGCTCTATGGACCGGGAGCGCCAGGTGGCTTGTTCAACTACGTCACAAAAAAACCTACGTCAGAATTCGACGCCAACGCTAGAATAATTGCTGGTTCGCATGCTCGCTTTGGAGGCTCAGCAGAAATAAATGGGGCAATTAATGACGACCAAAACGCCCGTGCAGGTGTTTTTTATGAGCAGCAAGATACTTATCGAGACAACAGCGACAGTGAAGTATTTATCTTCGATTCTGGCTATACATACGACCTTCAAGGCCACCTACTAACGCTTCAGTACACTCATTACTCACAGGATTTGGGCGCTAATCGACTGCGCGGAGTGCCCGTCGACGACAGCGGTAACTTTCTCACAAATCCAGACTGGAATCATAATGAAGCCAGTGACTTCCTAAATTTGCGCTCTGACTCTGTTCAGCTCTCTCTAGAAGGACAGCTTAACGATGCAGTAAGCTACAATACACGTTTGCGCTACATAGATAATGAACAAGAGCAGAACTACCATGAGCCACGTGCTCTTATTGATAGCGATGGAGATGGGAACATAGACCTTGTCGGCCGTGAATTTAGAGATCAGTTACGCGAACAAGAGCAAATTAGCTTTGGCGCCAACTTTGTATATTCAGGTGAGTGGTTGGGTGCAGACCATAGAACGGCGTTCGGCATTGACCTTTATAAAGGAAAAGAGGACGCGCTTTTAGGTGCTGCGGCTTTTCAGCAGGATTTCGTTCTTCGTTATCTAAGCGGGACTTCACTTGAATCAGATATCATTCCACTAACGCTTACTAACCCTAACTACGGTATAACGCAGTCTGACAACTACAATGTACAATTCAGACCATTGAGCACAACCGAGCAAACGCGAAACGGTGCCTATGTACTGAATGAACTCGCTTGGGAGCAGTTTACCTTTGTTGCTGGTTTGCGCTACGACCAGTTTGAAGATGAAACGTCTAGTGCCATTTTCGACGATTCAAACGTAAGCTTCAGGGTTGGTGGTATTTATAAAATTAGCGCTAATATTTCACTTTATGGTCAATGGGCAGATTCATACGAACCACAGTCGGTAAGTAATCAGCAAGTTCAGGCGGGTGGACCATTTGAACCAACGACCGGAGATATTATTGAAGGTGGTGTGAATGCAGAGCTGTTCGATGAAACCACCTTACTGCGATTGGCCGTGTATCAAATCACTAGACAAAACCTCCTTCAGTCTACCGGCGAAGACCCTGAAGGCGACGGCATTGATAATGTCGCGCCCGTGGGTGAGGTGACCAGTGACGGATTCGAAGTTGAGGTTATCACTGACATAACGCCAAATTGGATCTTGAGCGTAGCTTATGGCTACAACGACGCAAGAATCACCGCAGATAATGGCGGTGGCGGTATTAGCAATAGTGTCGGCGACCGCTTCGCTAATGCGCCTCAGAATCAATTTGGTTTCTGGACGCGTTACCAAATACCTGAGTGGGATCTTGCCTTTGCCTTTGGTGGAAACTATGTTGACGACCAACTGAGCCTGTCTGGTCAGAACGTGAAGTCATATTTCATTGCAGATGCGTCGATAACTTGGGAAGTAGACAACTACAGCGTACTATTTAGAATAGATAACCTATTTGATAAAGAGTATGCCGAATCAGGCTTTATTGAGCGCACAGGTCACTTCCCCGGAAACCCAAGGAACGGTTTTGTAGAATTCACCTACAAGTGGTAGACACTGCGTTTTTTAAAATTCGGGATTGGCTATGCGCATGAATTCTGCTTAGAGTTCTGTTTATAAGTAGCGCTTTTGAGTTAAATTCTTGCGCTTAGCCCTTCTTTCTTTCAATTATACGCCATGCTTTTTACTATGTTCCCTGCAGCAGGCAGGGCTTGCCTTTTACCTTACACAAGTATTTCATGACTAACGATAAAACCGCGCAAAGAAAGTACCTAAAGAAGTTATACAACTTGCACGCGTGGGTAGGTTTTCAGCTCTCACTTGTGCTTTTTATTATTGTTGCAACGGGCACTATTGCTACGGTATCCAATGAAATTGATTGGCTTGTGTTTGAGGAAATGCGCACGTTTAATACGCCTCCTAGCGATCTAAACAGCGCCGATGATGAAATTGTTAAGTGGAACAGTATCTATGAGGCTACGCTTAACTATGCAGAACAAGCTAAGATAAAATCCATCACGACCATGGGACATGATAATTTCACCTACCGTGTCAGAGCAGAATTCCCCGATGGTCATGACCGCTTTATCCAAGTGGATCAGTACACCTATGAAGTGACAGGTGATATTCCTATTTTAACGATTCAGCGGTTCTTCCGAGACTTTCACCGCTATCTGTTTATGCCTAATTATCTTGGCTTACCAACGGTTACCTTTTTCGCATTCATTCTTGCTATCTCGCTGTATACGGGCCTAAAAACAACCCGAAACTGGAAAACCGCCATCACCCGTCTCCGCCTAAACCAAGGCCCAAGAATACTACTGAGCGACCTTCATAAACTGCTTGGGCTGTGGAGCCTCTGGTTTTTCGTTGTCATTGTCATAACCAGTTGGTGGTATTTATTTGAATTCGGTGCCGCAGTTGCAGGCAATCGATTTGAACCTCGCCCACCTAAGGCCACCGTCATTTCAAATTATGAGCAAGTTAACCCTGTATCAACCACGCAGTTTTCCAGTGCGTTTCAGAAGGCATCGCAAGCCATTGAGGACTGGCAGATCACCGGTGTACTATTTCCTACCTCAGACACAGCAGCACTGCGATTCACAGGTATAGGCAATAACCCTTTACTACGTGAGCGCGCGCATAAAGTAGATATTGATATAACCAATCAGCGTATTGTTGGCGTACAAGAGCCCAAAAGTATGGCCTGGACTAACTACCTCAATGAATACGCAGACCCGCTGCACTTTGGATACTTCGGTGGGCTTTTGACTAAGTTAATTTGGTTTGTATTTGGTGTTGGTTTAACAACGCTTTCTGCAACGGGGGTGATGATGACATGGAAGCGTACGAAATCATCAGCTCTAACCAAAACACAAAAGCGAACGCTGCCCATATTACTTCTGGCACTAGTCTATTTTGTCTTTTGGCTGCAGCGGTATTTGTAATTCGTTCTAACTGAAGACTCACATACCTCTGCACCAGCGCGGCATTCACGTTATCAGTCTAAGCAGCGCTTTTAGTATGCTGCGACGTACAATTACTTAGTGTTAGACGACTGCTTAACCTGCTGCCACAGCGCTTCCATTTCATCAAGCGTCAATGCGTCGAGCTTGTCGCCCTGTTCAGCCGCTAAGCGCTCTACGCCTTTAAAACGGTTAGCAAACTTGTTACTGGCGTTTCTAAGTGCGGTATCAGCATCTACCTTGCAATGTCTTGCCAAGTTAACCATGGCAAAAAGTGCATCACCAATTTCTTCTTCAATTGCTTGTTGGTTGTCATGCATATCATTGCTTGAAGGCTTTTCGTCAGCACTGCTTGCAGACAGTAGGCGTTGCTTCGTATCCAGCTCTTGCTGAATCTCTTCCACTTCCTCACGCACTTTATCTATGACAGGTGCAGCATCAGGCCAATCAAACCCTACCTTTGCGCAGGCTTTCTGCAGCTTTTGCGCATACATGAGTGCCGGCATACCTCTAGGTACGCTATCTAAAATACTGGTTTCTATTGCGTCATCGCCCTGCTTTAAACGCTGCTTTTTAAGCTGCTTTTCTTGGGCTTTGATAGCATCCCACTGCGCGTTTAAAGCACTGTCGTTCAATTGGGTACGTTCGACTGTGACGTTTTCATTTGTATCGCTGACACCTTCAGATGCAAGCGCATTCGCAAACACATGAGGGTGCCGGCGCACCAGCTTATCGCTAATGCTTTGCGCCACATCATCAAAAGTAAATGCGCTAGATTCACTGGCTATCTGTGCGTAGAACACCACTTGAAACAGCAAATCACCCAACTCATCTTTAATGTCATGCATATCGCCAGTAGCAATAGCATCAGCCACTTCGTAGGCTTCTTCTATGGTGTAGCGAGTTAGGCTTTCCATGGTTTGTTTTACATCCCACGGGCACCCAGATTGCGGGTCGCGCAGCTGCGCCATAATGTCAAGCAGCCGCTGCATTTCATTAAGCTTAGCTTTGTTTGCGTTTTGCATCAGTCACACCTTTAAGCTGTCGCAATCGGGTTAACACTTTTGATACGGTGTCGAGATCGTGCACCTCTATCGAAATGGTGATAAGCGCCGTCTGTCTATTTTTATCACTTAGGCTGTTCACGCCTAAAAGCGGCACGTTTTCATTCGCCAATACCGTAGTAATATCGCGCAACAGGCCAGTTCTATCGTGACAAAATATATCAATACCCGTCTCAAAACCTACTTTAAGCTCTTGTGACCAATTCACTTCTATCTGACGCTCAGGGTGCTGTGACAACAAGTGTTGCAGCTGGTCGCAGCTTTCTTTATGAACGCTTACACCACGGCCTTGTGTGATATAGCCTAAAATCGCTTCGCCGGGAACCGGCTTACAGCAGTTCGCCAGCTGGCTCATTAAGTGACCCACGCCCTGCACCACCACTGCATCTTTTTTGCCCGTCCCGGCCGCAGTTTTGCGCGTTTTAACCTTAGGACTAATTTCGGGTTCTGGGGCTGGGGGCTCCTGCAAGTGATGAATAAAGTTAATCACCTGCATAACGCGTACATCACCGGCACCTACCGCAGTGTACAAGTCATCGAGGGTTTGTAAGTTAAACTTCTCAAATGCTTCATTGGGTACTTTGGCAGGTAAGTGGGCACGCTGAAGTTCGCGTTCTAGTAGCTCTTTACCGGCAGCAAGGTTTTTGTCTCTGTCCTGCTTTTTAAAGAAGGAATGGATAGTGGCACGCGCCCGTGATGAATGCACATAGCCAAGACCTGGGTGCATCCAGTCGCGACTTGGGTTTGGCTCTTTTCCGGTAAGTACTTCTATCTGGTCGCCACTTTGCAGTAAATAAGTGAAAGGGACTATTCGCCCATTCACTTTTGCGCCAATACAGCGATGTCCCACATTACTGTGAATATAGTAAGCAAAATCAAGCGGCGTAGCGCCTTGGGGAAGGTCAATAACATCGCCTTTTGGTGTGAACACATACACCCTATCGTCAAACACCTGGCTGCGAAGTTCTTCAACCAAATCGCCAGATTCGGCCACTTCCTCTTGCCACGCTAATATGCGACGAAGCCAGTTTATACGCTCGTCATAGCCTGACTGCTTGCCCGTACTGCCCTCTTTATATTTCCAGTGAGCGGCCACACCCAATTCTGCATCCTGATGCATTTTCTGCGTGCGAATTTGAATCTCTACCGACTTCCCTTCAGGCCCCACGATAACCGTGTGAATAGACTGGTAACCGTTAGGTTTTGGGGTTGCAATGTAGTCGTCGAATTCGTTCGGTAGGTGCTTATAGCTGGCGTGAACCGTACCAAGCGCCGCGTAACAGTCTTGAAGTCGCTCGGCAATAATACGCACCGCACGAATATCAAAAAGCTGCTCAAATGTAAGGCGCTTTTTCTGCATTTTTTTCCAAATGCTGAATATGTGCTTAGGACGGCCGTAAACCTCTGCGCGAATTTCTTCGCTATCAAGCAAGCCCTGCAAGTCGCCTACTATGGTTTCTATGTACTCGGCGCGCTCTCTGCGCTTGCCGTCAAGCTGATGAGCTATTTGTTTGTAGGTGATGGGATGTAGATAGCGAAACGCAAGGTCTTCAAGCTCCCACTTTAACTGACCAATGCCCAAACGGTTTGCCAGTGGCGCATAGATGCTAGCGCATTCGCGGGCCACCATAACGCGGGTTTCTTCGTCGGCTTTTTTAACCTGTTGCAATGCACAAATGCGTTCTGCCATTTTGATCACAACGGCACGCACGTCTTCTACCATCGCCAGCAGCATACGACGAATACTGTCTATGTGCTGTTCGTCCGACTTTTCTGCAAAGCCAGAGCCTTTTACTTTACGCGCATGTAACGACTTGATGGCATCCATTCGGCGCACGCCAACGATCAGGTCGCGTATTTCCCCGCCGAATTCTTCATAAATATCGTCTTCACTTAAGGCGTGCTGTTCGCAATATGGAAAAACCAAGGCTGCCTGAAGCGTTGCGTCATCCATATTGAGCTGACACAAAATCTCAACCATTTCCTGACCAACCAACAGTCGCTCTGGAATAGATGACACTGCACTTAGTTTTTCTTTTGTTTCTGCACTTAACTCAAGGCTGTCTAACCACGCTTCAAAGGGTGGTCGGTCGGCTTGGTGGACCTTTCTTGTCGATACCATATCCTTTACTCGTTACTGCTGCTTTCGCGTAAACAAGGCCATCATTTCCATGTGATGGGTGAAGGGGAACATTTCTGCTACGCCCGCTTTTTCCATTTCATAACCTCCCTCTATCAACACCTTCGCGTCTCTAGAAAACGTACTTGGGTTGCAAGAAACATACACTATCGTTTTTGGTAGTGCTTTTACAAGCGCATGACAAACGGTCAACGCCCCTTCTCTTGAGGGGTCGAGTAGTACCTTATCAAAGCCCAGCTGTAATGAAGCCTCGACGTTGGTCTTATCAGCCAAATCTAAATGCAGCCACTCTACACTTTCAATGCCCTGTTGCTGTGCATTGTCTTTGGCGCGGCGCACCATCTCTGCCACACCTTCTACCGCCTGAACCTTTGCACCTAACTTAGCAATAGGTAAAGTAAAATTGCCCAGCCCGCTAAACCAATCAGCGATACGTTCGTTGGGCTTTGGGTTTAGCCATCCTATTGCCTGATTAACCATTTTTTCGTTAACCACTTTATTAATTTGAATAAAGTCGTTAGCACTAGGTGAAATTGAGCAGCCATTTACCGTGTTCATCACCATATCAGTACCACGGCCCACACTGCGAATTTGCCCCTGCTTATTTTCAAGCTTTAATTCAATACCGCAGACACCAACTGATGAACTCGTGTTCACCAATTCGCTCACTGCATCAATAAGCTCAGCTTCAAGGGCTTTGGTGTGTTTAATAACAAGATGCGAGGTGTTGTCGCCTGCAATAAGGCTGATATGTCCAATATGACGCGCTGACTCGAACCCTGTAAGCGCATCTCGTAAAGGGCCAATAAGTTTAGATAGCGGGTCGACCAGTATTGGGCAGGTTTCTACATTGATAACGTTACTGCTATTTGCTTCACGAAAGCCCAACTTAATTTGATTGGGGTTGCGGGCATCTATAGCCAGCCTTGCTTTTCTGCGATATTGAGGGCGAGGACCTGCTAAAGGTGCTTGCCAAACGTGTGGCTTCATTGCAAGGTGACGTTCCATCATCACTTTAAGAGCTCGGTCACGTTGCTCAAGGGCAGCGTCAGGCTTTATGTGCTGTAGCTGACACCCACCACATACATCAAACACAGGGCAAAAAGGCGCTTGTCTTGCATCACTTGGCGAGTGAATGTTTGTCGCCCTGGCGTTAATGACTTTCTTTTTGCTAGATACCACCTCTATGTCGCAGGTTTCTCCTACAAGGGCACCTTCAACAAATACCATCGGATTGCCGCGCACTACGCCATTGCCCATCCAGTCCAAATCTTCAATGGTGACCGTGTTAGGCTTTTGACTTTCACTGGTATCCGCTGCTTTTTTGCTTTTCCCAAATCGAAGTCCTGCGACCTGCGCGTTGGCTCTGGCATTCCCTTTTTTTGAAGCGCCACGCTCAGTAAGCGACGTTTTGCCTTTTTGCTTGCTGCGAGATTGTTTAAAAAGGTTTGCCAAGTGTGACTCCGGTTACTTGCTTTACGTGGTTTGATGTTAGTAGAGATTTTTGCGCGCGCTCACCAAATAGAAGTCGCCTACGTGGGTTAGGGGCAGCTGCTCTATTCAGACTCTAGTATAACGGTGGCGACAGCATAATGCTGCTCATCTGAAATACTGACCACGCTTCGCGTGATACCTCGGTTTTTGCACATTGCAGCAAACTCGCCAGAAAAATGAAGCTCTGGCGCACCTAAATCGTTATTGCGCACTTCTATATGCTGCCAGCTGATCCCGTTTCCAATCCCTGTACCAAGGGCCTTCACTGCCGCTTCCTTGGCGGCAAAACGTTTGGCTAAGAAGCGAACTGGCGTACCGTGCTCGCTAAACTGCTGCCACTCGGCAGGCGTAAGTACTCGCTTGGCTAAGCGTTCATTAGCGCCATCGCCTTTACCAAGTCGCGCTATCTCTACAATGTCAGTACCTAGCCCTGCAATCGCCACGTTATCTACACCCTTTTGAATCTAAGGTTAAATGCCTGCTCGTGCTTCTAGCATAAGTTTACGCATATCAGCTACAGCCGTATGAAGGCCATCAAACGCGGCGCGAGCAATGATAGCGTGGCCAATATTAAGTTCGATTAACTGAGGGATAGCCGCAATAGGCTTAACATTGTGATAGTGCAAGCCATGACCGGCATTCACTTTAAGCCCTAAGCTATCGGCGTACTCGATACCTTCAACTAAACGCGCTAGCTCTTTATGCTGCTCTTCTTCGCTGGTGGCTTCTGCATATTGGCCTGTATGAATTTCGATGTAAGGAGCGTTACATGCTGCTGCCGCGTCAATTTGCGCTTTGTCGGCATCAATGAACAACGACACCAAAATGTTCGCATTAGCGAGTCGCTCGCACGCCGCTTTGATGTTTTCAAAATTCCCTGCCACATCAAGACCACCTTCGGTAGTCAACTCTTCGCGCTTTTCAGGTACTAAGCAACAAAAAACAGGCTTCACTTCTTCGGCAATTGCCAGCATTTCATCGGTTACCGCCATTTCCAAATTAAGTCGGGTATTAATGGTTTGCGCTAAAATGCGTACATCGCGGTCTTTAATGTGACGGCGGTCTTCACGCAAATGAACCGTAATGCCGTCTGCACCTGCACGCTCGGCAATATCCGCTGCGTGCACTGGATCTGGGTAATGCGTACCGCGCGCATTGCGTAGCGTTGCAATATGGTCGATGTTAACGCCTAATAAAATCGTGCTCATTTCACCACCTAACCTGTAAGAGCGATAGAAGAGGCCAGCTCTTCCTGTTTAATACGTTGCTTTGAGGGTAAAAATACCCTTTTAAGGAAAGTCGCAATTGTAGCAAATTTTTTTGTAGAACGTGCTTATTAAGCGTTTGAGTTAAGAGAAAATAATTTAATGCTATTACCGCGGCTTGGGCATAAAAAGCTCGCGGCTTTTAAGTGGCTTTTCACCAATTAGCGGCTTCAGCAAGTCCCGGCAAAGCACCTTAGCCACTTTTTTACTAAGCGGCGTAAATTCCCCCTGTGACAAACTAAGCAGCGCTTGTCCAGGAAAGCCTCGCATACCGCGGGGACCAGCCATATCGTCAGGCAGTCGCACGAACCCTGCGTCTATCTGAAAATGATAACTACCGGTTTCTTCTATGGGCAATTCGTACTCGACGTCGGTGGTGAAGTCGGGCAACAACCCCATTTCGTCAAGCAGTGCAAATTCGAACTGACGTAAGGTCACTTCTATGTCGCTTTCATCTCGAAGAGACAGCAGCGCATTTTCATAAGCATTGTGAACGCCATCGCTGGCAAGCCCCGCCGGCATAACACGATTAGTTAGTTCGTTAACGTACATGGCGCAAAATAACGCCGTTCCCACAAGATTGATGGAGGGTGAAACACTTTCAACGTGACGTAAATTTTTTAACTCCGACTTTCCGCTTAACTGTAAACGAAGATGCTGAAAAGGTTGAAGCAGGCTTTTCTTGTCAGATTTACTATTCTTCACCCCTTTCGCTACCGCACTAACACGCCCTTCTTCTAGGGTAAAAAAGTCAACAATATAGCTGGTCTCCCTGTAAGGGCGTCTATGCAGTACATAGGCATTTAACCATTCATTATTCATTGTTGCTCACTGTGTGTTAATTGTTGTCGAAGTGGTGCCTGTGGCAACGTTAATATCAGCTGCGCTTAATTCGTACCACTTTCATGGTTTCAAACTCAATGCCAGCCACCTCTTCAACGTGGCGATAGTAGGTTACGTTCACTCGCGCGCCTTTTAAGCTTTGGTATTGCTGTTTACGCCGATAGATAAAAGGGACATCAATACCTTCTAGCATAATGGTGTGGCGAATCCAGTCGCTGTCTTTCTCTTCTCGCTGAACGTGGGAAATCACTTTTGCATTGTCGGTTTGATTCAGCTGACTATGCTTATCCACCAGCTTTTGTCTTTCGCTTTTCACCTTTGTCCCTTCTTTCCACAACTTTACGCTTATTGCTCGTTAGGCTGACTGGCCATCCGTCTGCGTGTGAACTCGCTCCTGCTAACGCGCTTCTATTTGCTCTACAATAAGTTGCACGGTTTCCTGACCGCGAAATACGTTGATATCAAGTCGATAGGCAATATGCACGCGTTTGACCATGGCATTCGGCCATGATTTTAAATCAACGTTAAACGCAATAGCATCGACCTCGTTAGCACCGTCACTTTTTAACACCATTTTTAGGTGCTTTTGGCCAACTAAGCGCTGGTCAAGTAGTGCAAATTCACCATCGAATAGTGGTGATTCAAAGCCCTGTCCAAACGGACCTGCTTGACGCAGTAAATGCGCAAAGGGTAAACACAGCTCTTTCGATGACAAGTCACCGTCGGAAAGTAAAGCATGATTTCCATCAAGCTTTGCCATGTGCGCTCGCGCAATATCAACAAAAGCCAGCTCGAAGTCTTGAAGCTTAGCTACGGGCAAGCTTAATCCAGCGGCCATGGCATGCCCGCCAAATTTTTCGATAACGCCAGGGTAGCGCGTATTAACTTCATCAAGTACATCGCGAATGTGCACGCCGGGAATTGAGCGTGCCGAACCTTTAATGATCTCGTCGTCTTGATGGGCAAAAGCAATAACGGGCTTAAGGTACTTTTCTTTCAAACGCCCTGCCACAATACCAATAACCCCTTGATGAAAGTCTTCGCGATAAACCACCAGTGCGCTTGGCATATCGCCTTCATCCAGCGCCATTTGCTCTAGTACAGTTTCCGCTTGCGCTTTCATGCCGGTCTCAATTTCACGGCGTTCTTTATTAAGCGCATCGAGTTCCGCAGCGATCATTCGCGCTTGAATGGTTTCATCTTCTAATAAGCACGCAATGCCTTGGGACATATCGTCTAATCGACCCGCGGCATTAAGCCTTGGCCCAACCACAAAGCCTAAGTCAGTTGAGGTTAAGTGAGCGCAATCGCGATTCGCTACTTCGACCAATGCTTTAATGCCAGGTCGACACTTACCCGCCCGAATCCGCTGAAGGCCTTGATGAACTAAAATTCTGTTATTTTTATCCAGTACCACCACATCGGCCACGGTACCAACCGCAACAATATCAAGTAGCGACGCTAGGTTTGGTGGCGCTAACCCCGCTCTTTCAAAATGCCCTTGCTGCTGTAACTCGGCTTTAAGTGCTAGCATGATGTAAAACGCAACGCCAACCCCAGCCAAATTTTTAGAAGGGTATTCACAGCCAGGTTGGTTAGGATTTACTATCGCATCAGCAGGAGGTAGAACATCGCCTGGCAAATGGTGATCGGTAACAACAACCTGCATTCCCAACGACTTTGCATGGGTCACACCGTCAATACAGGAAATGCCATTGTCCACTGTGACAATAACCTCTGCTCCCTGTTTGGCAGCTTCATCCACAATAGGCACGCTAAGTCCGTAACCAAAGTCAAAGCGGTTAGGCACAAGAAAATCAACGTTGTGATAGCCCATGGCTCGAAGCGCCAATATACATACCGATGTACTGGTTGCTCCGTCGGCATCAAAATCGCCCACAATAATAATACGTTTATTTTGCACAACAGCATTGGCGAGAATTTGCGCGGCCTGCGGCATCCCCTTCAAGACATTGAAGTGTGTTAGTCCTTTTAGACCATTCTCCAAGTCATCTAAATTCGCAATATTACGACCGCGATAAATTCTATCGATAACAGGATGTAAGTCGGAACTAAGCGAGGCGCCGGTAACCTCACGGCGAACAATAGGCAATATCATGAAATACCACTAACCAATACTGTAAATGCAGTTGTCGATGCCAGTTCAAATAGGCTTTAAATAAAAAGACTGGAGTCGGGACACTCGATAATTAGTGCAGATTCCAAGTAAACGCCCGTGTGAACTGCAAAGCAAAACTGTACGAAAAAACGCTAGAAAATATGAGGACGAATCATACCGCAGAAAACAAAAAAACGCACAAAGCGTGCGTTTTTATTATATTTAAGGTTAAGGACTGAATGGCTATTCAGCTTCCTCCAATGCTTTAGCAAGCAACGCAGCTGGCTGATAACCAGGAATCAATGAGCCGTCTGGCAGTACGATATTTGGCGTGCCATTCACGCCTAATTTTTGACCTAACATGTACTGCTCTGCCACTTTATTTTTACAGCTTGCGCTAGCTACGTCGTTACCCGCTTTAGCTTTAGTTAACGCTTTTTGCGGGTCTTTCGCACACCACACCGACACCATATCGTTGTAGTTTTCACTGTTTAACCCAGAACGTGGAAACGCAAGGTAGTGTACGGTGATGCCCGCATCGTTGAGTTCATCAATCTCGTTGTGAAATTTACGGCAGTAACCACACGTAATATCAGTAAATACGCTTATTTCATGCTTTTCGTTTTTGGCCTTAAACGTAATAGACGATGATTCCATCTCTTTTACGCCTTCTTTGCGCAGCCCAGAAAGTGCCAGCTCTGTTTCGTTACGCATCTCTTCATCAATGTTAAAAACACGAGCCTGAAGCAGATACTGCCCGTTTTCACTTACGTAAAATAAACCGCGGTTTGTTGATACCTGAACCAGCCCTGATACTGGAGAGTCAGCAATGGTTTCTACATCTAACCCTAGCATTGAGGTTAATTTATCACGGATAGCCGCTTCATCAGCCGCTTGCGCACTAAGCCCTAATAGAGAACCTGCCGCAACTACACTGGCTAACAATACTTTCTTTACTGCTTTCACTAAATACTCTCCATTTTGCCATTTAAGTTCGCTTGTACTTACTGGCTTAACATGCAACTGCTTGAATCGGTATCTTTCCATTTAAAGCAATTGCTAAAAATTTTTACATTCATAACGTTCAGACCGTAAAACTTAGCAAAAAATTGCACGTTAAACGCTAATTTTCTTTTAACCTCAGTACATTTAACGTCAACATTTAAACTCAGCCGCGTTAAAGCACTAACGGAAAATGTATTTTCTAAACGTTTTGCATGGCTCGTATCCTACCATAGACCTTTTTATTTTATATACGTCGTCACTGAGCCTCGTCGTATACAGGCCCCAATTTATAGCATTCTTTATTTGTATATTTAGCCAATTTAGCCACGTGGGTGATGACTGTGGATTAAATTTTGAAGTCGCTCTGTCGCTACATGGGTGTATATTTGAGTCGTTGACAAATCGCTGTGCCCCAACAGCATTTGTACAACACGTAAATCAGCACCGTGATTCAAAAGGTGTGTCGCAAAGGCATGACGCAACGTGTGGGGAGAAAGGTGCTGCTCAATTCCCGCTTTCACCGCATAGTATTTAATGCGATGCCAAAATGTTTGGCGCGTCATTTTCTGTCCACGCTTGCTTAGAAATACCACATCAGAAGCTTTACTGGCGAGTATCGGTCTGGCTGTTTTAATATAGGTCAGCAGCCATTCTATTGCATCTTCACCAAGGGGCACTAAGCGCTCTTTATTCCCTTTACCCACAACCCTAACTACGCCTTGCTGAAGGCTTATTTGATCCATTGTTAACCCAATAAGCTCACTTACACGAAGGCCGGTCGCGTAAAGCACTTCAAGCATGCTCTTGTCCCGACATTCAATAGGGTCGTCGGTAAGGGGGGCATTTAGCAAATCTTCAACTTGTTGCTCACTGAGTGAAGAAGGCAAAGCTTTGGGTGTTTTCGGATTAGACAGCGCGGAAACTGGGCTATCAACGCGAACCTGCTTACTAATTAGGAATACGAAAAACGCCCGGATAGCGCTAAGCGCACGTTGGGTGCTGCGTGTGGACAGCCCCTTGTCGTGACGATAGGCTAAATAGTCCTGAAGCTGCTCAGTGGTCAGCACAGCGATATCTTTTACGCCTTGATTGTTGCTGAAGATAGCAAGCTTAGTAAGGTCGGTGCGATAGCTCTGCTGAGTATGATCGGACAGTCCTTTCTCAAGCCAAAGCATCTCGATAAAACCATCGATATGCGCCTGACTCGCTGCAGGCACATAAGTTAACTCACGATGAGTTTTTGCCATCTAAAAGCCACGCTTTTGCTTAATCAGCTCGTAGGCTGATTGAATATCTTGCGCTTTCTTTTTCGCAATTTCCATTGCCTGTTCAGGTAGCCCTTTAGACACCAGCTTATCGGGGTGATGCTCAGACATGCGCTTCCTGTAGGCACGCTTTATTGTCTTTTCATCGTCGGATGCCGCCACACCTAATATGTGATAGGCATCATCTAAACTTTGCTGTTCTGAATAGGCTGATTGGCTGTGCTGACGTTGACCTGAATGAGTGCGTTGTCCTGAGCCAGAGTTAGACCGCTGCCTAAAGCGTATTTCAGCTTCATACATTGAAATTAGATAATCTAAATCACGACGCCTAAAGCCTAGTGGCTTCGCTACTTTTTCAAGTACGTTGTATTCTTCCTGTGAAAGCTGACCGTCGGCGAAAGCGGCTTGAATAAGAATCTCTAAGAATACTTGAAGAATATCCCGTCTACCGTGGCTGGCGTCGTAAAAACCTTTCAACGTATCGACTAAAGGAAAGTCTCGCGCTTTGCCTTCTCTAAATGCATCCTGAGCTTCACGACGGGCATCCCCAGTTAAACGCATCTCCTCCATTAATGCTGTGGCGATTTGAATTTCTCTGTCCGTTACTTTACCGTCAGACTTAGCAAGATGGCCTAACGCACTAAACAAACTATGAAAGAAAATAGCTTGCTGCTTCAGATTGTCCTGATCGGTAAAAAAGCGCCCAAAGCCACCTAGCTGATTGAAGTCTTGGCGATAGGCTTTATCAAAAAAGTGCCCGACTAACAGCCCTAAGATCGCCCCAGGTATTTTAAGAAACATAAAGCCGAACAAGGCGCCGAGGATTTTTCCCCAAATTGACATCGCGTCATACTCCGTTGGTGCACTGTTTAGAAAGTTGATGTTACTGTAGTGAAATCACGCCGTGCAGAGCGCGTTATACCAATCATCATATCAAATACATAAGTTAATTAACTAGGGCTTGTGCAGCTTGAAATCAAGCTTACTGCCACTAATTGCCTCCGTCTTTGATGTGTTGTGCATATAAAAGTGCATTTTTTTGTCTGAATGGTTGGTAATTACGACAGAAGTGCTTAGAATTGAGCGCTTATATAAATAGTAATAGCGAGTGAAAGCTACATTAACTCTTTGCCAAGAAGTAATGTGCATTATCACTGTTTTTTTAAACGTTATGTCGAACTAACCGAGACGGACGTCGTCTTACTTGGGTTTAAAAGCAACATACAACAAAACAGGCCGCCCATTAACGCATGAAAAACACCTGCGCCATGCTTGTTTCCGCGACTCTTTTGCCTACAGTCGCGTTTGCACAGGAAACGACAGCTTCAAATTCTAAACCAACGTCAGATGCAGCCCCTCTTGCATTCTGCTCAGTCGAACCTGTTACTTTCAGTAGCCAGGCATTAATGCCCAAAGGCCACGTTAAAGTTGAAGCTAACCGTACTGAAATTATCCAAGATACCGTAGCGCTGTTTTCTGGTAATGTTGATATCACGTCAGATACTGCGGTAATTAGTGCATCTCAAGCACAAATTAACGGAAGTGGCAGAGACCTTATTGCGAAAGGCGACGTAACGTATCAAGACTCGCAGTTAAAAGTAGAAAGCGATGCTGTGACCCTTCGCTCTGAAGAAGAGCGCTTAGAAATGCAAAATACCCGCTATCAGCTGACGGGTTTTGTGGGTCAGGGAGCCGCAAAAGATATTGTATTAGATACAGACACGGGAATTGTGCTCAAAGAAGTTAGCTTCACTACGTGTCCTGAAGGCGATGAAGACTGGCTAATACGCGCCAGTGAAATTAGTTTGGAAAAAGGGACCGTATGGGGCCAAGCCAAACACACACGCTTCTACATTGCCGATGTTCCAGTGTTTTATTTACCGTATTTTGCGTTCCCTGTTAGCAACGAGCGCCAAACGGGCTTATTGTTTCCAGAGTTAACCAGTTCAAGTAGAACGGGCGTCGACTATACGCAGCCCTTTTACTGGAATATTGCCCCCAACTATGACATGACCATCTCACCGCGATTGATGACCCTTCGCGGTCTTCAGCTGAATACTGAGTTCCGCTATCTAACGGAGCGTAGCCAAGGCAAAGCATACGTGGAGTACTTGCCGAGCGACTCAGATATTAGTGGGAACCCTGACCGATATTTTTATCGCTTGGAACATCAAGGGCTTATAGCTGACAACTGGCTACTAAACGTTGATTTCAACGGATTAAGTGACGACAACTATTTAGTTGATCTTGGTTCAGATTATTACAGTCGCGCTGACACCCACCTATATCGTAGCGTTGGATTAAGTTACTACTCGCAAAATCTATCCGTAAATATGCAGATAAAAGATTTTGAAGTACTGGGTAATACTGCAGATAGCTATCGCGCCGTACCTGAGATCAAAATCAACTACAACAAAGCGTTAGGTGAATATCTAGAGTTCAACCTAGACTCAGAAGTCGCACACTTTGACAATACTCTCGATACCGCTCCAACGGCTACTCGTTTTCACGTTGCACCTACTTTAGCGGTGCCGCTTCGCGCAGCATGGGGTGAACTTGTCGCAGAAACCACGCTTTTTCAAACGGTTTATCAACAAGACAATGTTGAAGGAACTGACTTAAAAGAAGATGTTGAACGCACATTAGGACAAGCTCGCCTTTATGGCGCGTTATATTTTGAAAGGGATAAATCGTGGTTCAGCGACGATATGTCGATGACTTTAGAGCCAAAGATTCAGTATCTTTATACATCGTATGAAGACCAAACTGCGATTGGATTCTATGACTCAACGCCGCTGTTAACCGACGTTGAAGGATTGTTTAGAGGTCAGGAATTTACTGGCCTTGATAGGATAAGCGATAACAACCAAATCACCCTTGGCGCGACCACACGCATGTTGGATAAAAACAATCGGGAACAATTTGTTCTTAGTGTGGGTCAGATATTTTACCTTGAAGATAACAAAGTCATTGCGGCAACCAAGAATCAAGATCGTTCAGCGCTCGCCGCTGAAGTGGATTGGCGCTTTAATAAAAACTGGTTCTTCCATTCTGATGTGCAAGTGACCACTGACACAGACAAAGTTGACTTAAGCAGCGTGGGTATTGAATACCGCAAAGATGATTCGCGCTTTATTCAATTAAGTCATCGCTATGTTCGCGATCTCAGTGGTGAAACCATAGATCAAATTGGTATTTCGGCAAGCTGGCCTATTTCTGAAAATTGGCAGTGGGTTGGCCGTACTTACCGAGATCTTGAACGCAATAGAAGTGTAGAAACCTATGCAGGTATCCAGTATGAATCATGCTGTTGGGCGGTGCGATTAGTTGCGCAGCGCAGTCTGAACAACCGTTACAATGCTAGCGGCGAACAGACAACAGACGATTTTGATTCTGGAATATCGCTACAATTTATTTTCAAAGGCATCGGGTCATCTGGTACCCAAAGAAGCATGCTTCAAGACGGTATGTTTGGCTATCGTCAGCCTTATAGTTTAAATTAACCCGCAGTTGAGCGCTTTACAGCGCTTAAATGCAATCAACCAATAATAAAAGAGTGTGTATGAAGTTCATTATCCGTGCATTGATGTTAGGTGCCCTACTCTCGTTTAACAGTGTTGCGCAAGAGGTCATGCTTGACCGCGTGGCTGTAATTGTTGACCAAGGCGTAATACTTGAAAGTGAAATCGATGCGCTAATACAAGACGTTAAACGCAACGCAGAAGCGAATAATCAACAACTACCGTCAGATCGTGCGCTTCGTACACAGGCTATTGAGCGCTTAATCTCAAAAAGTCTTCAACTTCAAATGGCAGAGCGTATGGGTATTCGCATTAGCGACCCACAGCTAGAGCAAACCATTAGTAATATAGCAGCGAATCAAAATGCAACAATTGAAGAGCTACGTACTCAGTTGGCAGCGGAAGGTATTGCATACGATGATTACCGCGAAGACATTCGCGAAGAAGTTATCATGGGTGAAGTTCGCCGCGCTAACGTACGTCGCCGTGTCTATATTACACCTCAAGAAATCGACACCTTGATTGACCTGATGGAGCAACAAGGTGCTGAGCAAGCTGAATACCGCTTAGGTCACATTCTTATTGGTTTCCCGCCAGAGCCTACAGATGAAGATATTCAATCGGCGCGTGAACGTGCTGACAAAGTCATTTCACTATTAGAGTCAGGCTCTGATTTTGCTAAAATCGCCATTGCGTCATCATCAGGTAACGAAGCGCTCGAAGGCGGTGACATGGGCTGGCTTAACATTAACGCCATGCCGACGCTTTTTGCTGAAGCTATCCAGAACAAAGACAAAGATGCTCTTGTTGGTCCTATTCGAAGCGGTGCAGGCTTTCATATCCTAAAAGTACTAGATACGCGCGGTATTGAGAAAGTCACGGTAGAAGAAGTAAACTCTCGCCACATTCTTGTTAAGCCTTCAATCATTCTTAGTGAGGACAAAGCTAAGGCCATGCTAAACCGCTTCAAAGAAGAGGTGAAAAATGGTGAAGCTGATTTTGCAGAGCTAGCTAAAGAGCATTCAGAAGATCCTGGTTCAGCACTTCGCGGTGGCGAGCTAGGCTGGTCGGATCCAAATAACTACGTGCCTGAGTTTAAAGACGCACTTGCACAGCTTGAGCCTGGAGAATTTAGTGATCCTGTGCGTACTGTTCACGGCTGGCATTTAATTCAGCTTATTGAACGTCGTATTGACGACGCTACCGATAAGCGCAAAGAAGATAAAGCTTACCAGCTTATCTTCAACCGTAAATTTTCAGAGGAAACCGAGAACTGGTTACGTGAGATGCGTGATGCCGCTTACGTAGAAGTTGTCGACTCGTAACAATAAGTTATTCATGAGTACACCAATTAAAATAGCAATAACGCCGGGAGAACCGGCAGGTATCGGGCCAGATTTGATCATAAAACTGGCCCAGGAAACATGGCAAGCTCAGCTTGTCGTGTTTGCCGATGGCGAAATGCTCACAGCACGAGCAAGCGCCTTGGGGCTGCCATTAACGCTAATCGATTACGATGCCACTAACCCGCAAATTCAAGATGCGGGTTCGTTGTTTATAAAGCAAATAGATAAATCCGTTGACGTTACGCCAGGCGAGCTTGATAGCGAAAACGGGTTATACGTAGTAGAAACTCTGCGCCAGGCGTGTCAGGCAAATATGGATGGCGACTTCGACGCCGTCGTCACAGGCCCCGTACACAAAGGCATTATCAACAAAGCAGGGGTATCATTCAGCGGTCATACTGAGTTTTTTGCGTATCAGTCTAATACCATTGATGTGGTTATGCTTCTGGCAACTGAGGGCCTTAATGTAGCGCTTGCCACCACGCATATTCCCCTTGAGTATGTAGCGAAAGCTATCACCCGAGAGCGTCTTCATAAGGTCATTCATATCATCAACACCGACCTTAAATTGAAGTTTGGCGTTAAAGAACCTCACATTTATGTGTGTGGCTTGAACCCTCACGCGGGTGAAGATGGTCACATTGGCACTGAAGAAATTCATACCATCATTCCGGCGCTTAACGAACTAAGAGAAGAAGGCTTAAAGATCACAGGCCCTCTACCTGCAGACACCATATTTCAACCAAAATATCTGGAAAATGCTGACGTAGTGCTGGCTATGTATCACGACCAAGGCTTACCCGTGCTAAAATATAAGGGTTTTGGGGCTTCAGTGAATATCACGCTAGGGTTACCTTTCGTTCGTACATCGGTAGATCACGGTACTGCATTAGACTTAGCAGGAACAGGTGAAGCCGACGCCGGTAGTTTCAGAAAAGCATTGGAAAAAGCCATCGAGCTTGCACATCATCAACAATGAGTAAAACACACTTAGGCCATACGGCCAGAAAGCGATTCGGACAAAACTTCCTTCACGATGATTACGTGATAGGCAAGATTGTTGCGGCCATCGCGCCAAAAAATGAACAAAACTTGGTAGAAATTGGACCCGGTTTAGGCGCATTAACAGATCCTGTTTGTGAAGAAGTAGATGCACTCACAGTCATTGAGCTAGACAGAGATCTTGCTAAGCGATTGAGACACCATCCATTTAACGGCAATAAGCTAACGGTTATTGAACAAGATGCAATGACCATGGACTTTGGCGCCCTTTCTAAAGAAATGCCAGTCAAAGACAAAAAGCTTCGCGTATTTGGTAACTTGCCCTACAACATTTCGACACCACTAATGTTTCACCTTTTTGATCATGCTCACTGCATAGAAGATATGCATTTTATGCTTCAAAAAGAAGTGGTAAACCGCTTGGCAGCAGGACCAGGTTCTAAGAATTACGGCAGGCTTTCCGTTATGGCGCAGTATTACTGCCACGTCATTCCGGTACTCAATGTTCCGCCGGGTGCCTTTAAGCCACCCCCGAAGGTTGATTCTGCAGTAGTGAAGCTAGTGCCGCATCAGGCTCCGCCAGTAGACGTTGAGTCTGTAAATACGCTTGAGCGCGTCTGTGCACAAGCGTTCAACCAGCGCCGAAAAACCATTCGCAACTCGCTGAAAGACAGTTTAAGTGAAGAGGAGATCCGTGAGCTAGGTATCGATCCTACCTCTCGCGCAGAAGTATTATCACTTAACGATTTTGCCACAATAGCAAACGCTGTGTCGGCAAAAGAGCACCAACAAGAGCAGTAAGTTCTCTATGGATGTACTTGATATTAAGGTGCGGGTGAAAACCCGTCACCTTCCCGACCACCTTCCGTCAGATTCAAAGCAATTTGCCTTCGCGTACCACATTACGATTGAGAACAATAGCGACCATACGGTGCAATTACTCAGTCGCTACTGGAAAATTACCGATGCAAATGGCAAGACATCAGAAGTTGAAGGTGATGGGGTTGTAGGCAAGCAACCTATCATGAAAGCGGGCGAGCATTTTGACTATACCAGTGGCGCTGTCATTGACACACCGGTTGGGAATATGGAAGGCTACTATGTAATGGAATTAGAGAGCGGCGAGCGTTTTCGCGTTCCTATCGACGTTTTCCGATTAGCCATTCCAAGTATTCTTCATTAAGGTTTCTATGTCGCAAGGTAACACGTACGTCATTGGTGATATACAAGGCTGTTACGATGGTCTTCGTCGCGCGTTAGATAAAGTAAAATTCGACGAAGAAAACGATACGCTACTCGCAGTAGGTGATTTAGTTGCTCGAGGAGAAGATTCTTTGAGCACATTGCGCTTTTTAAAGTCTCTCGGCAGCCAGTTTAGCAGTGTTTTAGGAAACCACGACCTTCACTTACTTGCCGTTGTAAACGGCATCCGCAAAGCAAAAAAATCCGACAAATTAGAGCCTCTACTAAATGCTTCAAACTTGGCCGAACTTATTGACTGGTTGCGTCAGTTCCCGTTGGCAATGAAGTTAGATGAGCAATCAGTAATGGTGCATGCTGGACTCTACCCTAAATGGTCTATCGATGAGTGCGTTTCACTTAGTGACGAAGTTAGCAACATCCTAAAATCCGACAATTACGCTGCTTTTCTTTCAGAAATGTATGGTAATAAACCCAACAACTGGTCAGATAAACTTAAGGATGATGAGCGACTGCGTTTTATTGTGAATGCGTGTACGCGCATGCGTTTTGTTCATACCGATGGGACACTCGATTTTGATAATAAATCTCATCCCAGCGCAGTATCCCACAGCACCAGTAGCACGTTAAAACCATGGTTTGAAGTAGAGAATAAAAAGCTCGGTGACGATCAACGAGTGGTATTTGGGCATTGGGCAGCTCTGTCGGGCCAAACAAACAGTCATCAATTTATCGGCTTAGATACAGGCTATGTTTGGGGGCAAAGCATGACTTTGCTAAACCTGAATTCCGCTTCGCTTGTGAGTGTTTCTGCCTAAGACCAGAGTTTACTGGCTCCGCAATTATCCAATTCGCACATGTTTACGTGTATAATTTTACGCACCAACTGGTATTACCAGTTAAACTTTCTACACTTAAGTGCTAAATAAAATAAACATTAAGTTATTGTAGCCGATACACTTACTTACGATAGTAACGATAATGTCTCATTATCTACTCAGTAATTGAGCAAACTAGCTTCTTTAATCGCTATATTTTGTTTGCTGAGACGGGTAATATCGTTAGGGATAAAAATAAAAAACACTCATCCAGGAGTTCCGATGAAAATAACGGTAGCCACACGCGTAATCGGGGGATTTGTAGCGATTAGCGCACTTCTGATCGTCATTAGTGTTGTTTCACTTTATAACCTCAACTCAATAGGCTCAGCAACGGAAGAAGTAAATGACGTTGCATTACCCACAGTAGCAGGCAGCAATGCACTTAAAGCCAGCTTTCTCAATATGGGCCGACTTACCTTCGAGAGCTACATCGAAGAAGATCTAAATGGCTTAAAAGACAAACGAGCGTCTTTTAACTCTGCCAAAGACACCTTTGAGAGTGAATATAAGAAACTGGCGCAGGCCGTTAATAACGAGCCTGAACTAAAGAGCACGCTGAATACTGTACGTGAATCATATGAAGCATATATCACCAATGTTGAAGCGATGTACAAAAATCACCAAATGTACCTTGATATACGCAACACAATTCAAGACAGACTGGGTGACGCCGAAGACAACGCAGACGATGCATCTACCTACCTTCTAGATTTCTCAGACTTAGATGCTGTTCAGCGCGACTCTAACCTACGACGTGCGGCAGAAATCGGCGGCCAACTTGAGACCTCGCTGCTTTCTTTGCTCACGGTTTCATACGAGTACATTAAAACAGAGACACTTGTTCGTTCGCAGACGCTAGGCAACGAAGTTGATTTGGTTGTCGAGAAAGTGGTCACGCAATTAAGCGACATGATGCAAACTGCGGGCGGTCGCGATGATTCTGGTACTCTTGATGACATTAACGACTTGGTTAACAACGCAATCAATGCGATTAAAGCTAACGATGGCGTGGTTCAGCTTCATGTTGATCGTCTAGAGCGTAGAAATGATGCTGAAAAAGCGCTTAACGCTTCAGACTCAAATATCGCGCAAGCGGTTGTCGCTCTTGAAAACCTGCTCAACCTTGCAGACAAGAAAGCGACACATGTAGAAAATCAGGTTAATGGCGCGATTGCGACAGGCAACACGTTCGTTATTGTGGTCGTTATCATCTCGATTGCAGTAGCAGCATTCATTGGCTACGTGACCGTTCGCGCAATCACACGTCCGCTTTATCGTGTAAATGAACTTCTGACGGTGGCTTCATCGGGTGACCTTACGCACCGCTTAGACGATTCGGCGCAAGACGAATTTGGTCTTTTAGCTCGAAACTGTAATACGCTTATTGGAAACCTTAAGGAGCTCATTACAGCCATTAACGTTCGTGCTGAACAGCTGGCAGCCGCCTCAGAACAAACGTCTGCAGTGACGGCGCAAACGACGCATTCAATTCAGGATCAGAAATCACAAATTGGCCAAGTAGCAACAGCAACCACAGAAATGCACTCTACGTCGCAGCTGGTTGTGCAAAACGCTGAAGATACGCTAAGTCAAATTCGTCATGCGGATGCTGAGGCTGAGAACGTGCGCCAAATCTCACTAGAGAATAAGAACACCATTGAGATCTTATCTCGTGACGTTCAAGAAGCGGCAGACGTTATCAATAAGCTTCATCAAGACAGCGCAAGCATTGGTGGCATTTTAGACGTTATCCGTGGTGTTGCAGATCAAACCAACCTGCTCGCCTTGAATGCTGCTATTGAGGCAGCGCGTGCCGGTGAACAAGGTCGAGGCTTTGCGGTTGTTGCTGATGAAGTGAGAACCCTTGCCAGCCGAACTCAAGAATCGACACAAGAAATCAACGCTATGATTGAAGTGCTTCAAGCGGGTGCTGAAAAAGCGGTATCGGTGATGAATCAAGGTAAAGAGCAAACTGCGGCGTGTGTGGCACAAACTGAAAAGGCTACACAGGCATTGGATATCATCTCAGACGCCGTTCACAAAGCCCATGACGTGAGCTCTCAAATTGAGCAGTCTGCCCGTGAACAGAATACGGTATCACAAGAGATCAGCGAAAAGCTTGAAACTATTGTGGGTATCGCTGAAGAGACGACAGCTGGAGCACAGCAAACGTCTGAGTCTAGCCATGAAGTGGCTCGACTTGCTGAAGAGTTACAACAGTCTATCAGACAGTTTAAAGTGTAACGCTTTTTACAAATCTGTTTTAAGAAGGGGCTTTTAGCCCCTTTTTTGTGTCCGACAATTAATCTGGCACACTTTAGGAATGCATAGATAGTTACTTTAGAACAGTTTAACTGAGCATTAATCGGCTTTAATTCGTATAAGGACTATTCGTAACAAACCACTAAAAAAGAATGATATTTTCCCGTTTTCGCTTGCCTCTTTTCATTACTACTTTATTGGCGTCAACAATGATCCAGGCTGAGCCATCATATTACAAAGATACAGAAACCCTTCCCTATTCCATTATCGAGACCCTTGATGAAGATATTGAAGTGAGGCATTACAATGAAGCGTTAGGCGTAATGTCTAGTGGGAATGAAGATAACGGAGCATTTCAACTACTCTTTAATTATATCTCTGGTGAGAATACATCCAGTAGCAATGTGTCAATGACGTCCCCCGTAGAAGTTGGAAAGCGCTCTCAAGAAATTGCAATGACCTCTCCTGTCGAAGTCTCATCTTCAGAAACAATGATGTTTTTCTTGCCCAGCAAATATGACATTAAAAGCGCTCCTGTGCCTACGCACAAAGATGTATCGCTGGTTACTGTACCAGCGAGAACGGTAGCCGCTATTCGTTATTCAGGTTTCAACAAGGACAGCGATAAGAAGCAGTATACGAATAAACTGCTTAAAGCCCTTAGGGACAATAATATTGAGCTTGATGGTGAACCTAGCTATATGGGCTACGACTCGCCTTTCACCCTACCGTGGAATAAACGTCACGAAATCATTGTACCGGTCGACATTTTGAAATCATCTACAAACTGATGTGAAATAAAAACGGCCGCCTTTAAGGCGACCGTTTTTTGGGTCATTCAGCACAGTAGGTGCTTATTCAAATAACGCCGTGTGAAGCTTGCGAACCACGTCGTCACTGTCGGTCTCGTTAACCAAGAACGATAGGTTGTGCGGGTTGGCGCCAAAGCAAATCATACGCAGGTTGAAATCTGAAACCGCAGCTAAAATCTTGCTAGAAACACCTACAGCGGTTTGCATGTTGTTACCTACAACCGTGACAAGGTCGTAACCTTTTTCTACTTTCACATCACAGATAGTTTCAAGTTCAGCAATGGTTTCTTTGTTTAGTCGCTGAGCCACAGAGTTTGCAGGGTTATCAAGGGTAAAAGATACCGAGATTTCTGACGTGGTAACCAAATCAACACTTAGCTTGTGCTTAGCGATGATGGCAAATACCTGCTGTAGGAAGCCTTGCGCATACATCATCTTAGGTGTTTTCACTGTCACCATTACCTGCTCTTTACGGCGAGTAATAGCGCGATACGGTGGTTCGTGCTCACAATCACGCACAATCCAAGTACCGCCCTTTTCTGGCTCCTTACTAGAGCCTACAAACACCTTTATGTCCTTGCGAAGCGCAGGCTCCATAGTGGCAGGATGTAGTACCTTGGCACCAAAGGTGGCCATTTCCGCCGCTTCTTCAAAGCTGAGTTCTGGTAACGGATGAGCGGCTGGCGTAATGCGCGGATCAGTTGTGTACACCCCTGTTACATCAGTCCAAATCTCACACGATTCGGCATCAAGCGCTTCAGCAAGTAGCGCCGCCGTAAAATCTGAACCACCACGACCTAGCGTTGTAGTACGGCCTTCCTCATCGGCTCCGACAAAGCCTTGAGTAACCACTATCGCGTCTTTAATTTCAGGTGCCAGCAATTGTTTAGACAGCTTTTCGATTTCTTCGATTTGCGGCGCACCTTCTCCAAACTCACTGTCCGTACGTAACACCTTACGTACGTCAAAGTTCATGGTTTTTACGCCCTGCTCTGCAAGCACTGAAGAGAACATCAGCGATGACATCCGCTCACCCATTGAAAGCAGCTGATCTTTTAAATCATCGCGGTGAAGGATTTCTTCATGAAACGCTAAGCTTCGCATTTCATCTAACAAGTCGTTGAGTTTTGGCTCAACCGCGTCTTTATCTTTCAACTTGTTAAGAATGGCAAGCTCAATATTGATAATGGCCTGACAGGTCTCTTCAATTTGCTGTTGCGTCATAGGTGTGTGCGCTAAGCTTACCAGGTGATTGGTTACACCTGCCGCAGCGCTCACTACCACAATGCGCGTTTTGTCATTACCGGCAACAATTCGGGCGCAGTTTTGCATTACTTCGTAATTCGCAACGCTAGTTCCACCGAACTTAGCTATCGATAAGGCATTTGTCACTATATTTAACTCCAGAATAAAACTAGCATTTCGCTAGCAGCAACCGCGCCTTTTGCGCGGTTAATCAATCGTTATTTGGTCGCCTACTTTTATATTATTCTCGGCAAACCACCCTTGGTTCATTTCCAACGCGTAAAGTACCTCTTTCGATGATCCGACCGACTCCAAACTATGCGGAGTGAGAGGTTTTATATCCGTTATTACGCCTTTTCTGTCGATAAATGCTACGTCTAGAGGAACAAAGGTATTTTTCATCCACATGCCCGCAAACTTTGGGCTAGAAAACTTAAAAAACATACCGCAGTCTTCACACAAGGCTTTGCGAAACATAAGGCCCTGTGCGCGTTGTTCAAAGGTTTTGGCATACTCAACTTCATAGTGCTTGCCGCCAATCTCAAGTGTAATGGATTCAAAGTCCACTGAATTCAGCGACGATACAGGGTCAACCTGCGCTTTTGCACACCCTAAGGTTAATACAAGTGCAGCAACAATAAAGAAAGATTTTCCCATTAGACATTCCTTTTCGCCATAAAAAAAGCCGGTCACCTTAACGGTCACCGGCTTTGTAGTTTATACACTATTTTAAGCAACATTCAATGTTGGAATAATGCGCGCTTTTGCTTCTTCCTCAGCCTTTTTAAAGCTAGGCATTTTGTCGAAGTTTAAGTAGCGGAATACTTCACCCGACATTGCGTTAATTTTGCTGGCGTATTCCATGTACTCTTCAGCAGTTGGGATGCGCCCAACGATGGCACCCACAGCAGCAAGCTCTGCTGAGGTCAAATAAACATTCGCCCCATCGCCCAAGCGGTTAGGGAAGTTTCGAGTGGATGTTGAAAGCACGGTTGTGCCCGCATCAACCCGTGCTTGGTTACCCATACATAGTGAGCAGCCCGGCATTTCCGTACGCACACCTACACGACCATAAATGTTGTAATAGCCCTCTTCCATTAATTGAGCTTTGTCCATCTTAGTCGGTGGTGACATCCATAAACGGGTGGGCAGTGTTTTGTTGTACTGCTCAAGTAGCTTACCCGCTGCGCGGAAGTGACCAATGTTTGTCATACATGAACCAATAAATACCTCGTCTACCTTATCGCCTGCAACGTCAGATAAGGTTTTCGCGTCGTCCGGATCATTAGGGCAGCACACAATGGGCTCTTTAATATCGTTAAGATCAATTTCGATTACCTCTGCATACTCAGCGTCTGCGTCTGCTCGCATCAACTCTGGGTTAGCTAACCATTCTTCCATTTTCTGCGCGCGACGCTCTAGCGTACGAGGGTCGCCGTAACCTTCGTTAATCATCCAGCGAAGCATGGTAATGTTTGAACGCAGGTATTCAGCAATCGACGCTTCAGATAGATTGATAGTACAACCTGCTGCTGAACGCTCCGCCGACGCGTCAGAAAGCTCGAACGCCTGTTCAACGGTTAAGTTCTCTAGTCCTTCGATTTCTAAAATACGGCCAGAGAAGGCGTTGATCTTGCCTTTTTTCTCTACCGTTAACAGCCCTTGTTTGATGGCGTACAGCGGAATGGCGTGTACTAGGTCGCGTAGCGTAATGCCCGGCTGCATTTCTCCCTTAAATCGCACCAATACCGACTCGGGCATATCTAGCGGCATAACGCCAGTAGCCGCAGCGAACGCGACTAGGCCAGAACCTGCAGGAAATGAAATACCCAATGGGAAACGAGTATGCGAGTCACCACCCGTGCCTACTGTGTCAGGCAGCAGCATGCGGTTTAACCAGCTGTGTATAATGCCGTCACCAGGACGAAGCGATACGCCACCGCGGTTCATTATAAAATCGGGCAGCGTGTGCTGCGTTTCTATATCCACCGGCTTTGGGTAAGCGGCGGTGTGACAGAATGACTGCATGGTTAAATCGGCAGTAAAGCCAAGACAGGCTAGGTCTTTAAGCTCATCGCGGGTCATTGGCCCTGTGGTATCTTGCGAGCCCACGGTTGTCATTTTAGGTTCGCAGTAGGTGCCTGGGCGAATACCGTCGACACCGCACGCCTTACCCACCATTTTCTGCGCTAGCGAGAAACCCGCGCCGCTGTCTTTTGGCTGTTCAGGCGTGCGGAATAAATCCGTTGGGCCTAAACCTAGTGTCTCACGCGCTTTCTCGGTAAGGCCACGACCAATAATCAGGTTGATACGTCCACCTGCACGCACTTCATCCAGAATCACCTTCGACTTATAGCTGTATTCTGCAAGAAGTTCACCGGTTTCATGGTTGGTGATTTTGCCTTCAAACGGATAGATGTCTATCACATCACCCATGTTCATTTTTTCCACATCGGCTTCAAACACCAACGCACCGGCGTCTTCCATGGTGTTAAAGAAGATAGGCGCAACTTTTGAACCAATGCACACACCGCCGCCACGCTTATTAGGCACACCCGGTAAGTCTTCACCAAAGAACCACAATACAGAGTTAGTTGCCGACTTGCGTGACGAGCCGGTTCCAACTACATCACCGACAAACGCTACGGGATACCCCTTACTTTTGACTTCTTCTATTTGCGCCATTGGGCCTTTAACACCAGGTTCTTCTGGCTCTAAACCTTCGCGGGGCATCTTGTAAGCTGCCAGGGCGTGCAGAGGAATATCTGGGCGAGACCATGCGTCAGGGGCTGGCGACAAATCATCAGTATTCGTTTCACCTGTTACTTTAAACACGGTGTAAGTGATTTTATCGTCCATTAACTTGCGCGACGTGAACCACTCACCTTCAGCCCAAGATTTAATGATGTCAGTGGCATGCTCGTTACCCGCTTTGTGCTTTTCTTCCACATCGTGATAAGCGTCAAACATTAAAAGAGTATGTTTCAGCTCTTTCGCTGCCAACGGCGCAAGCGCTTTATCATCAAGTAGCTCCACTAAAGTGGCAATGTTGTAGCCACCGTGCATATTTCCTAGCAGTTCAACGGCTTTCTCTTTAGAGATAAGCTCACAACTGTCTTCACCTTTTGCGATTGCACTTAAAAACCCAGCTTTAACGTAAGCTGCCTCATCAACCCCAGGCGGTACACGTTCTGACAGCAGTTCTAAAAGAAACTCCCCTTCGCCTGCTGGCGGGTTCTTTAATAAATCAACCAGGCCAGCTACCTGTTCAGCGTTAAGCGGTTTAGGTGGAATATTTTGAGCGGCACGTTCTTCAACGTGATTGCGATAGTCTTGTAACACAGTCTCTTCCTCTAAGTTAGCTTGCGCAATGGGAGTAAACGGTCTTGTACGCACTTGACGCAAGGTGTGTTTAATAAATCATCAACAGTATAACTTCACGGGCCCATTTTTTAAATTTAGTGCCCTTTTAATTCACTTATAATCGCTATTCATACCATTACTTTTAAACGACAAAAGCGATTAAAAAGAAATAAGCAAAGTCATTTTAGCAATTAACATGTAGTAAAGTTATAGGGCTTTATGACTTAAAGACAAGGGGTTAGCTGTACACAATGCTTCTTCAATTGAAGCAAACCGTAAACGATTAATACCAGTCCGCATAGATAATTACCCACTCAGCGAGAGTTAAAATGTTCGTAATCGCGGCGTGTTGCCGCAGGTATAGTGGTTCTACATCAAGGTGACACAACAAAGAGTACGGACATTTTAAACTCGCCCTTCGGGAAGGTCTGGCAAGCTTCCTAGCTTCATTCTGGGAATTTGAAAGGGAACAACCATTCCTGCATTCCCAAGCTTCGCTATGAAGCTTGCCAGCGCCTTCTGAGTGGGCACTTATCCATGCGGATTGGTATAACAACAGTAAGTGAGAGGCAGTTCATTGTGACTATACTGGCAGTAAGTAAGTGTTAATTGGGCAAGTCTGTCTGAGGTCTGGTGCGAAGATAGCTTGCAAACTTTGGCTTTCCATTTTTGGTTAAACCGTAGTACTTAAAAGTTACCCAGCTACCGATAGCAGGCGGAGATTGGCGCTCATTTTCTGAAAAGCCCGTTCCTAATTTAAATTGAATGCCTTCTCGCGTTTCTACAAGAAGCGAGCCCATCATTCCCTTAAATCGTCCTTTTCCCGGAAGCAATGCCAGTACTTTCCCTTCTGCATCTTCAAAGCGTTTTACTTTGAGCAACATGTCACTTCGCCCGGATGTGTACAGCGCTTGTTCATGATGAAGCATTAACCCTTCTCCGCCTTCCTGGGTTACTTGCTCCAGCTTTTCATCAAGTGAAGCAATAGACGTAAGCTTAAATTGAGGGATAACTGCAAACGTTGGATTAGGTGTAGATTTACTTAGGCTGTTAAGCCTGTTGAGTCGCCGACCAAAGGGCTCACCCATCATAGGCATGTCAAAGGCCATAAATCTAACTTTGGCCCAGCGTTTTGCAGATAGAGAATTGGCTGCGGCAATAGTGTCTGCTGAAGACACTGTGCTAGATGAAGCGTTAGCGACAGAGTGCAGCTCGATGTTTGTCAGCGTTGAAAGCACAATAGAAGCTGTACGTTCAAACTCCCCTCTTCCTATCCAAAGTTCGCCGTCAATAGTGGTTTCTGGCCAGTTAGCGGTGAACCATGTTGGCGCGAATATCTTGTTCCCATTACGGGTAAGTAGTTCAGTACCGTTCCATCTTGCGCGAATACCGTCTAGCTTCTCACTAACCCAATAGTCAGCTACGTTGATATCAGTGCGACTTTGATCGTATTGCTTAGCAAGCTGCAGCCCTTCGACAGTATCGAGCATGTGATTAGCATTAACGTTAGCTATGGCGGTGATTGAAAGTACATATACAGCAGTCAAAAAATTTCGCATCGGCTCTTCCTATAACGTGTTAACCTTTGCTTGCTTTTATGCTTTTAATAGAGAAGCAAAAACAAAGAAGGCAGAGTAAATTACTCTGCCTTCTTTGCTTTTATAACTGTACGTAGGAAGGTTTTTTCGCTTAATCGAAGCTGCTCTAGTCGGTAATAATATCAATAACTGAGATCAGCACGTCTTCAGCAAACGCTTCACCTGCCGTTCTTTCTTTATCACGTCGCAGTTTGTAAGTCTCCAGGCAAGCATTTAGCTGCTCGTCGACGGTGTACACCCCATGAACATCTGCGTTGTTAGCTTGCTCAATACAGCGATCGGTTTGGCCTGTCGTGACGGTACTGCACCCGCTCGTTCCCAAGGCCATTCCAACCATAAAAACCGCAGTGGCGATCCAATTTACGTGTTTAAATGTGCTTTTATGGTTCAAGATAACTTAATCCTTCAATAAAGACTGCAAGCGTTTTTGTCTATTAACATAAACCTGATGGCCATCGTGCTCAGACGTGGAAAGTGCTAAAGCTTGGTTCACGCTTTCCAGCGCTTTTTTGTACTCGCCCATCTGCTCATAACCATAAGCTAAGCCATTATAAGCGTCTGGCGTTTTAGGATACTCAGCAATATCGTATTTAAACAAGGCGATGGCTTTGTCGTAATTTTGTTTACCCACATAGTGATAACCTAATTCGCGAATAACCCATTCCGGCGCGTCGAGTCTCTCGCCTCGCTGCTTTGAAACACGGGCGTAATAGTCTTTAATACTTTTAATATCTCCACTGAACTGCTGTGGCCTTAAATAAGCTGATAAGAACAAATGATGGTAAGCGCTGAAAGTTGACGCAGCTGAGACCAAATTGTGGGTAACCCCCTCGTAGGCTTCGTTCTCCCATCTTAACCCGGCAGGTTGATTTGCCCGCATTCCAGAAATCATATCGTTATAATACGGGCGCATGGGCGCGCCTTCATTGCCGATAGACGTGTAAATGAAGTGGTCTAAATGATTGGCAGATTTTAAGAATGCAACCGTACTTTTTGCAGATGCGCCATAGTTCCACCACACCGCAGCACTGTAAGTCAGCGCGGCGTTAAAAAGCTCAGGCTTCTGGGAAAGCGCGTACAACGCGAATACACCTCCGGCTGATGCCCCCTCTATCACTCGAAAGTCATGCACGCGATATTTCTTCTCTACCATCGGCATAAGCTCAGTGGTTATAAAGGAAAGAAAGTTTGCACCGCCACCGCCATAGCCTACAGGCCCATTTGGATCTTCATTTGCTGTGGGATATAGATCGCGAAGTCGGTCGGTATTTTCAATGGCGACTATAATGACTTCCGGTGCAGCATTCTGAGATTGCAGCGATTCTAGCACTGCATTCATCATAGTAAGATTTCCCGCACCATCTAGACGATAAATAACGGGGTATTTCTTGTCGGGGTTTTCGGCGTAGCCTTTTGGAAGCTGAACAACTACTTCTCGTTGCTCGTTTAGCACTTTAGATTGGAGTTTCTCTACCTTCAATTCGTAACGCTGGCTGTCGCTGCCTGTTTCGCTGTTAGCCGGAAGGCTCGTGAAAGCAAGAAATAGCAGGGCAATTATAATATGTATTTGTGACTTCAAACTTAAATCCTTTTATAAGACGCTTTGCTTTTCGCAGTAATACTATTTACTTGATTGGGCCAAGCGAACTTTTATTTTTATCTATTGTATAACAGGGGGTTTATTCGGATTAGTGACACTTTCATGGCCACATTACTCCGTATATTCACCTTTAGCAATACAGGAACTTTCTGTAGACATTTCTCCGCCCAAATATTTAGTTAGCACAGCGTGTAGTTCCGTTTTATTGACTGGTTTTGTGAGATATCCATTCATCCCGGATGCTAACGCTTTATCTATTTCTTCGGCAACCACCGCAGCAGTGAACGCGATAATAGGAATAGTGATGTTAGCTTTTCGCAACGCTAAAGCGGCTTCAGAGCCGTTCATTTCAGGCATGTGTAAGTCCATCAATATAAGGTCGAAATACTGCTTTAGTGCAATCTCTACTGCTTCTTTACCGTTATTAGCAAGCGCAACTTTCAACCCTGTGTCTTCTAACAATGATTTTGCTACGACCTGGTTAATGTCGTTATCTTCTGCCACCAAAACAGTAAGGTTTGAGAACGACGGTGTGCTTTCCTGTTCTTTAGCGCCAATTACACTATCTGCAATGTCAAACGGTAGCTCGAAATAAAATTCACTCCCCTGACCTACCGCGCTTTTCAGATAAACCGTGCCGCCCATAGCTTCAACCAAGCTTTTTACTATCTGTAAACCAAGTCCCGTTCCCCCGTGCATTCGATTAATGCTGCTGTTGGCTTGTGTAAATGCATCGAATACGCGTTCTTGTTCAGAAGCATCAATCCCATCCCCCGTATCCTTAACTGAAAATCTGACAAATTGATGGGTCTTTGACGCTTCACCTTTCGATAGCCCTAAAGTGACACTGCCCTGATGCGTAAACTTTATCGCGTTGCTCACTAGGTTGTTTAACACTTGAGAAAGGCGCGTTGCGTCCCCTACAACACAAGTATTTAATGTTTTATCTACTTCTATTCTCAGTGAAATACCTTTGTTCTGCGCCAATTGTGCATAAAACGCCACGCAATCTTTGGCAGTTATTTTTAGGTCAAAGGGAATGATCTCCAGCGCAAGTTTTCCCGCATTCAGTTTGGACAGATCTAATATGTCGTTCAAAATACGGTTTAGCGAGAGTCCTGAACGCTGAATCTTCTCGAGGTTAGGCCGTGCACTTTCCGAAATATCATGAGAAAGCACTACATCGGTCAATCCCAAAATACCGTTTAATGGCGTGCGAATCTCGTGTGACATAGTGGCGAGGAATCGTGATTGTGCAGCCGACGCTTGCTTTTCGCTTGCAAGCGCCCTGTTTAGCTCAAGAGTTTTGTTTTTACTCTCAACAAGGGCTTTCTCTAATTGGCTCGCTAGAGCATAGATAAGAAGGGACACAACAAGGTTGGTCACACAAAGCCTTAGCCAAAGGCCCTTGTCATAATCCCCTTCGTAAAACGGCACAAGAAAAGTACAGCATGCGAGTACTACCATTGCACTTATTCGCCAACCATTAGAAAGCAGTAAAATGGGAAAAATAGTAGCAATTGGAACTAAGGTTGCGGGCATGAGCCCATTGCTTATTACAAGGTAAGGCGCGACGGGAATGGTGAGTATTGCCCACAATTTCGCCAAAGGTTCTTTGTAGTTAGAAAAGATAATTCCCGCTATCGAAATTGCACACCAAGACAGGCCGAAAAATACTGCCACATACACATTTTGGGGTTGGGCTATGACGATTACCGCTAAGATGAGTAGAGAAAAAACCAGCAGAATTTTGAAGCCAGCTTTTTGCAAGGCCGATGTGACTTCGCCAAATGATTCAGGCTTTTTAGAGTACTGCTTTGGCATTAGGGTTTCTAAGTATTATTAAATGACTAATAACTCAGTATAAGTACCAAACAACAACTCTGCATAAAAATAATGGGGTCAGAGTACTTTTCTAGCTGTTTACCGCTAGCTCTATTACCGTACTAATGTACTCTGACCCCATTATTTGGGTACAAAAAAGCCCCAACCGAGGTTGGGGCTTTTAAATGCGCTTGAAAGCGTTAAGTACTTATACGCGCTTAACGGCTACATCTGCTTCGAACTTAGGCTTAACTGCCAAGTCTTCAGAAGGTGGAGCAAACTTAGTTAGGTCAATGCCTGCAACTGCTTGCTTGTACTCTTCTGTCGTTGGGAAACGACCAAGAACCGTTGAAAGTACTACTAGCGGCGTAGAGCCTAGTAGTGATTCACCTTTCTTCTCAGCAGAGTCAGCTACAACACGACCTTGGAAAAGACGTGTAGATGTCGCGATAACTGTATCGCCTGGCTCAGCCTTTTCTTGGTTACCCATACACAGGTTACATCCAGGACGCTCTAGGTAAAGAATGTTGTCGTACTTAGTACGCGCCGCTTCTTTAGGCTTAGCATCATCGAACTGGAAGCCTGCATATTTCGCTAGAACGTCCCAATCGCCTTCCGCTTTTAGCTCGTCAACGATGTTATATGTAGGTGGAGCTACAACTAGTGGAGCTTTGAATTCAACAGAACCGTTAAGCTTTTCTAGGTTACGCAGCATTTGTGCGATGATTTGCATGTCGCCTTTGTGCACCATACAAGAACCAACGAAACCTAGGTCTACTGGCTTACCATCATAGTAAGAAACTGGACGGATAACGTCGTGGGTATAACGCTTAGATACGTCTTCGTTGTTTACGTCTGGGTCAGCAATCATTGGCTCGTCGATTTGATCTAGATCGATAACCACCTCTGCGTAGTACTTCGCGTTGTCATCTGGCGCAAGCGCTGGCTCTTCACCAGACTTGATTTCAGCAATACGCTTATCAGCTAGGTCAATTAGGCCTTGAAGCATGTTCGCTTCGTTGTCCATGCCCTTGTCGATCATGATTTGGATACGGCTCTTAGCAAGTTCAAGCGACGCAATCATTGTCTCGTCATTTGAGATACAGATTGATGCTTTCGCCTTCATTTCTGCAGACCAGTCAGTGAATGTGAATGCTTGGTCAGCCAATAGAGTACCGATTTGAACTTCAATTACACGACCTTGGAACACGTTCTCGCCAGAGAATTGCTTAAGCATTTGCGCTTGAGTCGCGTGAACCACGTCACGGAAGTCCATGTGCTCTTTCATGCTACCTTTAAAAGTAACTTTCACAGACTCAGGGATTGGCATTGCCGCTTCACCCGTTGCAAGTGCTAGTGCTACCGTACCTGAGTCGGCACCGAATGCTACACCTTTAGACATACGCGTGTGCGAGTCACCACCGATGATAATGGCACGATCGTCTACTGTAATGTCGTTAAGCACTTTGTGAATAACGTCAGTCATTGCATGGTAAACGCCTTTAGGATCACGTGCAGTGATTACACCAAAGTTGTTCATGAACGACATAAGCTTAGGAATGTTAGCTTGTGCTTTTTTGTCCCATACTGATGCCGTGTGACAACCAGACTGGTAAGCACCATCTACAACAGGAGAAATCGTTGAAGCGGCCATTGACTCAAGCTCTTGGCACGTCATTGGGCCAGTCGTATCCTGCGAACCTACAATGTTTACTTTAACGCGTACGTCAGAACCAGCATGAAGCGGAGCATCTGAATTTACGCCAACTGCATTACGGTTAAAGATTTTTTCAACCGCTGTTAGGCCTTGGCCTTCGTGAGACACTTCTTTCGACGCTGCATATACGGCTGGCGCTTTTGTACCTAGAGTACGTGCTGCGAAAGACTGTAGCTGCTTACCGAATACAACTGCGTAAGAACCACCGGCTTTCATGAACTCCATTTTTTGAGGAGTAAATGATGCAGATACGTCAGCAAGTTCTTCTGAACCGTTGTAAAGCTTCTTCGCCTTAGTATCGATAGTTAGTACAGTACCAGTTGCTACTGAGTACGCTTCTTCAAGTACTGGGTCACCGTTTGCATCGCGAACGATTTCACCGTTTTCATCAGTTTTCTTAACCCAGTTCTTAAGGTCAAGACCAATACCACCGGTTACGTCAACAGTAGTAAGGAAGATTGGCGCAATACCGTTAGTACCAGCGACAATTGGCGCTTTGTTTACAAATGGAATGTAAGGGCTTGTTGGCTCACCTGCCCATAGTGCAACGTTGTTCACACCAGACATACGAGATGAACCTACACCCATTGTGCCTTTTTCAGCGATAAGCATCACTTTAGCATTCGGGTGCTTCTTACCAAGTTCAACAATTTCTTGCTGCGCTTCAGGAGAGATCATGCACTGGCCGTGAAGTTCACGGTCGGCACGTGAGTGCGCTTGGTTACCTGGAGAAAGAAGGTCAGTTGAGATATCACCTTCAGCGGCGATGTAAGTCACAACTTCAATTTTCTCTGGAACATCAGGAAGCTTGGTAAAGAATTCAGCTTTTGCGTAGCTTTCTAGTACGTCTTTAGCAATAGCATTGCCAGCTTTGAATGCATTTTCAAGACGCTCAGTGTCAGCTTCGTATAGATAAACTTGAGTCTTCAATACTTCTGCCGCAGGCTTAGCAACCGCTTCGTCATCAGAAAGTGCTAGGTCTAGTAGTACTTCTACAGACGGACCACCTTTCATGTGTGAAAGTAGTTCAAGCGCAAACTCAGGGGTAATTTCTTCTACTTTTTCTTCGCCAAGTACAATTTCTTTTAGGAATTGTGCTTTAACACCCGCCGCAGGTGTAGTACCTGGAAGCGTGTTATAGATAAAGAATTTTAGAGAGTCTTCGCGATGCTCGTTTGTTGTATCTTTAATTTGAGCAATAATTTCAGACAGCAGATCTGCACTGTCGATTGGCTTAGGGTTAAGACCTAGTTCCGTTTTACGGGTTTCGATCTCTGCCAGATATTCTGAATACAAACTCATATAGTTCTCTCGGTCTTAGTTTTACTTGGGCGTAGTGTTAAGTCGGTCTTAGCTATACGCATATAAAAATGAGGGATATTTTAACCGATTTTTAGCGGTTACGTAATGACTGAAAGTAAACAGTTAGGTATTCACCCGCCTAAACTGTCGTTGTGTTAAAGCACTTACATTTTTACTAGAAAAACGAATTTTAATTAAAAGCAAAATTAAACCAATAATTTCATGTAGTTAGAAGCAAGCCATTTGAAATCAATGACGATATTTAGCTTGAATGGTTTGACCAATAAAGATAAATAATAGTGTTGCACTTATGACAGACATTCATTTTATTTATGGTGCTACCAGTACAAATTACCATCAATTTTGAAACAAAATTTCATTTATTAATGTTTTCTGTGCCTAATTTCCTCTTGGCGATACTTCGATCACTCTTCCATTTTCACCATCGGTCAAAAGAAGCAGGTTACCTTGATGATCAAGCGCAATATCCCGCAGCCGTTCCCCAGGTCCCTCAAAAATTTTTGTAGAGATATATTCGTTCGATACGGCTCTAACTGCATACAAAGCTTTGGCTTTCAAGCTGGTAACAAGTAACGTATTAGCTAGCATCGGGAAACGCCCATGGGAATAGTAGATCATGGAGGATGGCGCTATAGAAGGTGTCCAGTCTACAATGGGGCCAGTCATACCCGGATAGGTCGAAAAAGGCGAAATTCTAGCGCCGGAATAGTCTTTGCCTAGTGTAACAACTGGCCAACCATAATTTGCGCCTTGTTGTAGAAGGTTTACTTCATCACCGCCATCTGGGCCGTGCTCATGCAAAAACAGGTTGCCATCACTCCCCTCTACAAGTCCTTGGGGATTGCGGTGTCCAATACTAAAAATAAAGGGGTTATCAGGAAAAGGAGGGTTGGCCAACGGCTTGCCGTCTATTGTGAACCCTAGCACTTTTCCTAGTTGTGAACTGATAACTTGCGCTTGCTCGCGATAATCAAAGCCATCTCCTGTCGTAACCAAAAAGCCCTGTTTTGTGTGTAAAGCACTGCCCTCTAGTTGAAGCAGTTTCCCACCGTAGTGCACAGGCGTGTCTTTGGCTTGTGCCAGTGCTAACACTGGCTGAATGTTAGTAATGCCAGAAGTAAGGGAAAGCTGTCCTTTTACTATGGCAAGACGGTTTGCACTATCGTTCCCCTTGGAATAACTCAGCAACACGGTTCTGTCTTCAGGGAATTGCGAGGGTATAAGAAGATCGAGTACGCCTCCTTGCCCTTTGGTGTACAAGTCATCGAGCATTAAAGAAAACCGCGCACTTTCCCCCTTATTGTCAATAATTACCAGCTCACCATCTCGCGTTACTATCAATATATGGGTGTTTGCCTGAGCCTTATCGATAACCGTCGTTAAGGCCTTGGGAAACGCCAGTGAGGTAGCGATATCTTCTGTCATGACATGCTGGTCAAAATTTTCATAGGCCGTTAGATTTGAGCTACCTGCTTCACGTTGCTCAGTATTAGATGCGTGCTTTTGAGTGAGTTCAGAGGCAGTAGTTACGGCAAAAGCAGGAGCCAAAGCAGCTCCCAATAAAGAAAAAGCCAGTAAACTGATCATCGTACGCCATGACTTCATTGTGATTGTCCTCTTTTACTTAACATACTATGGTATACCCTATTGCCACGCTCAAACCATTTGAGGCCTGTTGAGTTTTGTTCTAATGCACTGTGCGACAAATCTTGGACTACAAAAATGAACAACCTAATACGACGCACTATTTTCCATTTTTTACCATCATGGGCCGTCGGCTTTCTACTAGCAAGTACGTTTCACTCGTGTGCCGTTTTAATCGGACTCATTCGAATTGATGTTGATATGAATCCAAGCGATTGGTTTTTCATGATATGGCAAGATGCACTAGGCCTTTTTCCTACTTACGGCGTGATTATTGCTGTTACCTTATTGTTGGCGTTCTTGGCGACACATTTCATCGTTAAACGTCTTAATCAAAATGCTAGTGGCTCTTCCAACCGTACCCGATTTATTCTTTTCACAATAGCGGGAGGCCTGTCGTTCTTATTAATGCTCACTGCCATGCAGCCCATATTGAATGTGACCCTAATTGCAGGCGCTCGCACTACCTTAGGACTTGCCGCACAATGCATGGCAGGCATCTGTGCTGGTGGGCTATATAGTTACTTAAGTAATAGTTCTACAAACAATTGATAACTAAAAATTATAATACTAAATAACCCAACCCTGATGTAAATGAAAAGTTAAGTTTGCTACTGTAAGGCATAAACACCCTACTTACTTTGCCCTACTAGGAACAAGCAACATGATAACTTATCCTGATAACGTGACCTGCTTAGCCGATTATATTGAAAGCGTTTTGCAAAAATTTGCCGACAGGCCAGCGTATACGGCGCTTGGACAAACACTTACATTTGCCGAGATAGACCGTAAGTCATCAGCGTTAGCCCGCTACTTTGTTCACGAAGCTAAATTGTCTCCTGGTACCAAAGTCGCCATACAACTTCCTAATTTAATTCAAAACCCTATTGTTGTTTATGCTGCCTTACGCGCAGGCCTTGTTGTAGTAAATACAAACCCGCTTTATACCGAACGCGAGATGAAGCACCAGTTCACTGATAGTGGCGCGAAAGCTCTGGTTATTCTGGGTGATTTGCTCCCCAAATTCACTAGCATAAAAGATGATACTAGTATCGAAACCGTTATCACCACATCGGCAACAGAGCTTTTAGACCCTAACACTGCACCAAATCTCGATGGTACGGTTTCATTCACACAAGCAGTGGAGCTAGGCAATACACTGCCTGCATTTGAACGTCCTTCTATTGCTCTAGATGAACTTGCCATGTTGCAATACACCGGTGGTACTACTGGGGTATCGAAGGGCGCAGCCTTAAGTAATAAAAACGTTTTAGCTAACTGCATCCAAATGCTCGACCGTATTGGTGAGGGCTTCAAAGATGGTGAAGAAGTATTGGTATGCCCATTACCGCTTTATCATATTTATGCATTTACGGTTGGAATGATGGCGCTCTTTGCCAAAGGTACTCAGATAATTCTTATACCCAATCCACGGGATATCGACGGTTTCATTCAAACACTCAAGCCCCATAAAATTTCAGCATTCATGGGGATCAACACCTTGTTTGTTGGTCTTGGGAGACACCCTGAATTTGCAAAGTTAGACTTTTCTAAATTACACCTCACAATGTCTGGCGGCACCGCACTTACTCAAGCCGCAGTATCTATTTGGCGAGACGTAACCGGGAACACCATCACCGAGGGCTATCGGCTATCAGAAACTGCGCCAGTTGTATCTTTTAACATTCCAGGTAAAGAAGAGATTGGCACAGTGGGGCACGAACTAGAAGGCACTGAAGTTGCGTTACTGGATAGCCATGATAAGCCGGTGGCCGATGGTGAGTCGGGGCAAATTGCAGTTCGCGGACCTCAGGTTATGCTGGGTTATTGGAACCGAGACGACGAAACTGCCAAAGTCATGACCCAAGATGGCTTCTTTAAAACCGGGGACATTGGCATTCGCACCGAATCTGGGGCAATTAAAATTGTAGATCGTTTGAAAGATATGATTATTGTCTCTGGCTTTAATGTCTATCCAAACGAGATTGAAGATGTACTCACAACTCACCCTAGCGTGATGGAAGCCGCAGTTGTGGGTAAACCCGATGAAAAAACCGGTGAGCGAGTGTGTGCATTTATTACTGTTTCAAGCGATGTATCGACACAAGACGTCATTGATTTTTGTAAACAGCACCTCACAAATTACAAGATCCCTAAGTCGATCACGATACTTGACGAGCTACCAAAATCTACCGTCGGAAAAATTCTACGTAGAGAGCTTCGTTCGGCCTAATGACTCCCCCACTTGCGCCGCACATTCAGCGCGGTGCTTAATACCTAGTTTTACGCGTTTTCCATTGAAAAATCAGGTTATTGCTACCAAAGGATAATCTGATTTCATTGGAAATAAGCGCGGTACAGACTATAACTTATCTATACCCCATTCACTTTTGTTGCACATATGCAATTTATGACATTGTCTGTCAAAACTAGCCGTCGTTCTGTCCTGCAATTCAACATTGTTGTAGGAGAGTTCACATGAGCGCGCAGCTTTTACAGCGGCAGGCCATGGATAAACACGGCATTGTTGCGACAATGGACGTAAACGGTAAAATTCTAAGCGCTAATGACAAGTGCAGCCAACTATCTGGTTTTTCAATTGACGAGATAATTGGGGAAAATATCTCCGCATTCGATATTACCAATATGTCCGAGCAGGAAAAATCAGATATTTTTGTTTCGCTATCTCAAGGCCAAACCTGGCAAGGCGAAGTACATAGTCTGACTAAGTTGGGCGAACCTTGGTACGTATTTGCCACTCTGGTTCCCGTCATTAAGTCACCGCCGCGGGTAGACCACCTAATTGCTATTGCCACCGATATATCAGAACAAAAGCGATTAGAGACGAGACTTTCCGAAGGGCGCGCGTTCTATCGAAGTATCACTGATAGTATCGGCGAGGGTGTGTATGCCGTAAACGGTGAAGGTACGACACAGTTTCTCAATCCCGCTGCCTCGCGATTATTAGGGTGGTCGCTTGACGAATTACAAGGCCGACGTTTCCACGACACGGTCCATTATCAAAAAGGGGATGGAACTCTCCTTCCTAGAGAGCAATGTCCAGTTAACCTCACTATCCGAAGCGGTCAGTCTTACACGTCTTATGAAGACTTCTTCACCGATAAACGGGGCCGCCTTTTTCCCATATCTATTGTTGCGGTTCCTCTGCTCGATAAAGAAGGAAAGCCCGATGGACACGTGGGCGTATTCAACGACATAAGCGGCCAAAAAGCCATTGAACAAAAACTCCAAAAGGCTTATGACGAAGCCCAAAGTGCTAACAAGGCAAAAAGCGACTTCCTTGCCACAATGAGCCATGAAATAAGAACACCGATGAACGCCATTATCGGCCTCACTCACCTTGCCCTAGAATCCACCGACAATGAGCAACGTCAGCAATATTTAGAAAAAGTGCAGCGTAGCTCTACAGCATTGTTAGACCTGATGAATAGCATTCTCGATTTTTCTAAAGTGGAAGCAGATAAAATAGAGATAGTTGATGAGCCCTTCACCTTAACAAAAACCATCGATAAACTCGCTCAAGTCTTTCAAGTAAAGGCGCAACAAAAACAGCTTCAGTTGCTTTTTGATATTCGGTGCCATACTAATTTGCAATGCCGTGGCGACAGCGAAAAGATATACCAAGTACTGCTCAACCTTTTAAGTAATGCTATAAAATTTACCGCCAGCGGCCACGTAATACTGACGGTTGAAAAGCGCGAAAATCAATTAGCATTCAGTGTTTCCGATACCGGTATGGGTATCAGTGAGCAAGTAAAATCAAAACTTTTCAAAGCCTTTGTTCAGGCTGATGCGTCCATTTCCAGAGAGTATGGGGGAACCGGCCTTGGCCTTGCGATATGTAAGCGTCTGGTTGAACTGATGGGTGGTGACTTAACCTTGGAAAGCGAGGTAGACAAGGGAAGCTGTTTTTCCTTTGCATTGCCTGTCTGTTCTGATGAAGGCCCTGGTACAGGCCCTCAACTTCCCGTATCGGTTCCCGACAATGTACTGTGCATTCAAACACACGAAAGCGTGAGCCAAGGATGCGAAATACTTGCGGCGACATTGAACAGACATAACATTCGCTGCCAAATAATCGACCAAGTTGAAGGGCTATTGCCGAGTAAAGCCTCTCAAACTATCGCTTTTTTACCGGATGACGAGCAAAGCTGGAATAGCTTCATTAAACACATGCAGTTTGGTGAATATCAGTCGTTAAACCTTACTACATTAATCAGTCCCCTCAACAAGCAAGACGTGCAAAAGCGAATGGGAAGTGCCCTTGTTCAAAATATAAATATCATTGAGCTTCCGTTTACCGACACAGAACTTATTTCAACACTATCTCCAGCTCAACTATCACTCAGTAAGCGGACACTAGAAGGCCTTGAAAGTCGAAAATGGCGAACCAGACGCCTTTTAAACAAACATGTGCTTGTGGTAGATGACGACGCAATTAGTGTAGAGATTAGTCAGCAAATACTTTCTGATCTAGGTATTAATGTTGCTGTTGCTTCATCAGGTGAGCAGGCACTTGCGTTATGCGAAATGAGCAAATTTGACGCTATACTCTTGGATTGCTACTTACCCGGCATATCGGGCTATGAAGTTGCAGAACAACTTACCCAGAAAACAGACTGGTATACGCCAATTATTGCGCTTAGTGCCGATGAGTCTCAGGAGGCTTCTGAAAGCGCGCTTACCGCCGGTATGTGTCAGCACTTGGTTAAGCCCGCTACCGCGGATGAAATCGTTCATACCATCGATATTCACATACATTCAGGTTACATTGAAATAACCCCTCCAGACGAAATGAGCCAGTTTATCTCGTCGCTGCTAACGTTTTATAAAACCTACAGTCAGCGTGGTGTTATGTCTGACTTGCTCGATATTTTTCATACACAGGCGAACACGTCGAAATTGTTAACCTCTCTGCTTGAAGATGCTCAGCTTATTGGCGCCACAACGCTTGAGCAAAGCCTGCTTCCTCTTATAGAAGCACAAGAGAGAAATGAAGCTGTTAATGCAAGACACGTAACAAACTTATCGTTTCAGCTAGATGCAACGCTACGCCTAATTGCTCACACTATCGATAAAAACGACACCGACAATATCCATCAAAGCGGTACTAACTTAGATAAATCCTCCATGCTATCGACCCTACGCAACGTTGAGCAGGCGCTTCAATCTTATGACGCGAAAGCGGTTGAATACATCAATGCATTGGCAGCCAATTACAGCGACTCGGTCTATGCACATAAAATTAACCGATTGAAACAGCTTGCTACCATTTACGATTTCGAAAGTGCTCAAGCGGTTATTACGCAACTTATAGGCGATATTACCGATGAATAATCAACGTAATGAAGCACATAGATTTAGCATATTAGTGGTTGATGATGAGCCCGCAAATATCGATATTCTATTAGGCATTTTAGGCCCTTACTATGATGTAAAGGTTGCGCCTTCGGGAACAATAGCACTTAAGATTACCCAGCAGTTTACTCCCGACCTTATATTGTTAGATATAATGATGCCCGGTATGGACGGTTTTGAGGTATGTAAAAAGCTCAAAGCTAACGAGGCGCTTAGCCATATACCCGTTATTTTTGTTACAGCCTTAACTCAAGGAGAGGACGAAGAAAAAGGTTTCAAACTAGGTGCAGTAGACTACATAACCAAACCCGTATCACCGAGTATCACCCTCGCTCGCGTTAAAACCCACATTAGTTTAGCCCATCAAATGCGGACGGCTGAAAACCTTGTAGCGGCGCGTACTAAGGAACTAAGTAAAAGCCAACAAAGCGCAATCAGCATGCTAGCTGCCGCTGGTCATTACAATGATACCGATACCGGTCATCATATTTGGCGGATGGCAGCTTACAGCCAGTGTCTTGCTCTGGCTCACGGTTGGCCTTTCGAAAAAGCGTGCCTGCTCGCGCAAGCTGCTCCAATGCATGACACAGGCAAAATAGGTATTGCAGACGCAATATTAAAAGCACCTCGGCGATTGTCATTGAGCGAAATGGAGGTTATGCGCTCTCATGCTGAAATAGGGCACAGAATACTGTCTCAATGTGATACCCCGCTCTTTAACCTCGCAGCCGAGATTGCTTTATGTCATCACGAAAAGTGGGATGGCACAGGCTATCCAAGAGGATTAAGGGAAGAGGCGATACCTGAAAGTGCACGTATCGTAGCTATCGCCGATGTTTTCGACGCCCTTACAATGAAAAGGCCTTATAAAAAAGCGTGGGCTGACGATGATGCTTTTGATCATCTTAAACGAGGTTCAGGCCAGCACTTTGATCCCGTATTGGTCGACTGCTTTCTTTCAATAAAGGAAGAGGTTTTAGAAACCAAACGCTATTGGAACCAGTTAGAGGCAGAAGGAAAGATGGCCTCGGTGTCTGACTTATTGCCTCAAGTACTTTTCCCTAGCGCATAAAAAAGGGTCGAATATTATTCGACCCTTTTAAATGATGTATTAACGAAAGTACGATACTTAACTTGTACCTAGCTCAGCTGCAATGGCGTCTGCCTGACGCTTTTCGCCCTGTACAAACTGCTTCCATTGCTGTGCCATGGCACGACTTTTCTGATGCTTTTCTGCTTCAGCTAGCTGATTAAGCGCAAGGGCATATTGCTTCTTGTTGTAAAGTGCCATGCCTTTAACTAGGTAAACCAAACCAGGGTTTCTCAAATCGCCCTTTTCAACCGCTCGGTCTGCCGCAGCAATTGCATCGTCGAAACGCTCTTCATTAAGAAGAATTTGCGCTAACTGTGCATCTAACTCACCGTCTTCAGACAGTTCAGCCGCTTGCATCATAACGGGAATGGCTTTGTCTTGCTCTTTAGCAAGTGACCAGCTTTGGCCTAAGAACTTAAGGTTGCGCAAGTTTTTCTCTAGCACGCCGTCGTTCATCGCCTGCTCCATCAACTTAGCACCTTTATAAGGTACACGGTGATAGTAATAAAGCTGCGCCATGTTAAACACATCAGCGGATGTATTAACGAACCCGCGCTGATAAGCGGTTTCCATAATAGCCAACTGCTTGCGCTCTTCGCCTAGCTCACCGTACATGCCCGCTAGCTGGATCCAATACTTAGGCTCGTCAAATAGCTTCACCATTTTAATAAGAACGTCTTTAACCTTTTGAGGCTGCTTGAGTTCATAGAAAATAGCACGCTGAAGAATTAACCACCCTTCATCGGGGATCATGCCTTCTGCTTCGTGGTCGGCAACGGCTTCAGAAATCCACGTTGAGGCTTGCTCGTACTGTTTATTTTGGTAGTACGCTTGGGCCTTTATCACTTTATTTTTAACCGGTACAGGGCCTGTATTTAGGCTTTCCCAACGTTCCAAATAAGTGATGGTGTCGTCGTAATTACCTTGCATAAGGTTAAGCTGAGCCAAACTGAAAAGCGTGGTCATTTCAAACTTTTCAGGAATAGGCTGCTGCTCTACGACTTTCGCGAACGATTCTAACGCCTTTGTATAGTCTTCGTTGTTGTAATAAATGAAACCGAAAAAGTTGTACATCATGGCTTTTTCGTAGGCGTTCATAGAGTGAGACTTATCTTCCACTTCTTTCAAAATGGAAATAGCTTCTTCTACATCGCCAGCTTCATCTGCTGCCGTTTGTGCACGGGCTAGTTGCTCGTAGACTTTGCCGCGAAGCGTTGGTACCCGACGGGTTTGCTTATCGCTAGCTTTTATCTCTTGTCCATCTTGCTGCTCAGCCTCTTGCGCTGTAGCGTTAGAAACAATGAACATAGTAGGTACAGATACCGTGGCCGATGCAAATGCAAACGCCAGTGCACTAAGCAAGGTATTCGTTTGTTTTCTCATCATATTCTGTTACCCGTCAATTAGGAACGAAATACGGTTTTGTACACCAGACACTTCTGTTGCTTCACCGTTAACCACGCGAGGCTTATATTTGAACTTCATCGCCGCATCTATCGCCGCTTGTTCAAAAATACCTGAAGGATTCGCTTCAACAACAATTGGGTCGCGTACTGCGCCTTGTTTAGTTACCGTAAACTCAACAATAACGAAACCTTCAATACCCCGCTGAAGTGCACGTCGTGGATACACTGGCGCTACCTTAACGATAGGCAGATATTCACCGTCACCGGATTCAAGAGCCAAACCGCCCTCTAGCGAGATGTCGTCTCCGACTTCAGCACCAAAGTCCATCGACGTACCTTCTGCATCTGGAGAAGGCGAGTCCATTTGAGGCTGCTCCATTTGCGGTGGCGGCTCTTCAGGCTTAGGTGGCTTCTTCGGCTTACGATCTTTTTTCTCAACCTGTTCATCCTGCTTAACCCTTACGAAGTCAAGCACGCTTCCCTTAGGCGGCTCAGTTAGTGCACTGCCACCCATCTTGATAAGCGATTGCATCAAGAAGAACAGGCCTAACGTGATCGCAAGGGAAATAACAAATGCGATTAAATATCGTGGCATGATTTATTGCTCTTGGGCTGCAATCGAAACATCGTAAACGCCAGCGGCTCGCGACGCGTCCATAACCTTAATCAGTGTTTCTGTCGTGGCCTTTTTGTCAGCCTGAATTACAACAGAACCCTGTGGGTTTTCTGCGCGAAGACGCTCAATGTTCGCTTGAACTGCGCGAACGTCGATACGGCGCTTGTTAATCCAAATTTCGCCTTTATCTGAAATAGCGATAAGGATATTAGCACGGTCCTTTTTCACAGCAGTTGCTGCTTCTGGACGGTTAACATCGATACCCGCTTCTTTCACAAATGACGCAGTCACAATGAAGAAGATCAACATGATAAATACAACGTCCAGCATGGGCGTCATGTCGATGGCTGCTTCTTCTTCATCGACTAAGTTTTGAAAGTGCTGCTTCATAATAAATACCTTACCTTAACGCTTAGCTAGCATTAACGTTGAATAATCAATGCATCCTCAAGATGCGTGCGTTCTGATTTCACCATACGAGTTAACCAGGTAGCGGCGAATACGCCTGAAAGTGCGCCAACCATGCCCGCCATTGTGGGGATAGTGGCTTTCGATACACCTGACGCCATTGAACGAGCATTACCTGAGCCCGCAATCGCCATTACATCGAACACTTCAATCATACCGGTAACCGTTCCCATCAAGCCTAGCAGCGGACAAAGCGCAACCAGTGACTGGATAATTGGGATGCTGCCGTTTAGGCGCATGGTTAACTGTGAAATTGTTTTCTGACGAACCTGCTCTGCGAACCAAGAAGAGCGATCGGCACGTGCTGTCCACATTGCTATCGCTTCTTTCTTGGCTTGCTTGTGCCAAACCATCAGATACATCGCACGCTCGAGGATCAAAAGCCACATAACGAATATCAGCAGACCGATGACCAGGAGAACCTGGCCACCTGTTTCTGTGAAATCGCGAATTGCTTCTAGAAACTCGATCATGATTAGCCTCGCTCAGCGCGCTCTGCAATTACGCCAGACGCCTGTTCTTGTAGGATGTACACAATGTTCTTAGAACGTGTGTTAAGCATTGCATAAAGCAGTGTCATTGGAATCGCTACAACTAGACCTAGTACTGTTGTTACAAGTGCTGTTGAAATACCACCTGCCATCAGTTTCGGGTCACCCGTACCAAACAAGGTGATAGCCTGGAAGGTGTTGATCATACCGGTTACCGTACCTAGTAGACCCATAAGCGGTGCTACAACAGAGATAATCTTAATGATAGTTAGGTTACGACCTAACTTAGGCACTTCGCCCAAAATCGCTTCTGTAAGGTGAAGTTCAAGTGCTTCAACGTCGGCGTCTGGGTGCTCGTCACGTACTTTAAGTACACGGCCAAGCGGATTGTTTGTGTTTACTTCTTTGCTCTTAAGCTGTTTGTTCACTTTCATGCGAATAAGCGTCAGCGTTACAAGACGCTCAAGGGCAAGTAGAAGACCGAATGCACCAACGATAAGAATGATGTAACCTACAACACCGCCCTGCTCTACACGCTCTTGAAGGTTAGGCGCTTGAACAAGAAGACCTAGGATTGAACCACCCGTTGGGTCGATACCGAACTGCACTAATTCACCGCTTGATGCTTGTAGTTCAGCAGCAGAATCCATGTAACGGTCAGCAGGCTGACGTACAAGTTCAGATACTGTACCTGTTACACCGTTGTACTCTAGGTATTTACCATCGGCAACAAGTGCAAAAGGACCTACGCGAACAACAGACTTATTCACTTTTTCACCGCCCGCTTCAACAACGTCTGTCTTGAACGTAGTGACTTTGCCGGCTTCAGTCATTTCACGCTGCATTTCAAACCAAACGCGCTCAATTTCTTCAATTGACGCAAGTTTTGAGCTTGAACCCATGTCTTGTGCCATCTTATCAAGGAAGTCAGCACGGCCTGGGATTTGTGCAGAAACCACTGAGTTATAGAATTTGTTTTTGGTATCGCCAGCGATTTGCTGAAGCACACCGAATAGCTCTTTAAGTGAACCAAGACGTGTGTCTAGTGCACCGTTTAAGTCAGCCAGTTTGAATTCGTTTTCTTCGAACTGAGTTTCAAGCTGCTCTGATTGTGCAAGCATTTGGTCGCGCTTTTCACGAGTTTCGCGAAGAATGCGATCTTGCTCTGCACGTTGCGCTTGGAAATCACGCTCGCGCTGTTTGTTTTGCTGAGACTGTGCGAACTGACCTTCTTCTAGTTGCTTAAGAAGTGCGTCTAAGTCCATGGCACGGTCGCTTTGTGCGAAAGCACCAACGCTGATGCTAAGGGCTGCTAGACCAACAGCGATACGTTTTACTGTGTTAAACATTCTCATCAACCTCTTAGTCTGTAATTGCCACTGGCAGCATTAGCAAGTCTGGTGCAAGTTGCTTCTTCGCCATGCGCAGACCTTTTGTAATTTGTGTACGGTAGCTGCTATCAAGCTCTTCCCACTGACGAGTTTGCTTGTTCCAAACACCCTGCATGCTTGCGTCACGTGTTTGATAAATTAGCGCTGTGCGACCAAGGCGTAGGAATTCAACGTCACGCTCTTGACCGTTAATTGAATGAATACCGCTGTACGCTTCCATAGTGCGGCCGTAGTCCATCTCTACTTGATACGCTTCCATTACGCGGCGGAATTTTTCAGACGCAGCAACGTCGGCACGGTCCATCATAGCGCGAAGGTCAGCAACGCGATTTGCGCGCTCTTCTGGAAGGAATGGTACGTCTAGCGCAACAAACTGCTCTAGGCCGTCAATCATGCGCATCATTAGTGGCGTGATTTGACGCTCAACAACAGACACTTCATCGATAGCAGCATTTAGGTCTGCCATTTCTTGTTCTTGGTTATTGATTTGCTTACGAAGCTGAGTGTTATAAACCTCAAGGCCTTCGATTTCTTTCATCAATGTTTTGAACTGTTGAAGTTTGCTGTCGATTTGATCGGTAATACCGTTAATCTTTTCTTGCGATTTCGCCGCTGACTCGTTTATTTTCGCTGCCTCATCGACAACGGGTTTTAAGACTTCATCGTCTTGTGCAAGCACGGGTGTCGCTGCTAGCGCACCTGCCACAAGCAAGGCATTGATAAGCTTCATACATTCAAACCTTTAAAGTTAAAAGAAATCGGTTGTATCCGACTATAAATTTCTGCGCGTAGGATAGGAGTTTTCTGTGACAGTTTTATTACGAAACTGTCATAAATCGATGACTATTGTCACAAATAGAAAAGCCCGGCAGGAAAACCGGGCTTTAGATGATTGTTGCTGCTCTCTTTTTGAAGAAGCAGCACTGGCTGTATTTTCTTAGAAGTTATAAGTAATTGAAGCGTTTATACCTGTACCTACGCTTAGCTTACGCAGCGTAAGACCTTCTTGCTCAATTTCTTTCTCATCGTTGAAAATGTTTTGCACACGTAATTTAATCGTAGTGTTGAAGTCTGGATAGTAAGTATAAACAGCATCCAATGAATGGAACGGTTTTTCAATACCATCTTCAAAACCACGTACGCCAGGCGCAATGATACGTTCACCGAATGAGTTATAGACTAATGACGCTGAATGCTCACCGTTATCAGAATCCCAACCTAGTTGAAGGTTAGCAACCCACTCAGAGTGACCTACTAGACGACGCTTGTCGTTAGTAATGGTCGCCGTGATAGTACCGCCGTAAGCTTCACGTGCCTGCTGAGAGAACAGTGATTCTTGATCGCCACTACCAATGGTTACTTCTGAGTCAGAAAGCGTCATGTTTCCTGATACAAAGAAGTTACTGAAGTTATCACTAATAAAGCCAAGGTCGTGCAAGAATTCAAACTCGATACCGTACAGCTCACCTTCCTGTCCGTTAGCCGTCAATAGCTGAGGCACACCTTCACCGCCGTCAAACTGCACCATCTCGATAGGGTTTTCCATATCTTTATAGAAGAGTGCAACAGACAAGTTGTTACCTTGTGACATATACCACTCCCAGCGGAAGTCGATATTGGTCAATTCAGTTTCAACCAAAGAAGGAGAACCACGTACAAGGAATTCTGTCAGCGGGTCAATAAAGAAGGTTGAGCTGATATCACGTAGGTCAGGACGAATTAGCGTCTGGCTGATGTTAAAGCGATACTGCATTTCTTCACTTGGGATGTAAGTGAAAGCCAATGACGGTAGTACATCAGATTCATTGTAGATGCTGTCAATGATGGCATCTGTGTCGTCAGCAAACTTATCCGAGTGCTCGATAAATGGAATCGATACTTGCTGGAAGTCTTCATAACGAGCACCGCCACTTACGCGGAACTTCTGGTTGAAGAATGCATCAACCATGAAATAGCCTGCGGTAAGTTTAGTTGCCGCTGAGTACTTATCACCTGCACCTGTATTGTCCTGAAACACAGAACGACCCGTTGAGCTGGTGTAGAAGTCGTCGTTATAGATATTTTCTTGTGAGAAAATTTCATTCAAACGGCTACCTTCTTTAAAGTCAGAAGAAATACCAAAGTGACGCACCGCTAAGTCAATATTGTTACCGTCACGGGTTTTGTCGTAGTAATCCATACCGGCTTTAAGTTCAACGTCGTAGCCATCGCCGAAGAACGCGGTAGACACGTTGAAGCCATAGGTATCAGACTCATCATAAAGCACCTGATATTGACGGTTTAAGTTAGTTCCTGGCGTATCATCAAGACGCTCAAGCTCTAATGCACCCGACTCATCGTAGAACTGCTGGAATGTTACTTCCATGATGTCTGGCGCTTCACGAGACGCACGGCTAGTTCCAACGTACCAATCGAAAAACACACCGTCTAACAAGTTAAGGAAGTTGTGCGTGCCTTTAAGCTGTGAAGAAACCATTTCACGCTCTTCGAAAATGATATCCATGCGGCGGAATTCTTCCACGCCAGGGTTAGATTCACTTTCGTCAAAGTAGTATCCATCGCGAACACGGTCACGCATGTCGTGAAGGATCATGTTCACAAGTTCTACTTTGTGATTGCTGTTGTACTCGTAACCTACGTTGAACATACCGCTCCAACGCACGTTTTGCTCAGTAGACACCATGTCGCGATATTTAGTGAAACGTGGATTTTCCTGACCACCACCAATATCGTTACCTAACATCTCTTCGGCAACTGTCCATTCATTGCTGTAAGAAACCGTTGCAAGGAAACCAAGTACAGAGTCGTTGTCGAAAACGTAATTGTTACCAATGGTTGTACCCAAGCTGAAGTTCGGGTCTACAGACTTTTCGTCTGGGCCGATGTCCCAGTTAAATGAACTTAGGATATCCTGCGTTTCAGCCAGTGTTCTTGTTCGGTCACCCTCGAAGCCTGCAGAACCATTTGCAGCAAGACCCGAGCTGATAATGTCAGGCAGTGCACGAGTACCGTCATCACGACCTGTCCAATCATCGCCGCCACCAGAATAGAAAACACCGGTATCGCTGTTCTGCGTATTCCAACCGCCACCTGCACTTACGTTGAATACAAACTCAGATGGGATTGATTTAGTACGAATGTTTACGTTACCACCACCAAAGTGACCAGGCATATTGGGTGAGTAAGATTTCTGAACGTTCAGGCTTTCGATGATACTTGATGGGAATAAATCAAGCGGTACAACCGAGCGCGTAGGATCCGGACTTGGTACCGTCATGCCATTTAGCTGTGTGCTTGAATAACGCTCACCTAAACCACGAACGTAAATAAATTTACCGTCAACTAGCGTAAGACCTGTTACACGTCGAAGTGCAGCAGCGGCATCGCCGTCACCGGTACGAGAAATTTGTTCTGCGCCAAGAATATCAGCAACGAACGCCTGATTTTGACGCTCTTGTAAAACCGCCGTTGCGGTTCCTTTAAGTCGCGTGCCCGTAGCAACGACTTCTTCAATTACTTCGTCTTCTGACTGCTGTGCTACTGCTGATAACGGTAACGCGCTTGCGCCAAGAATGGACGCGATAGCCAGCGAAAGTCCACCGACTTTAAATGCTGACGTTTGATTGTTTTTCATTGTGTAACTCCTAAGAAACTGTAATCAGGTAGCTGCGCTTACACAAAAGCTAAGGCGTAAAAACGCCTTAGCTTTACTGTGTCTCGCATTCACTTATTAGTCTTGAAGACCAACAGTTACCCAACCCAGTGTCCAGTCAGACTCACCGTCGAATGCACCTTGGAAGTCTGTGCTATCAAAGAAAGCGTCCAAAGTAGAAGCGTCGAAGCCTGAACCTAATAAAACTGAATTGCTTGCAGGTACGAAACCTGTTGAATCAAAGCCAAGTGCTGCAGTTTCAGCAAGAACGCTGTTGCCATCTTGACCTTCAAACCACGCTTGCGTGCTGTCTGTACCAATTGTGTCTGAACCAAATGCGCTCGCAGATGAACATGCTACTGTTGAGTGCGTCACAGTTAGTGAACCTGCTGCTGCGTTAGCAATTGATTCATCACCATTCACTCGTAGGCAGTTGCTGTAGTTTGCGCCACCGGTAACCACTAGGTTTTTGATTGTTCCCGCTGTACCGTTGCGAAGACGTACACCGTTTGTATTGTCTGCACCTAAAATTGTTACGTTAGATACTGTTGGTGTCGTCAATGGTGTCCACGCAGGGTTATCTTCGTTGTTGTCAGCTTCGAACGCATTGTCGCCGCCCGCTGCATCTTGCTTGATAACTACGTACTGCGCCTTACCTGTCCAACCGAATGACCAGTCTAGAGAATCATCACCGATAGCAGTTAATACTAAGTGACTTACGTTTACTGTACCGCCGAAGAACTCAACGCCATCATCTAGGTTTTGGTGAACTTGGATGAAGTCAACTTCAGTGCCGCTACCTACACCCGCAAATGAAATACCGTTTAGCTCATCACCTGCCGCAAGTGCTTTACCTGCGTGCTTCACGATAACGTAGCGAAGCGTACCTGAGTTATCTTCACTGTCTGCACCACCGTATAGGCCTGCATCACCTTCTGCGGCTACACCACAGTTAGCCAGTTCAGCTTCAGACGTATCACCGTCGTCACCTGTGTTACATAGGTTTGTTGGTGCGTTACCTAAGATAACTAGACCGCCCCATTGGCCGATGGCTGTTTCGCCGCCAGTCATATCTTCTGAAGATGTGAAGGTAATTGGCAGTGTTGCAGTACCAGACGCTTCAATCTTAGAGCCACGACGAACAACTAAGAAATCATCACCATCTTCACCGAATACTGTAGTACCGCGCTGAATGTAAAGTGAAGCGCTGTCAGCGTTGTCGTTACCTACCGCTGTACGACCTTTAATTAGCCAGTGAGCATCGTTAGTTAGCGATACATCAGCAGTAAACACGGTGTCAGTAGCAAGCTGATAAACAGGCTTGTCAGTAATATCTGGGAAGCTAGCAGACACGTCGGTCGCCAAGCCTTGCTCTAGTGCCGTTGTAACGTCAGCAGGAATGCTATCGTTTACCGCAACAGTCCAACCGTCCATCCAGTTGTTGTCACCGTCAAATGCACCGATATAGTCAGTTGCTGCGAAGAAGTCATTCTCTTCTGATACATCAACGCCCGCACCAAGAAGTGGTGAGCCAGAGCGAGGTGTAAAGCCATCGTTAGAAAGCATTAGTGCATCAGCGGTAAGCACGCTGTTACCTGTTTGGCCTTCGAACCATGTTTGAGTAGTACCACCACCGATAGCGTCTGAACCAAAGTTATTACCTGCTTCACAAGCAACCACTGAATGTTCTACAGAAAGCTCGCCAGATACTGCGTTAGCAATCGACTCGTCGCCGTTAACTCGTAGGCAGTTAGAGTAGCCTTCACCAGCTGTAACAACTAGATTGCGGATGTTACCCGCAGTACCGTTGCGTAGACGAACGCCGTTAGTTGTGTCAGCGCCAACGATAGTCACGTTAGAAATAGTAGGCTTAGTGAGTGGAAGCCACGCTGGGTTGTCTTCGTTATTATCCGCTTCAATAGCGTTGTCGCCACCAGCAGCTGATTGTTGGATATAAACGTTTTGCGCGTTACCTGTCCAACCGAAAGACCAATCTAGCGAGTCATCACCGATATCAGTAAGTACAACGTTACGTACGCTAACTGTACCGCCAAAGAACTCAATACCGTCATCAAGGTTTTGATGAACTTGAATGTACTCAACTTTAGTACCTGAACCGATACCTGCAAATGAAATACCGTTTAGCTCGTCACCCGCTGCAAGAGCGCGGCCTGCGTGCTTAACTACTACGTAGCGAAGTGAACCTGTGCTATCTGCAGGGTTATTACCGCCGTAAAGACCCGCGTCACCTTCAGCAGCCACACCACATGAAGCAAGTTCAGCGTCAGAGGTATCTGAATCGTCACCGGTATTACATAGGTTAGTTGGTGCATTACCCAGAAGAACGATACCGCCCCATTGGCCGATACCCGTTTCGTCGCCGATAAGGTCTTGTACAGAGGTAAACGTGATAGGTGCACTTGCTGTACCGTTAGCTTCAATCATTGAGCCACGACGTACTACCAAGAAGTCATCACCTTGCTCACCAAACACAGTCGTACCTTGTTCGATGTATAGTGTTGCGCTGTCTTCGTTATCGTTACCTACTGCAGTACGGCCTTTAATTAGCCAGTAAGCATCGTTAGTAAGTGTAACGTCAGATGTGAATGTGGTGTCAGCAGCAATTTCGTAAACCGGCTTGTCTAGGTCGAAGTCAGCCGATACGTCTGTTGCTAGACCTTGTGCAAATGCGTTTTGAACGTCAGTTGGGAAACCGCCGTTTACGCCTACCGTCCAACCTACAGTCCAGTCTGTGCCGTTAGGGTTGAATGCACCAATATATTGACCGCCGCCAAGTGCTACAGGAGAAGAGGCAGTTGGGAAGTAACCGTTGTCCTCAAGCATTAATGCAGATGCAGCTAAAACGCTGTTGCCATCTTGGCCTTCAAACCATGCTTGAGTAGTGCCACCGTTAATGGTGTCAGAACCAAAGTTGTTCGCAGGTGTTTCACACGCAACAATTGAATCAGTGATAGAAAGCTCGCCCGACTCAGCGTTAGCAATTGCTTCGTCACCGTTTACACGTAGGCAGTTGTTTGCAAGTGCAGAACCCGTTACTAGAACGTTTGAAAGCACGCCTGCTGTACCGTTACGTAGACGCACACCATTGGTGTTGTCTGCACTAACAATAGTCACGTTTGAAATAGTTGGCTTAGTTAGCGGCAACCAAGACGGATTATCTTCGTTATTATCCGCTTCGATTGCGTTGTCGCCACCGTCAGCTGACTGTTGGATATAAACGTTAGTTGCGCTACCAGTCCAGCCAAATGACCAATCTAGTGAATCGTCACCGATATCAGTAAGTACAACGTTACTTACGTTAACTGTACCACCGAAGAATTCAATACCGTCATCAAGGTTTTGGTGAACCTGAATATAGTTAACTGTGGTGCCTGAACCGATACCAGCGAATGAAATACCGTTTAGTTCGTCGCCTGATGCCAGTGCTTTACCCGCATGCTTAACTACAACGTACTCTAGTGTACCTGAGTTATCTTCTGGGTTATTACCGCCGTATAGACCTGCATCACCTTCTGCAGAAACACCACAGTTTGCAAGTTCTTCGTCAGAAGTATCTGCGTCGTCACCCGTATTACAAAGGTTGGTCGGTGCATTACCTAGTAGAACCACACCGCCCCACTGACCGATTGAAGTTTCTTCACCAGTAACGTCCTGTACCGATGTCATCACGATAGGCGCTGAAGACGTACCAGATGCGTCAATTTGAGAGCCACGACGAACAACTAAGAAGTCATCGCCGTCTTCGCCGATTACTGTAGTACCTTCTTGAATAGTTAGTACCGCTGCATCAGCGTTGTCGTTACCAACCGCCGTACGACCTTTGATGATCCAGTGAGCATCGTTTGTTAAGGTCATATCTTGAGTGATAGTTAAATCGGTATCTAAACGATAAACAGGCTTATCTGTAATCGTTCCTGAGAATTCGCTTGATACGTCTGTGGCAAAGCCTAGAGAGAACGGCGTATCTACATCAGGGGTAGTCGGTGTTGTTGGTGTTGTAGGTGTAGTTGGTGTTGTTGGAGTTGTTACTACTTCATCACCTTCATTGATATTGATGTCACCGCCACAGCCTGCAAGGACAAGCGCAGTCGTGATAGCACTTACCTTAAATATGTTACGAATTTCCATTAAATTCTCCAGATTTTTGTAATACGGATTCTAAGGTTTGCTAGAGAGTAAAGGAGATCGGTGACATTTTTGTTACAAAGTAAAAAACTTATCGAATTTATTTGAACTTTTTCAGCTTTGAACTAAAGCCTGCGTAAAGCTATTACTTTTCAATTAGATAAAACAAGATTGATTAAAAATAAAACTAAAAGCTTGGCTTGAGGTGTTTAGTTTTTCGTTCTAAACCATTTGGTTATGACAGTTTTGTGACCACGAGTGACAGGTTCTGCGAAATGAATACTGTTAAGGTTGGGGTCGCCAGAGGGCAGCAAATTATTCCAAAAGAGTGCCATTCCCTTTTTCGGTCTTACCGCAATATCTAGCTTGGTAAAGCGAGTGTGACCGCCGTCACATTCATCATTCAAGTAAATCATGCATGTCCATGTTCGCTGACCACGCGATAGACAATGCGTTTTGTACTGCGGGCTTCCTGGAGGAAAGAAGTCGTAGTGAGGTTTGTAATATTCCCCAACATTGTAGTGCTGCGCCTGAATAACTTCCCCTTCTCCCACGCCCAAACTAAGGGTTGAAACAATGCGACTATCAACGTCTTTGACTAGCTTATTACCGAGAAAGGCTAATTCACATGTTGAAGAGGTTCTAATGTCATCAGCGCTAGCGGCTCCCGCCAATTTTGAGGGCGCGAGTTTATCTTTGGTCAGAGCAACAATGTCGTCACACTCTTGGCTGCTCAAGAAGTCATCGTACGAGAAGAGCTGAATGTCACTGGGCTCGGCAAGCGGCTTAGCCTGCTCCACGCGGGAGATAGCACTTTTTGCTAGCTTCTCGTAGAAACTCGGAGAGGGTGAAAACTGATAATTAGTGGGCAAATTTGCGCCGAGCACTTTTTTAATAGTGTCGGGAGAAAAACCGTTTTCCGCTAGGGTTGTCACGATAGTTGGCACAGCTGTCCCTGATAGCAGGCATTTGACAACCCATTGTTTCCACGCTGGCGGCATATACGACACAGTTTTATCCTTTGCTTTTAACGGCGAGTGATGCGGCTTCTACTTTCGCTTTTCTATTCCAATAATCGACGTTGGCGTACCAGCACGTCTTCACGAATGGGGAAATATCCGTCTCTTAACACCTGCTGCTGCCCTTCCTGTGACAAGATATAGCGCAAAAACTCTCTTTCCAGAGTAGGTAAAGGCTCACCGGGCTTTTTATTTATCACCAAATAAAGAAATCGGGCAAACGGATACGTTTCGTTGCGTACCGTATCAATAGAAAGAGGGATTAAGCTGTCTAGCGACTCACCTAAAGGCAGAGCGCGAACTCCTGCGGTTTTATAGCCGTAAGCGGCATAGCCAATCGCGCCTGTACCGCTGGCCACGGACAATACTACAGATGCAGAGCCAGGTTGTTCGTTTACCGTATTCTTAAAGTCACCATCGCATAGCGCCATCACTTTAAACAAGCCGTAAGTACCCGATACTGAATTTCGACCGTACAGCCTGATAGGAGAACGATAGCCTATATCGTCAACGCCGAGCTGAGACCAATTAGTAATGGCGGTATTGCTGCCACAAAACTGGGTTTCAGAAAACACCGCGTCAACTTGCTCAAGGGTCATACCCGGCAATGGATTGCGTCTGTCCACAAAAATGGCGATGGCATCCATTGCCACTTTTAATACCGTGGGCGGGTAACCGTGTGTTCGCGTAAAGTCCCGTATTTCACTGGGTTTTAATTCCCGGCTCATAGGGCCTATGGTGGCAGTACCTTCAATAAGTGCCGGCGGTGCGGTGGATGAACCTGACGCCTGAATTTGAAAGCCTACCTGAGGATAGAGGGTTTTAAACTCCTGTGACCAAAAGGTCATTAAGTTTGCCAGCGTGTCTGAGCCAACAGAGGATATTTTTCCTGCCACCCCAGGCTTACGTTCATAGGCAGGTACTTGATAGCTACCAGAAGCAGATGACGAGCTTTGAATATTTTGAGAATCAGCCAGAGTTCCAAATGGTAACAATAAGCCTATTACTAAAAGTAACGTTGAAAGGCGATAGCGTTGCCCTTTCATCTTGTCATGCTTTTTGCTCACCAACACTTCTCGCCTCTTAGGGTTACAGTTGCTCTGCAATCAACTCGTTATCCAGTACAAACGAGAAATTGCTGCCCTCACCCAATGTACTGGTTATATCTAAACGAGAATTATGATGACTTAGTACATGTTTTACAATGGAAAGGCCTAAGCCAGAGCCACCGGTTTTGCGAGAGCGCGCTTTATCCACGCGATAAAAGCGCTCGGTAAGGCGGTTTAGATGATTTGGCTCAATACCATCACCGTTATCTACCACAGAAAATTGCGCGCCATTTGGTTTACGTCGCCAGTACACATTAATTTCGCCACCAGCAGGTGTGTAGTGCACCGCATTAAACACTAGGTTTGAGCAAGCACTTCGAAGCTCAGTCTCTACACCGAAAACATAGAGTTCTTTGTCGATGTGGAAGTTTATTGTGTGGTTTTTCTCTTTATTAAGCGCCTGCGCTTCTCTTTCCACTTGCGCAAGGACCACAGGAATATTCACAACATTTTCGTAGATGCGTTCCGAACTTGCTTCAATGCGCGACAACACCAGCAAGTCTTCTATCAAGTTTTGCATACGGTGGGTTTGCGATGTCATTTCTTTCATCGCTTTTTGCATGAATGGATCGGAGTCTTCATCAATAGGAAGAATTTCAAGGTATCCGTTAATGACCGTTAGCGGTGTACGCAATTCATGAGACACATTTGCCACAAAGTCCTTACGCATTTCTTCAAGCTGGGACACCCGCGTTATGTCACGGGCAATCAGCAACAAATGCTCATCGCCATAAGGCATAATCCGGTATTCAAAGGTTTTGTTGGGGTTGGTAGGCGACGGTACTTCAATGGGGTATTTATAATTCCCTGCATGAAAGTACTGAATAAACTCCGGATGGCGCAACAAGTTGTCGATTCGACGCCCAGAGTCTTGCGGCCATTTAAGTCCTAAATCCAAGCGAGCAAGGCGGTTACACCAAATAATGCAGGCCTTAGCATCAACCACTACCGCCGCATCAGGCAAGGCCTCAGAACCCTCTCTAAAGCGCTTTACCAATTCACCAAGCTCTTTACGCTTATTGCGGTTACGACGCTGAAGGTAATAAATCCCTTCATAAATATGTTCCCACACGCCACGCACGGTAGGTGGAGACATTTTACGACTATGCCATAACCAGCGATTTAGCTTGTAAAGATGCCAGTAGTTAAATAGCAGTAGCAGGGTTGCGCCAATAGCAACGGCGAATAACATATCATCTAGATACCACCCGACTAGCGCAAAAACCACAAGGAATAGCACTAAGCGCAATGTACTTCTCAACCAAGAGAACGGGTAATACATGAAATAGCTCGCGTTGTTAAAAGTGGAATTGGGCGCATGCCCAGATGGCGCAGCGGCATCAAGGGAATAACACCATGTTACTCCCTAAACACTACATTTATTACAGCTTAGTAGAAAAACGGTAACCCGCGCCGCGTACTGTTTGGATCATAGCATCATGTCCGTGACGAGAGATAGCTTTGCGTAGACGTCGAATATGTACATCTACCGTTCTGTCTTCTACATAAACATTGGTTCCCCAAACATTATCTAGCAGTAGCTCTCGGCTATAGACACGTTCTGGGTGCGTCATAAAGAAGTGCAACAACTTAAATTCAGTCGGCCCCATGTCTAACGGTTCTTCATTCGCCATTACGCGATGTGATACCGGTTCAAGTTTAAGACCATTAAATTCAATGGGCTCCTCGCTTGATGTAGGCGTAACTCTTCGCATCACTGCTTTGATTCTTGCCACAAGTTCCTTCGGCGAGAATGGTTTAGTAACGTAGTCATCAGCACCTGCATCCAGGCCGCGAATTTTGTCTTCTTCCTCGCCACGGGCTGTAAGCATGATGACGGGAATGTCACGAGTAAACTCGTGCTGCTTTAAACTTTTAGCTAGCTGTACACCGCTTCCTCCCGGCAACATCCAATCTAATAAGATTAAATCTGGGTAAGGTTCGCAAATTTTTTCTCGCGCGATGTCGAAATCTTCGGCTTCAATAATGTTAAAACCAGATTGCTCAAGCACAAACTTAAGCATTTCACGGATAGGCGCTTCGTCCTCAACCACCAACACTGTACGAGACATCGTAATATTCCTGCTCATTTTTAAACGCCGTTATTATTAATGTGGTCTGTGACAGTTTTATTAAAACGATTACATTTATGTGTCAAGTTTAATACAAGCTTGTTCCAAAGTTTAAATACATAATCTTGTTTATTCATACGATTACGCATATTCTTGAAATTACATAAAACCGACTGTTATTGTTGCAAAAGTGAGCAACTACCAAGCGTTGTCGGTGATTTAAAAGGTCTGATGTAACAGGGGTGTGTTTATCGATGGCTGCGGTCAAGACAGGGTTATCAAGGAAACTCTTAGCCAGAGTGTTGTCAGTGTACTTTTCTCTCACGCTGCTAGTGACGGTAGGACAGATCTTTACAGAATACCTCAGCACGAAAAATCACGTTGAAGGCGAGCTTCAAACGCTAAAAAACACCTTTTCTTCTAGCCTGACCCGCGCTTTGTGGGAACTTAACCACGACCAAGTGCGTGCCATCGCCGAAGGCCTTATGTCATTGCCTATTGTTGAAGGGCTTCAAGTTCGTGGTGAAAACGGTAACTACATTGCCGAGTACGGCATCCGTGCTCAGCGCTCTCCTGCTCCGGTTGACCGTGAAATAATTGAAGATCATCCCGGCGGCGTATTTAGCTACAGCTTCCCACTAGTATTTAAATTCTCAGGTCGCGAATCTACGGTTGGCGACGTTACCTTGTATTCTAGCTTTGATACTATTTTTAGCCGTATTGAAGTAGGCGTATTTTTTCTTATCGGTAATGCGTTAGTAAAAACCACCTTTCTGGTCTTCTTGTTCATGACCGCATTTCGCACCATGCTTTCTGAACCGCTGCAAACCATTACTGAGCAAATGGGTAATTTCGATCCTCAGCACCCAGAAGAGAGCAAACTCAGCATAAAGCTCGATGATGACAACGAGCTATTACAGCTTAAGGAATCTTACAACCACGTTATTGACGACCTTATTATTTCAAACAATAAGCTGAAAGACGCGCAGAATGAACTCACTCTTGCCAACAAGAAGCTAGACGACCAAAACCTGATTTTAGAACAAGAAGTGGCAAAGAAAACAGCGTCGTTGTCTCAGATTATGCTCGACTTAGAGCAGCAAAAAGACGAGCTTATTGCCCACCAGCGAGAGCTTCGCCAGGAAAACGAAAATCGTCAGTATATAGAAGCCGAACTGCGCAAACGTAACCAAGAGCTAGCCAGTTCGATGGATACACTTCATCAAGCGCAAGAGCAATTAGTCGAGTCGGAGCGCATGGCGTCGCTTGGCGGTCTTGTGGCCGGTATCGCGCATGACGTAAACACGCCATTGGGCGTGAGTGTGACCGCAGCCAGCTTTCTACAAGAGCGACTTAACAATTTAAAGACCGACTTCGAAGATAAAAGCCTGACCAGTAAGAACATGGCAAGCTTCATCGATGAAGCCGAACAAACTGCGCTATTACTTTTAAGTAACCTAGAACGCGCATCTGATCTTATCGCCAGCTTTAAACAGGTGGCCGTTGACCAGACCAGTGAAACCGAGCGCGAATTTGTGTTGGGCGACTATATTAACGAAATTATTCAGTCACTTAAGCCAAGTTTTAAGCATACTGAACATCAAATTAACGTATCCTGCCCCGATAATTTAGTTGTGACCTGTGCACCTGGCGCCATCGCTCAAATCGTTACCAATATGGTGGTTAACTCAATTACGCACGGCTTTGAAGGCAAAGCGGCCGGCTCTGTAACACTAGATGTAAAAGAAGATGGTGATAATGTTGTGATCCACTACCAAGATGACGGAAAAGGTTTAAGCGAAGAAGAGCTCAGTAAGTTGTTTGATGCCTTCTTTACTACCAAACGCGGAGAAGGTGGTAGCGGTCTAGGCACACATATTATGTACAACCTAGTTACACAGTCACTGCATGGACATATAGAGGCCGACAGTACGCTTGGCAACGGCTTACAGTACACCATTCGTTTTCCGAAAAAGAGTGCTTAACCTTTCTTGCCACTATCAATCTAAGGTGCCCGCTTTCTAGGGCCTTTTATTCAATTGCACCGCGAGTCTTACGTTGGTAGGCTTGCGCCCTATTTTTATCAAGAGAATGCTTACACTATGTGGTTTAAAAATGTAAAAGCCTATCAAATTACTCAGCCGTTATCGCTAGACGAGGGCGATTTAGAACGTGCCCTTAACGAACACGCTTTTCGCCCGTGCGGTAGCCAGGACTTAGCAACCATGGGGTTCGCCTCTCCGTTTTCTCAGGCGGGTAAGCAAGGCACCATGTTCCATGTTGTTCAACAGCGTTTTTGGATAACCCTAAAGAAACAAGAAAAGATCTTGCCCGGCGCAGTGGTAAATGCCGAGCTTGACGAAATGGTGGCCAAAATTGAAATGGAAACCGGTTCGCCGGTTGGTAAAAAAGCCAAGGCAGATCTTAAACAAGAAATTCAAACCCGCTTGCTGCCCCAGGCATTTACGAAAAACACCTACACTCACGGCTTTATTTCACTTGCTGACAACTTAGTCGTAGTTGACGCATCATCTGATGGCAAAGCCGAAGCCTTTTTGGCCATGGTAAGAAAAGCCATAGGCTCACTTCCAGTAGTGCCATTTACGCGCAGAAGCCTTCAAAGCGAGCTTACGCACTGGGTTACTGAGTCAACACCAGAAGGTGTAGGTCTACTTGAAGAAGCTGAGCTTAAATCTACCGATGACACTGGCAGCGTTATTCGTTGTAAGAACCAGCCGCTAGACAGCGAAGAAATTAGTATTCATTTGGATGCCGGTAAGCTGGTTCAAAAGGTTGCATTCGAATATGCAGAGACGTTGACGGCTATTATGTGTGAGGATGGCGCCATTAAACGTGTTAAGTTCACCGATCGCATTAAAGAAGAAACTGACGATGTGCCAAAAGATCAGGTTGAAGCGCGCCTTGATGCAGAGTTCGCGCTTATGTCAGCCGAAATTTGTACACTGCTTAACTTCCTTCGTGGTGCGCTTAATCTTAACGACGATAGTTTATAAACTTATGGCAAATAAATATTAAGCCGATGAAAAAGATAGCCTAGCGCTATCGAAAAGCCTAATCACCTTGGGGTAGTTAGGCTTTTTATTAGGTCCTGTTAATTAACTTGCTTGTTTGAACTGGCAACCGTCATTTAGCGCAAATACTTCTTAGCTTTTTTCCTAGCCTTTCTCCTAGCTTTTGCAAGAAAGTTGCCCAACCGCTTTAAGTGGGATAGTGAATAACCACAATAAAGCGCGTTTCTCCTACTTCATCTCGATAACCGTGGGGCTGGTCTGCGCGTAATATACACTGCTCTTGCGCTTGATAAGTTTGCCATTGACCATCTTGCAAAACCCCTAACTTTCCTTGTAGTACGTGAATATGTTCGGTGACGCCTATTTGATGCGCCGAAGAGTGCTGCTCATGAAAGTCCGTTAAGCATAGTTCAAACATTTCAAACTGGGTGGCTGAGTTAAACGGAAATAGCGTTTTTATGGTTACGTTTGGGTCGTTAGCGAACTTGTTGTCGGCATGTTGGGACGTAGGTGCGGTTTCATCACCTGACAAGAAAGAAGAAAAAGAACACGCAAGACCGGTTGCTATCTTCCACAAGGTAGCGATTGTGGGGCTAGACTCGCCTCGCTCTATTTGCCCCAACATGGCTTTAGACACTCCCGTCAACTGCGCGGTTTTATCAAGGGAAAGCCCCCGAGCTTTACGAACAGACTGCAGGTGCTGTGCAATACTTCTTGAAATAGCAGAAGGCTGCGCATTTGCTTTTGTCATGTAATGAAGGCCTTTATTTTGACGCTGAGTTTAATAAACCAGTTGTGCGCTATAACGCACAGATGTTAAGTTACCTATTGTACGTTATAGCGCACAAAAAGGTAGAGTAGCACATTCGATAGACACTAAAAGCGTGTTTCATCGCTCGGTCGATTCCAAATCGAGATTCCATCACGAGGGTTTTCATGAGCAAGTGGAAGTTAAGTCATATCAGCGCAGGGCTAACCGCGGTTACAGTAGGTTACAGTAGTTCTGTTGTCATTATCATTGATGTAGCGCGTAAAGCCGGCGCCAGCGACGACATGGTAGTGAGTTGGTTGTTGGCGCTTGGGCTCGGTATGGGCATTACCTGCATTCTGTTCTCGTGGCTATCCAAACTGCCCGTTGTTACCGCTTGGTCTACCCCTGGCGCGGCTTTTTTGTTAACCAGTATCGGTGACTACCGTTTAAGTGAAGCCATTGGTGCATTTATACTATGTGCCTTGCTTTCTCTTGTAACTGCGCAAAGCCGTAGCCTGCTCAAACAAATAAGTCGGATTCCCCCTGCAATCTCATCGGCGCTTTTGGCCGGCATTCTCTTACCTATATGCCTTGCGATATTCAGTGATGTTAATGACGCACCGTACTTAGTTGCGTTATTTATCGCGGCTTATTTAGTAGGAAGCCGACTATTTCCCCGCTATCTTATGCTGTTGTTGCTGATCATGTCGGTGACCATTAGCTTGTTTATGAGTAGTGCAGATGGTGTGGTTGCTCTATCAAGCGACTCACCAGGGCTGCCATCAATATTCACCCTGCCCGAGCCTATTTGGGTAACGCCCACTTTCTCACTGAGTGCTGCCATTGGATTAGCATTTCCCCTTTTTCTTATCACCACGCTTTCTCAAAACTTGCCAGGTATAGCTATTCATCACGCCCATGGCTATACGCCCGACCACAAACCCATTTTGTCAGGCATTGCCATTGTTCAAGCCTTATTAGCACCTTTCGGTGGTTTTACCTTTAACTTAGCGGCGATAACGGCAGCGCTATGCATGGGCGAGCAAGCGGATGATGAAAAGTCGCAGCGCTATAAAGCCGCTATAGCAGCGGGGGTGGCGTATTTGTTCATGGGGTTATTAGCGTCTGTGGTCGTTGCGCTATTTGTGAGTATGCCCAGTATCATTATTCATCTGCTTGCTGGACTAGCCCTATTAGCTACGCTGCAAGGAGCGGTGGTTCGCGCCATGGAAGTAGAGCACCACAGGGCTCCTGCGTTGCTTACCATGCTGTGTACGGCGTCAGGATTTAGTTTATATTCCATGACTTCAGCGGTGTGGGGATTAGGGTTAGGTTTATTGCTGCTTTACGTTCAAAAGAAGCCTGTTAGCGCGTAGCAGCATTTGTTTGCTTTATGCTGTTTCATTGTCAGCTTTCCATTTTTCAGCTTTTCATAACGAAAAGGCCGGTACTGAAGTTATGCTTCAGTACCGGACTTTGCAGTATTTTTTAGCTTAAAACACTTACAAGAAGATCTGCTTCGCTGCGCTTGCAAGCTCTTCAAACTCATCAGAGTGAAGCTCGCCCATATCTTCAACCACACCGCGCTGAATAGCTAAGTTTAAGATCGCATCTTTTTGACTGTCTACCGCACCTGAAACTGCAGCGCCAACACGAACGAAATCAATGTAGGTTAACTCTTCTGGCATGTAGCTTAGGTCTTTCCAATTTTTTGAAACATTAACGAAGGTTTCTCCGAAGCCCCACTCTGTCATAATGCTTGCACCAATACGGCCAGCTAATTTATCGATTGCCACTTCAAGGAATGAAGGGTTCGCAAAGACTTCAGGGTGACGCTCAGCCTCGGTCAAAATAGGCAGAACACCAATGTTGTGAACCAGTGCCGCTAGTGTCATGGTATCCATGCTCATTTCACGCTTTTTGGTACGCGCTATGTAAAGCTGAAGCACCGCCATAGAGTTAGCCACGATATTAACTGTATTTGCCCACTCTTGTTGTAAATAGCGTGCAACTACATCGTTTTTAGAGACGAATAATTGCTCCATAGCGAGTGCAGTAGAGATGTTTTTAATTTGGCGTAAACCAATTCGTGTAACCGCTTGGCTGATAGAAGTAACTTTTACGCTACGTCCCATATAAGCACTGTTCGCAATTTTGATCATTCTTGCGCTAAGTGATGGATCTTGACCAATCACATCACCCATCGCGTTTAAGTTAATATCGGGATCGTCTGCCGCTTTGCGGACTTTCAATGCAATAGCAGGAAGCGTGGGAAGGACGAGTGTGTCATTGTTAATTTTTTCAACCAAAATGGTTGAAAGCGCGTTCTGTGTAGACATATTTCTACCCTTAGAAAGTTCCAAATAGCCTCGTGAAGGCGATAGGTTGCTTTACCAGTTAATCATCTCGACCACCAGCAAAACTGATGACTAAAATAGATTCGATGTTTGTGCGTTGCATTCCGTGCGTTAACTTACATAGGCCTCTATGCTTCACGCTAAAATACAAACCGTTTATTGTTTTATTATGGTATTTCTATCACCATACTATAGTAGCTCTTTAGTTTCGACCAACTAAAAAAATACAGTGTCGATGCGAATTATTAGCAACGGTAGAACCACCAGAGCTTTTTTTAAAGTATAGTCAACTGGTAGCAAACCACTATTGATATTAAACAAATATTTTTCATACTTTTGTATTAAATCAAAAGCATAGCTATAGTGAGCTATCTATTCACCGCCCCGCATACTGTAAATCAATGCGGTTAAACCACACGGTAAGAGTCATTATGAAAAAAACAATTACAACTTATTCTCCTATTGCAGCTGCAGTAGCGGGTTTATTTATGCTGACCGCGTGCAGCAAAAGCGCCGATACAACACCAACTCAGACAGCAAAGCCTGAAACCGCTTCCGAGCAAACCTTACTTGTTGATGAGTCTCGCTTGTCTATTTATCACGGCGTAGATCTTACCAGCGATTTGTCACACCTGAGTGACAATCAACACAAAATGCTTTCACTGTTAATTGATGCATCGAAAATCATGGACGACTTGTTCTGGAAACAAGCGTTCTTTGAAGATAAAGATGCATTTCTTTCATCAATTAGCGACGAAAAGGTCCGTCACTTTGCAGCGATCAACTATGGCCCTTGGGATCGCTTAAATGGCGATACGCCTTTTTTAAGTGGCTATGAAGACAAAGCGCTGGGCGCTGAGTTCTACCCCCATGATATGGAAAAAGAGGAATTTGCCACGGCAGATTTTGGCGACAAACAAGGCCTTTATTCCATGGTGAAGCGCGATGAAGCGGGCAACCTTTATTCGGTGCCTTATTCTGAAGCCTTTAAAAGTGAATTAATGAAGGCGTCTGACTTACTTAAAAAAGCGTCAGAGCTTGCTGAAGATGAAAGCTTTAAACAATATTTGCAGCTGCGTTCTGAAGCCCTACTATCAAACGACTACCTGGCTTCTGACATGGCGTGGATGGATATGAAAACCAACCCTGTTGAGCTGGTTATCGGTCCTATTGAAAGCTACGAAGATCAACTCTTTGGCTATCGCGCAGCGTTTGAAGCCTATGTACTCATTAAAGATTTAGCATGGAGTGAAAAGCTAGCTAAATACGCGGCCTTCTTACCTGAATTACAGCAAGGCCTTCCGGTTGCTGAGGCATATAAAGCGGAAATGCCAGGGTCTGACGCAGACCTAAATGCCTATGATGTGGTTTACTACGCCGGTCACTCTAATGCAGGCAGCAAAACCATTGCAATTAACTTGCCCAATGACGAGCGTGTACAGCTAGAAAAAGGCACCCGCCGCCTTCAGCTTAAAAACGCGATGCGCGCTAAGTTCGATACTATTTTGGTGCCTATTGCGGATACGTTAATTGTACCAGAGCAACGTGAACACATTACGTTCGACGCCTTTTTCGCGAACACCATGTTTCATGAAGTGGCACACGGTTTAGGGATTAAGAACACCCTAGATGGTACAGGGACTGTGCGCGGAGCACTTAAAGAGCATGCGTCGGCTCTTGAAGAAGGCAAAGCGGATATTCTAGGTTTGTACATGGTACAAAGTCTTCTTGAAAAAGGTGAAATCACTGAAGGAACACTAGAAGATTATTACGTTACCTTTATGGCTGGCATTTTCCGTTCTGTGCGTTTCGGCGCAAGTTCTGCACACGGAAAAGCGAACATGATCCGCTTTAACTTCTTTGCCCAGCAAGGCGCCTTCGAGAAAACAGAAGACGGCATGTATCGCGTAAATATGGAGAAGATGGGCGCCGCAGTAGAAGCACTATCTGAACTAATCCTTACATTACAAGGTGACGGCGATTACGATGGCGTAGCGAAGCTAGTAGAAACTATGGGTGTAATAAAACCCGATCTTGCTTCAGATTTAGCGCGCCTAGAGGCAGCGAGCATTCCAGTTGATATTCACTTCAACCAAGGTAAGAAAGTACTGGGGCTTGCTAACTAAGTAAGCACTGGACTTATCAAATAAAAATGCCGCCCTGAGATAACTATCAAGGGCGGCATTTTTGTGTTCTTATCTTTCCACGCTACTCTACGTGTTGCTTCATATTTTCAGTATACGGAGGCCAGCCTAGCGGTTTGCCTGCCAACACGTGAAGATGAATGTGATACACCGTTTGACCACCGTATTCATTACAGTTCATTACCGTACGAAAGCCTTGGTCAGCAAACCCTTGCTCCTTTGCAATTTTTGCTGCAACAAATGACAAGTGCCCCACCACTTCGCGATCTTCTTCGGCTATATCGTTTACCGTTGCAATTTGCTTTTTCGGAATAACCAGAAAGTGAGTCGGTGCCTGAGGGTTTATATCTTTAAACGCCAGCGCCAATTCATCTTCGTACAATATGTCCGCTGGAATTTCCTTGCTGATGATTTTATCAAATATTGTTTCTGCCATATCTCACTTCCCTTACCAATTAGGTGATTACCAATTATGTTAGCAGTGTTAAAACATTTGCCTGCGAACATAATTAAAAATTAAGTGCTATTGTGCGGCGCAGGGGCATCTCATGCGAATAGCCCCCTCATACGAAGGACAACGCCCTTTTTCTTTACTTAAGCGAAAACAAACCACAGTAGTATTACGCCCAACGCCAAGCGATAGATAACAAAAGGCAGCATGCCGATACGTGATATCCAGCTTAGGAACAAATAGATACAAAGGTAGGCGCTTACGAATGAAAACGCCGCGCCATAAAGCAACGCATACCAGTCTACCGCTTCGTTGGCATTAAGCAGGTCGAGAGTGGCCAAAAGCCCCGCGCCTAAAATAACTGGAATAGACAGCAAAAAGGAAAAGCGTGCACACGCTTCGCGCTTAAGGCCTAACATCAAACCTGCGGTCATCGTAATACCTGAGCGAGATGTACCAGGAATGAGTGCCAATACTTGGGCTAACCCGATATAGATGGCTTGCTTAAGTGTCAGTCCTTCTAGCTCTTGTTCGCGTTTTGCAGTGGCATCGGCGTACCATAGCAGCAAACCAAAAATAATAGTGGTACCTGCTATTACCAGCGCCGTACGTGCGTTTTCTTCTATCCAGCCTTTCATTAAAAAGCCAATAATAACCGCTGGAATAGTTGCCACAATTACGTACCAAGCAAGTTTACTGTCGGTAGATTGTTGCTTGCTAAACCCTTGTGTTACCCAAGCTACGGTCATCTGAGCGATTTCTTGACGAAAATAGATCATAACCGCAAGCAGGCTTCCCACATGAACGGCGACATCAAACGCTAAGCCCTGACTTACCCAACCAAAAAGTTCAGCGGGCAGCAACAAGTGTCCAGAGCTACTGATAGGAAGAAATTCAGTAACGCCCTGAATAATTGCTAAAATAATAATTTCAAAAAGTGTCATTCCTTTGCTTAACTCCAAGTAAAGTCAATCGGCCATAATTGCTGTTTCTGTTTATCAAAGTTTTGCCACATTTTGGCATAGGTTTCTTGCGTTTCAGGGTGAATGTCGTTGGGAACAAGTTCAGCTAACGGCCAAAGCACAAACGCGTTGTAGCAAATCTCTTCGCGAGGTAAAACCACAGGGGTTGTGGTCACCTTACTATCATAGGTAAGCAAGTCGAGATCAAGGGTTCTGGCACAGAATTTTTTGTCTGTATGCACCCTGCCATTGTCTTTTTCAATGGCTTTAAGAATTGCGCACACTTCCTTGATACTTTTTGACGTCGTCGCACGGGCAGCGGCGTTATAAAAAGGGCTTCCATTGAAGCCCACCGCTTCGCTCTCGTAGACCGAAGACACTGCAACATCTGAGAAGTGCTGTTTCAGGGCAACTAAAGATTGCTTGGTGTAATGCTCACGTTCAATATTAGAGCCAATGCTGATTAAGATGGTGTGTTGTGACATTAATTGCGCTCTTTACGCATTTCAACAGCGACCGTTTGCGCATTGGGAAGGATATTAGGCTTAACAATTTTAAGCGTTATTGACGCAACGGTGAAATTATCAAGAACGGCGTCCATCACTTTATTACCTAGAGCTTCAAGTAGCTCAAATGTGCTTTCTTTGCCTACTTCTACAATACACTCTGCCACTTTTGCATAGTCTACAGTGTCTGCAACATCGTCGCTTTGCATCGCAGCGCTTAAATCAACATCAAGTGTTACATCAAGAAGTAGCTGGGTGGTTCTTACTCGCTCCCAATCATAAACACCAATCAGGGTGTCTACTTCAAGCCCTGTTATATAAATTTTTCCCATGGAATTTTTCATCTTGTACTGTTATCAAACCAGTTTATCGCCGTTTTTATTAGCCCTACTACTGGTCTTACTACTGCGCTTTCACCCACATATTGCTGGTAAACGGTGGTATATCGCGTTTGGATGGAGTAGCTTTACGCTTGTGTGGCACAACTATACCGCTGTATGACAACTGGGAGCAACCAAGGTTTCACAATTTAATGCGACTAAAGCCCATTGAACTTGCACACACCAAATTTAACGTAATAAAAGGCAATATTTTTAATAATTAGAATGACAAAATGATTTCGCTAACTCTTTTGATGATCGCTGTTGCCTATCTTTTCGGTTCACTTTCAAGTGCTGTGGTTATAAGCCAGCTGTTTGGTTTACCAGATCCACGAACCGCCGGCTCTAAAAACCCAGGTGCTACCAATGTGTATCGACTGGGCGGTCGTGTTCCAGCACTCCTCGTGCTTGTCATGGACATACTAAAAGGCACTATTCCCGTTTACGGCAGTTACTTTCTGGGCATAGAGCCAATCATGTTAGGCGTCATTGCTATTTTCGCGTGCTTGGGGCATATCTTTCCGCTCTATTTTGGTTTCAAAGGTGGAAAAGCCGTCGCCACTGCGTTTGGCGCTATGCTCCCTATAGGCCTCGATTTAGCAGGTTTGCTTATTTTGAGTTGGGTAGTAGTGGTGTTTCTTACGGGCTATTCTTCATTAGGTGCGCTTATCGCAGTATCTCTTGCGCCGTTATTTACATTTTTGATTAAGCCTTTATATACCGTGCCCGTGGCAATGCTTTCGCTGCTTATAATTCTACGCCACAAAGACAACATTGCCCGTCTTTTAGCGGGCAATGAAAGTAAAGTATGGGATAAGGGAAAAGTTAAAGAGTAAGCGCCTTTTCCAGCACATCTAACTTACCATCTATCGGCGTAACCGGCGCAATGCCAAGTATTTTGGCCAACGCAGGATAAACCTCCAGGTTGCTAAACACAGGTAGGGTAGTATTCGTTTTAAACGCAGGTCCCACTGCAACAAATGTCGCCCCCATATCAGGCAGCGTGTTCATGTAGCCATGCCCACCTTTACTAATATGCATGCTGTTGGCGTTTTTAAAGCGTGCTGGCGGGGCTATCTCAATAATAATATCGCCGGTTCTATTTCCCACTTCCATATGTCGCTCGGCGCGCTGGGTATCGTTAAGCACAATGTATCGGTTTTCGGCTATATGGGTAAGACGTTCTGTTTCTTCGGTGATTTGTTTATCGTTCACGCCCACTTTGGCGTAAAGATGAACTTGCGCTCCCTCATTTTCAATAATGAAGCTATCAGGTATAGATAAAGACTCAACTTCTATAAGCTGACTTTCATCAATGGGTGTCATGCCGTGATCCGACACCACTACCAAGTTTACCGGCAAATCTAATGCGTTAATGCGTTCATAAAGTTGACCAATAAGCGCATCCACTTCCTGCACCGCATCATTGGTTTTGTCGGCAAAAGGTCCTTCATCATGTCCAACCGAATCGGTAAGCGAGAAATAACCCGCAATAAAGCGAGGGCGCGACACCTCAGGCAGTTTCAACCAAGTTATAATTTGATCTACCCGCTGCTGGTAATCGGCGTATTTAGAGTAGTGATAGAAGTAGCTAGGCAAGGTACCTGATATGCGTGAATCAGACTCTGGCCAGAAGAAGGTAGCTGCCTTCATGCCATGATATTCCACTAAGTTCCATAGCGGCGTTGCCGTAATCCACGTGCTGTCCATGCCGCCGTAACCCAGCTTGTACTGCGCGTAGCCTTCTTTCGTTGGGCGAGACTTATCAAAAAATCGATTGTTCACGATGCCGTGGTGTTTCGGTAATAACCCAGTGATAAGTGAAATATGGTTGGGAAAGGTATTTGAAGGATAAACAGGGGTCATAGACGACGCTCTTACCCCTTTCTTTGCAATAGCACCAAGGTGTTGCGCGTTGTGTAATTCGATATAGTCGTGGCGAAATCCATCAAGAGAAATGAGCACGACATACTGATCTTGCTGCTCTTGCTTCAGGCCTTTTACAAAGTCATTCAGGGATGCTTTGCTTGATGCAAATGCATTGGACGCAGTGAGCGCTGCAAAGGTAAGCGAAATAAATAACGACAATGCTAAATAGAATAGCGGTGCATTTTGTTTTGTTCCGTCTGTTGCTAAGCGCATGGTGTTTAACGTCCTTACTCAATGTTCATTTTAGTAAAACAAAAGGCAATGGAATGCGCTCCCATTGCCTTTTATTTATGCTTTTTTGTTTTACCTGCTTGCTATGCTCAATATTTCCTCAGTGAACTTAGGGAAGACATAGTAGCGTTTACAACGAGGTGTGGCGCCTAATTACCGGTTTTTTATGAATACCTAAATCGCCGATAAAGTATCAAGGGGCCAGCGCGGCTTGGCTTGTGAAGACAAGGCCAAGGTTTCCCCAGCTTTCAAACGCTGCATGCCCGCATAGGCAATCATGGCACCATTGTCTGTACAATACGCTAAGCTAGGATAAAACACCTCACCTTTTAGCTCTTGCATCAGGGCTTTCATCTCACTGCGCAACATTGTATTTGCACTTACGCCGCCAGCAATAACCAAACGCTTCATGCCAGTCTGCTTTAATGCTCGCTTACATTTTATAATAAGCGTATCAACGACGGCTTCTTGAAACGCGTAGGCAATATTGGCTTTAATTTGCTCAGCATCACCACCAGTTAGGTCAGCATCGCGAATGGTGTTCGCCGCAAAGGTCTTTAAACCACTGAAACTGAAATCTAGTCCTGGTCTGTCGGTCATCGGGCGAGGAAACTTATAGTGTCCCGCTTCTCCCTTTTCAGCCAATCTTGCTAAAAGAGGGCCGCCTGGGTAATCAAGGCCAAGTAACTTGGCGGTTTTATCAAAGGCTTCACCAGCGGCATCATCAATAGACTCACCAAGTACTTCATATTGACCAATGCCTTCGACTTTAACTAGCATTGAGTGGCCACCTGAAACCAATAAAGCAACGAAAGGAAATTCAGGTGCGTCGTCTTCAAGCATAGGCGCTAATAAATGCCCTTCCATATGATGAACGCCCACTGCTGGCACATTCCACGCGTAGGCCAATGAACGCCCGACAGACGAACCCACTAACAATGCGCCCACTAAACCGGGGCCTTGGGTAAAAGCAACGCCGTCGATCTCTGATGGTTGGGTGTTAGCGTCTTCCATAGCCTTTTCAATTAAAGGAATGATCTTTCTCACGTGGTCCCGTGACGCAAGTTCAGGCACAACACCACCGTAGTCTGCGTGCAGCTTTACTTGACTATATAGTTCGTGCGACAGCAACCCTTTTTCATCGTCGTAAACGGCGATGCCAGTTTCGTCACAAGATGTTTCTATTCCTAAAATACGCATGGGGAGTAACCCTTTTACTACTAACTTCAATGCTTCGTTTTTGGATTTGCTGTCGTCTTTTTATCACAACACGTGTTCACACAATTGTTGAGAACCATAATGACTAAGCAAATATCAAAAACTGAGAAAATAATTCTGGCGATCTGATGCGATCATCTTTATGATCCCGCCGCGATCATAACACTACCCTAGTCAGGATCATCTGATTCCACACTTTTGATCACCATTTTTCAAAAGGGAATTGAGCTAGAAAACATTCTGAAAAGGGCGCTTATACAAGCCGAGTTAAACAACACGGTGCTTAACGAGCGCAGAGTTTACCTTTAATCCTGCATTCATGGAATGCCAGTGAACAGGTAAATGAACGGTAAATGCACAATATTGGCTATTTTTTGGCAATTCATCCTTTACTTTCTCTGTAGATATGATTAGAATTTCGCACCATTTTTAACCCGGGTGGCCTTTTTAGCGCACAATTTTACCCGGATTTACACAGTAAAAGTTTTGAGGTGAGTGTTTAATGCCTATCGTTAAAGTTAGAGAAAACGAGCCGTTTGATGTGGCGCTGCGTCGTTTTAAGCGTTCTTGTGAAAAAGCAGGTGTTCTTTCTGAAGTTCGTCGTCGTGAATTCTTCGAAAAGCCAACTTGGGAACGCAAGCGCAAGAAAGCTGCCGCCAAGAAGCGTCATCTTAAGAAGCTAGCTCGTGAAAACGCACGTCGCGTAAAACTCTACTAATATAGGGTTAAGTAACGAGTCTGAAAGGTGTTGCAATTGCAGCACCTTTCGCGTTTCTGGGCCTCTATTTTTTGGCCTTATTCTTATCGACTCCATTTTTTCCTTTTCAAATGGTTGCATTTGATTTTCAACCTGGGGCTTAATAATACCAGTCCGCATAGATGATTATCCACTCAGCGAGATTTAAAATGTTCGTAATCGCGGCGTGTTACCGCAGGTATAGTGGTTCTACATCAAGGTGACACAACAAAGAGTACGGACATTTTAAACTCGCCCTTCGGGAAGGTCTGGCAAGCTTCCTAGCTTCATTCTGGGAATTTGAAAGGGAACACATTCCTGCATTCCCACGCTTCGCTAGGAAACTTGCCAGCGCCTTCTGAGTGGGCAATGATCTATGCGGATTGGTATAAACTCTACTAATAAAAAATCAGGAAACATCATGGCACTAATTGATGATTTAAAAGCAGCGCAAAAAGATGCGATGCGTGCAAAAGAAAAAGTACGTCTTGGTACTATTCGCATGGCAATGGCTGCCATTAAACAAAAAGAAATCGATGAACAAATTACGCTAGACGACAGCGCAATCTTAGCAGTACTAACCAAAATGGTTAAGCAGCGCCAAGACGCCGCCGCGCAATATGACGCAGCAAACCGCGACGACCTAGCTAGCAAAGAGCGTGAAGAAATCACTTACATTGAAGATTTCTTACCTCAGCCTTTGACTGACGATGAGCTAAATGCACTTATCGACGAAACCATGGCTGCGACTGGAGCATCGGGTATGCAGGATATGGGTAAAGTCATGGGCGCCTTGAAACCTAAGGTTCAAGGCCGCACCGACATGGGTGCTTTGAGTGCAAAAATTAAGGCGCGTTTGAACGCTTAAACTTTGCCCTTTCATAAAAGTGAAGCGTATAGAAGGTGTGCATTGTCACACCTTCATTGTTCTCATTTTTACACTTCCCTGTTAAAGTAGATTACTGTTTTCATAATGTTGTAGCCTGTCGCTTGAAGCGCAGTTACGGCTTGTGCTTTTCTCATTCTTTTGAACTGAATCTTTTTTAACTAACCCTTTTTGAAAGTACCCTCATGGCTGGAAAGATACCTCGCGATTTTATAGACGACCTGCTGTCACGTACCGATGTGGTAGAAGTAGTAGATAGCCGAGTTAAACTTAAAAAAGCAGGTAAAAACTACCAAGCGTGCTGCCCTTTTCATAACGAAAAGTCGCCATCTTTCACTGTTAGTCAAGACAAACAGTTTTACCACTGTTTCGGCTGTGGCGCTCACGGTAACGCTATCTCGTTTATTATGGAATTCGACCGCTTAGAATTTGTCGAGGCCATTGAAGAGCTAGCGCGCTATCACGGGCTTGAAGTCCCCCGTGAAAAGGGCAGTCGCCCTGCCATGAGCGAAGAGAAAAAGCAGCAACAGCAAGACGATTACGCAGTAATGGAGCAAGTTGCACGCTTTTTCCAGCATCAGTTACGCCAAAATGGTAATAGCAAAAAAGCCATCGACTATTTGAAAAACCGTGGATTAAGCGGCGATATCGTTAAGCAATGGGAAATTGGCTACGCGCCAGACAGTTGGGACGCGTTGCTAAATACCTTTGGCAAAGATCAACAGCGCATCAAGCAACTGGTCGATTTAAAACTGGTCAATAAAAACGACCAAGGACGTACCTACGACTTCTTCCGCGACCGCATTATGTTTCCTATCAGGGACAAACGGGGTCGTGTGGTGGGTTTCGGCGGCCGAGTATTAGATGACGGCGGCCCTAAATACTTAAACTCGCCAGAAACCCGCATTTTCCACAAAGGCAGTGAGCTCTTTGGCTTTTATTCTGCCAGACAAAAAAATCGTAGCCTGGATACCGTCGTTATTGTAGAAGGCTATATGGACGTAGTGGCGCTAAGTCAATTCGACATTAATATTGCTACTGCTGCGCTAGGTACAGCTACCACACCTGAACATATTCAAATGCTGGTTCGCGCTACGTCTCACATTGTATGCTGTTATGACGGTGACCGCGCAGGGCGTGAAGCTGCATGGCGCGCGTTAGAAAACGCCCTGCCCGCGTTAAAAGACGGCGTACGTATTTCGTTTTTATTCTTACCCGACGGCGAGGATCCTGACACGATGGTGCGTCAGGTGGGGAAAGATGCGTTTATGGAAATGCTAGATGACGCTATGCCGTTATCCCGCTTCTTCTTTGAAAACTTATTAAAGACGCACAATGTGGGCACGCCAGAAGGTAAAATTGCCCTTAAGAAAGCGGCAATGCCGCTTATCGAAAGCACATTAGGTGATGATCAAAAGCAAATGCTGCTGGGAGAACTAGCCAAGCACACTGGCGAGTTCGATCGGTTTAAACTTCAGCAAGATATCACCAAAGCCAATCAAGGTTCGAAGCAAGCTTATTCTCCGAATCGCAATCAAGTAAACAAGCCTAAACTATCACCGCTTCGCATGCTGATACGCTTGCTGCTTGATAAACCTGAATTAGCCACACTATGTGAAGACGTTCAAATTGATATTTTTGCGGGCAGCAACGCTGCTGGCATGGATTTATTACGCGATGTGCATCGCTATTGCGTAAGTCACCCTCAAGCAAAAACCGCACAGCTTGTTGAAAATTTCCGCGACCATCCCCATTCTTCTACTATCGCGAAATTATTGTTACAAGAACACTTGGTTAAAGACGAGGATGCTGAACGGGTTTATAACGACAGCTTCGCTCGCTTACTGGACGGGCATTTCGATAGCCGCATTGAAACCTTAATTTCACGCTCGCGGGTTCAGCCGCTGACACAGGCGGAAAAACAGGAATTGAACCTGCTTATGAGGGAAAGACAGAAGAGTTAACCTTGGGCAAACTGACCTAGAGGTTAGCCTGTTCTACTGTAGGCTTTTGCATAAGGCTTTTTTAAACGCTTATGTTAGTGAGATTGAGTTAACGAGATTAGTTTAGCTAGAATACGCGCTATCTAGAATACGCGCTGTAAATATGCGCTGTTTTATAGCTTAAAAACACTGGCTAAAAAATCGGCCATCAATCTGGTAAAACCACCGTTTATTCTGCTATACTGGCTAATTCGCTGTGGGCACAGATAAACGTGTCTTATTCACTATATAGTGAACAAAAATACAGCAGCACGAGTAGCAAAGATATAGCCGAACATAACGGGCAGATCCGAACCCGAGCAGATGTGCATCGCAACATAATGGTTTAAACCAGCGTGGCATCGAGCATTAACGGCCTTGATACAAAAGCAGTACTACAGCAGAACGGGGAACATACCTAGACGTATGTTGTCTTTTCTATTGCAAACTAATTGAATGTGAGAAGTGTAGGTTATATGGCGCAAAGCAAGCAGTCTCAGATTAAACTCCTGATTGCAAAAGGTAAAGAGCAAGGTTACTTAACCTTTGCAGAAGTAAACGACCACCTGCCGCAAGATATTGTCGATTCTGATCAAATCGAAGACATAATCCGCATGATTAACGACATGGGAATTCAAGTTTCTGAATCAGCTCCTGATGCAGACGAACTTCTCATGCAAGAAGCGAATGCTGATGAAGATGCTGCAGAAGCGGCAGCTCAGGCATTAGCTACTGTAGAAAGTGAAATTGGCCGTACGACTGACCCAGTTCGCATGTACATGCGTGAAATGGGTACGGTTGAACTTCTTACTCGTGAAGGCGAAATTGAAATCGCTAAACGAATTGAAGATGGTATCAACCAGGTTCAATGTTCAGTTGCTGAATACCCAGAAGCTATCACTTATCTATTAGACCAATGGGATCTTTACGAAGCAGAAGAAATTCGCTTGAGCGACATCATCTCTGGCTTTGTTGATCCTAACGATGAGCAAGACCTTGCTCCAACGGCTACTCACGTTGGTTCTGAATTATCTGAAGAAGAGTTAGATGATGAAGACGACGATGAAGATGATGAAGATAGCGACGAAGACGATAGCGGTGTTGACCCAGAGTTAGCCCGTGAGCGTTTCACTGAGCTTCGTGAGCAATACCTTAAAACTCGTGAAGTTATCGAGAAGAAAGGCCGAGCTCATGCTGACTCTCGCACGCAAATCAATGCATTAAGCGATGTTTTCAAAGAATTCCGCCTAGTTCCAAAACAGTTCGATCGCATGGTTAAGAACATGCGTGAGATGATGGACAAAGTGCGTATTCAAGAGCGTCTAGTAATGAAGTTCTGCGTGGTTAACGCAAAAATGCCGAAGAAAGACTTCATCAAAGCATTTGCGGGCAACGAAACGTCTAATGCATGGTTACATGAAGCAGTTAAATCAGGTGCACCATACGCCGCTGACCTTGCTGTAAATCAGGAAGAAATTGAGCGCTGTATTAGCAAGATGAACCAAGTTGAACAGGAAACTGGCTTGGTGATCGCAGATATCAAAGACATCAACCGTCGCATGTCAATCGGTGAAGCGAAAGCACGCCGCGCGAAGAAAGAAATGGTTGAAGCTAACTTACGTCTTGTTATCTCAATTGCTAAGAAGTACACCAACCGTGGTCTTCAATTCCTAGACCTTATTCAAGAAGGTAACATTGGTCTAATGAAGGCGGTGGATAAGTTCGAATACCGTCGTGGTTATAAGTTCTCAACTTATGCAACGTGGTGGATTCGTCAGGCGATTACTCGCTCTATTGCTGACCAGGCGCGTACTATCCGTATCCCTGTTCACATGATTGAGACGATCAACAAGCTTAACCGTATCTCTCGTCAAATGCTTCAGGAAATGGGTCGTGAGCCTACTCCTGAAGAGTTGTCAGAGCGTATGTTAATGCCTGAAGACAAAATTCGTAAGGTACTTAAAATTGCTAAAGAGCCAATCTCGATGGAAACCCCTATCGGTGATGATGAAGATTCACATCTTGGCGACTTTATCGAGGACAGCACGATTATTCAGCCCCTCGATTCAGCAACTGGCGGTAGCTTGAAAGATGCAACGCAGGAAGTACTAGCAGGCCTGACCGCCCGTGAAGCAAAAGTACTTCGTATGCGCTTCGGTATCGACATGAATACTGACCACACCCTTGAAGAAGTAGGCAAGCAGTTTGACGTAACCCGTGAGCGTATTCGTCAAATTGAAGCGAAAGCACTTCGCAAACTTCGCCACCCTAGCCGTTCTGAGCAGCTACGCAGCTTCTTAGACGAATAGAAAAAGCATTGCTTTGACTAAAAATCCCCAGCCTTGGCTGGGGATTTTTTTATGCCTTCGTTTTATCCTAATTCCGCTTAACGCTAGTAACAATGACTTTTAATATGTAATTGGCGCCTACAAAAAAGCCTCCTTGCGGAGGCCCTAAATAGCATTTGATAAGGTGTTATACTCTAAATTGCTTCGCAATTGACTCAAGGTGCTGCGCCAGGTCAGCAAGCTCATTACACATGCTGCCTAATTCACCTGAACGGCTCGCTGTTTGCTCGGTACGCTCATGAATTTCATCAACGTGACGAACTATGTCAACCGCTACGGTGCGCTGGTCTTCGGTATTGTGCGCAATTTGCTCGTTCATTTGATTGATGCGCCCAATAGTACTGGTAATGGTTTCTAGACTGCTTCCCGCTTTATTAGCTGTCTCTACACTGCTAGTTGCTTGTTCGGTACCGCGAGACATTACCTCTACCGCTGAGTGAGCAGCATTTTGAAGCTGTTCAATAGTACTTTGAATTTCTTCCGTAGACTGCTGTGTGCGCGATGCTAGCGTTCTTACTTCATCAGCTACCACTGCAAAGCCTCGACCTTGTTCACCCGCCCTTGCAGCCTCGATAGCGGCGTTAAGTGCCAATAAGTTAGTTTGCTCTGCAATGCCTTTAATCACATCTAGCACCGAGCCAACTTTATTAGAGTCAGACTCTAGACGAGCTATAACGTCAGCGGTTTCGCGTACGTTCTCAGCAAGCTGCTGAATACTGGTAACGGTTTGCTGTACGATTTGACGTCCTTCACTGGCCGCTGTTGTCGCTTCGTTAGCGTCGCTTGCCGCCTGCGCTGCGCTATGTGCAACACCGTCAACAGAGCCACTCATCGTATCTACCGCACGCTTAGCATTGGTTGCAGACTTTTGCTGTACATCAATGGTGCGCTGGGTTTCTTCCGTTACACCGCGTAAGTTCTGCGCTAGGTTTGATAGCGGTAAACTCGCTTCTACCACATCACGCACTACGCCTTGCAGTTTGTCCATGAATTGGTTGAACCAATACACCAACTCGCCAATTTCATCTTCGCTTTTGGTTTCTATGCGAACCGTTAGGTCACCGTTTTCCTGAGCAATATCTTTAAGGGAACGAACCACGTCATCAATACTTTGCTTAATGCCGCGAACAATAGGTACCGCTGTTCCAAACAGCAATATAGTCACAACCACGGCTAAAATGACGCCTGTGCTAATTAACGAGGTATTGGCACTGTCTGTGTTTTTAAATGCTTCTTCAAATGCCGCCTGTTGAGCATCACGAAATTGAGACATCGCAGCGATGGCACCATCGTATGACTGATTCATTTGGGCTGAGAGTTCGCCTAAGCGACTGAAGTCGGCAGTGCCGTTGACCATAGACTGTGATACGTCGTAGGCAACATCGAAATAATTATCAAAGCCTGAGGAGATGCGAGAAATTTCACTACGAAACTCAGGGCTAATAGAAGCAATTTGGTTTAAGCCGCTTTTTGCTTCTTCGGCGAGCTCTTGCGCCATAGTAAGGGTGTCTTGATCACCAGTGGTCACTGCGCTCGCAAGGGTATCACGAACCTTTTGCATATCAACTAAGGTCGATGCTGATAGTTGAAGGGCAGGAAATTGAACTTTCTGAACTTTTTCTAGCGTTGCACCATTATTGAGTGCGGTATAGACAGTGATAAGCAAGTAAATAATAAAACTTAGCGCTGCGATCCCCGGAATGAGGAAAATCTTTGTCGCAATTGGCATTTTTTTTAGAAAGTTCATCAGCTATCCCACTGTTTTTTATAATTGCTTAACTACGTTTCAGTTTTACCTGAAAAAACATCATAACTAATTTATCTACCCAATAGCTAAAATCTTTAATGAAATTATGGCCTCGCACCAAAATGCAAGGCCATAACGAGTAGTTAGAACGTATAGTTTACGCCTACTTTAAGCAGTGTTGCATCATTTAGATCGTTTAGATCATCTGAATACCAAGTTACGTCAGTTTTAAGTGCAAAACCTGGCTCAACGTCGTAACGAAGACCAACAGTAACTGCCGATACATCTAGCTCCTGTTGAGCAGCAATACCTGCCGCAGTTTGGTAAATACCCGGCAATCCATTTGCGCCGTTCCACGTAGCATCAACCACGGCATCACCTGTCGCAATCGTAGCAGGCAATGCAGCAATTAAACCTAGCTGAGTACCATTATCCGCTTCTTCAACTTCGTAAGTAATATGTGGTGTAAACTTGCCAAAACGCATACCCGCCGTAACGTACCATGCTTTATTATCGGCAATAACAGAGCCGTCAACTTCTGTTTGGGTAAATTCTGCACCCACAAACCAATCGTACTTATCGATATCAACAGCAACTTCAAAGAAGGTACCTGTATCTTCGTTAACACTCAGGCCTTCAGCGGCTAAAGACGCCGCAGGAATAAAGGCACCATATTGATTTAAACCACCAACAAATGTGTCAAAGTCAGCATTCGCAGCACTTGTTTTACCACGTGCTAGCAAAGTACGCGCACTGAACCAATCACGTGTTGCTTCAAATGAAACAGCGACCACGTTTTCCAACTCTAACGCAGCAGGCGTTCCTGAAATGGTGGTATCAGCCTCAACACGACCAACGGTAAACTGCGCACCATATTCCCAGTCACCTGAGTAGTTCATGTAGTCAACACGAACACCGTCAATGTTGTTGAAGTCAATGCCGTATACAGCATCTGGTGGTGTTAGCCAGTGATACGAGTAACCGATATCTAATGACGCAGAGTACTTAAATAAAGGCATACGAAGACGGCCTGCACTGATGTTGAAGTTGTTGTTCAACATATAGGTCATGTACGCCCATTCAAAATCGGCGTCGTAATCTTCACTACCACGGCCAACAAGCTGGGCGGTCGCAGAGAGCTTATCGCTAACATCACCACGAACCTGAAGGCCAAATACACTTGCAGGGTCGAAGTTAAAGTCGCTGTCGTAACCGTACACTGACTCGTCATCGTCTAGTGTCATACCACCAATAAGGTTTGCAAAGCCGTTGATTTGAATATCAGCCAGTGCCGGAGTAGCTAACAGGCCAGCCATAGATAAGATAGCAAGTTTGGTTTTCATGCGTGTTCCTTAAATTCTTTGTATAAACGGTCAGTTAAAAGGTAGCGACTACTCGTACGCTATCGTTAACAGCGCCAGCGTCGACGTAACCAATTGCGCCAGGGTTTCCTGCTACTGCAGATACAACTTCTGCATCGCTACCCAGAGCTTTTGGTGGTTGACCTTTACCGGTAAATACTAGTTTTGACCAAAACGCAGTTAATTGTGCTGCGGTTTTGTTTAATACCTTGCCGTTAAATTCATCAGTGGCAGATTGGCCTTCAGCTAACGCAACTGGCTCGGCTTGCGTACCGCTTGGAAACGCCTTTGCTTTATTTAGAAATAAACGGCTAATACTATCTTTATCGAGGGTGTCAGCGTTACTTGGATGAACAATAACTGCTACATCGGCAAAAGCTACGTTACAGCACAATCCTGCTGCAAGTATCCATTTCTTCATGATATGTCCTCTAGAGTCTGTTGAATGCTTGCTCTTCGCTTTTAACTTTCTTGCTAACCCGTTTGCACGGAAAGTGGAGCTTTTAAACGGCTTGAGACAAACATGTGCGTGTGCTCATACTCATACAACGGGGTAAGTATTGGTCACAATTGCCATATTCGCCAATTTGAGCGTGAAAATTTTAGCGTTTAAAAATTAATGACTTATACAAGCGTTTGATTTTGGCGCGAAGTGTAGATGAAGTTGTAAGTTAAGCAACTATACAAATGTCTAATACATACCTTTATGCATTATGACTACAAATAAGAATTTATGATGAGAACAATAAAAAGCAAATTATTTTATCTTATTCAGTAGGTTAAGGGATTTCACCACAAAACGTTTAGTGATAAGCGCTGATATTTACGTATATAAAAACATACGCAAAAGATAATCCTTACAGCCCCTTCCTGTATATTTTTGAATCAGCCTTTGTTGAGCGTGTATTGAAGAAAATAAAGGATAAGCGGGGCTTGTACCCCGCTAATGGTTACGATTCGCCTTTTTTATAAGGGATCGTCTGCTCCAGCTTCTCTATCTCCATTGTTCGTTGAAGTGGAGAACCGGTGTTTCTTGCCAGCCAACTATAAGCGGTGGGAACAACATAAAGTGTCATGAAGGCAGAAACGAGAACACCAGAGAAAATGACCATGCCTATAACCATTCTGCTTTCTGCTCCTGGTCCAGACGCGAGTACAAGTGGTAAGGAGCTAAATACCGTAGTGAAGCCCGTCATTACGATAGGACGTAGGCGCTGCGCGGCTGCGCGTTTAAGCGCATACTCAAACTCCATACCGGCATCCCGTAGTTGGTTTGCAAACTCGACAATAAGAATACCGTTTTTTGCGGCAAGTCCAATTAGCATAACCAAACCGATTTGACTGTATATATTGATTGTCATATCGCTAAAGAATAGCCCGATATAGGCTCCAACAAGCGCCAATGGCACGGTCAGCATGATGACTAACGGGTGCACCCAGCTTTCAAATTGCGCAGCCAATATTAAATAAGTGACAGCGAGTGCCAGCATAAATACATATACAAATGAATTACCCGCTTCCTGATACAGCTGTGACTCGCCTTTGCAATCTATTGATACATTGTCAGGCAGCTCTGTACTTACAATGTTTTCTAAATATTCAAGTGCCTGCCCTAGCGTATAACCGTCCGCCAAGTTGGCAGAAATAGTGACAGCACGCATTCTGTTGTAGCGATTTAACTGTGCTGACGTGGCTTGCTCTTCAAACGTGAGTAAATTGTCCATAGGAATGAGCTCGCCAGTACGGGATGAACGCACGTACAAATTTTCTATGCTGTTAGGGCTTCGAAAATCTTCCTCTATACCTTCCATGATGACATCGTATTCTTCGCCCCTATCAAGGAATGTTGACACCCTACGCTGACCCAGCATCACTTCCAGTGTGCCGCCAATATCACTAATTGATACCCCAAGATCAGCGGCCCTGTCGCGGTTAATATTCACCAATAGCTGTGGTGAGGTTTCTTTATAATCGGAGTCTAGTCGAATGAGCCTTGGGTTCTGCGCTGCCTTTTGTAGAACAATATCTCGCCATTCAACCAGGTTTTCGTAGGTATCGCCTTGTAAGACAAACTGAACAGGACGGCCGAGGCCTCCTCCGGAAATCCCGCTGCGCATGATGGCAAAAGCACGAACGTCAGGCACGCTGTTAAGTTTGGCGCTAATTTCATCCATGAGCGAAAATGTACTGAAATCTCGCTCATCCCAGTCTGCAGACCCCACAATTGCGATACCCGCATTACCGCCGAAACCAGGTGTTCTAACCAAAAGGCGATTAATTTTCCCACTCTCGCGGTAAGGCATTAAGATACTCTCAATTTTTTCGAGATTCTTTGCGTTACTTTCGAAACTAGCCCCTTCCTGCGCGTTCATCAAAATGAAGAAATTGCCTCTGTCTTCTTTGGGAACGAACTCGCTAGGCACTTTTTCAGAAAGCTGTACCAATGCAACGATAGCAATAGCAAGCATAAGCAGCATCAAAATAGGCTGATGCAACGTTTTACCTAGCGTATTGAAGTAGCCGTTCTCAAGTTTAGAGAACTGCTTGTCCATCCAACTTCCAAAGCCAGACGACCGCGTTCTTTTTTTAAGAATTTTCGAGGCCATCATGGGCGACAACGTAAGTGCGGTAAAGCTTGAAAACGCTACCGCAGCAGCTATGGCCAATGCGAACTCCGTAAATAGCCTTCCAATGTTGCCCTCAAGGAAAACCAACGGTACAAACACAGAGATAAGCACCAGCGTTGTTGCAATAACCGCAAACCCAACTTCTTTAGCGCCGCGGTAGGCGGCCAAAATAGGTGGTTCGCCCATTTCTATGCGTCGGTAGATGTTCTCAAGCACAACTATGGCGTCATCCACCACCAAACCGATGGCTAGCACCATAGCAAGCAGGGTAAGAAGGTTGATCGAAAACCCCAGTGCATACATCACGATAAAAGCGGCAATAATAGAAACGGGTACGGTAACTGCCGGAATCAACGTGGCGCGAATATTACCTAGGAAAAGGTAAATAACGATCACCACCATTAGCATCGCTATACCTAAAGTCTCATATACTTCATCAATCGACGCCTCAATAAATACCGAAGAATCATAGCTGGGTACAATAAAAATATTATCAGGAAGGGTGGATTCTATTCTTTCAATTTGCGCTTTCGCTGCACGGGCAACGTCTAAGGTGTTGGCTTTGGACTGCTTAATAATACCGAGTCCAATCATATTGACGCCATCACCACGAAACTCGGTTTCGTCATCTTCTGCGGTTAATTCAACATGGGCTATTTCGCCAAGCCGAACAAGATAGCCGTTGTCGCCTATCGCAACCGTCAGCGCGGCAAAGTCGTCAGGCGTAAGAAAGGTTCGCGCAACCCGTACTTCAAAGTTACGATCAGTACTTTCCACTTCCCCCGCCGGCAATTCCACATTCTCGGCGCGAATGACTTGCTCTACATCGTTTACCGTAATACCTCTTGCCGCCATTGCATTGCGGTCTAAGAACACTTTCATGGCATAGCGCCTGCCTCCCCCAATTTGAACTCGGGCGACACCATCGACAATTGAAAGCCTATCCACTAATACGCGCTCGGCGTAGTCAGTTAGCTCCATGGTATTTAGGTTAGTGCTTCGCAGGTTGTACCACACAACGGCGCTTTCATCGGAATTTGCTTTAGACACCTCAGGAGGATCAGCTTGGTCAGGCAAGTTATTGAGTGCGCGACTTACTCGCTCGCGCACGTCATTCGCGGCAGCATCAATGTCACGAGAGAGCTTAAATTCAATAGTAATGTCTGAACGACCATTACGAGAGGTCGAGGTAACGTTTTTTATCCCCTCTATACCCGATATTCTATCTTCTAATAGCTGGGTAATTCGGGTTTCCACTATATTCGCAGATGCACCTGTGTAGGTGGTACTTACCGAGACAATAGGTGGGTCGATATCTGGGTATTCTCGCAAACTCAACATGGTAAAAGCGACAACGCCAAAAATGATCAGCAGTAAATTGATAACCGTTGCAAAAACAGGGCGCTTTACAGAAACGTCTGACAATAACATGACGATATGCTCCCTTAGCGGTTTAACACATTAACCGGAGATTGGTCGCGTACCCGAAGCGTGCCTTCGGTAATGACCTCATCGCCTTCGTTTAACCCACTAACAATTTGTACCAGCCCGGGACGACGCTCACCAATTACCACTTCGGTTTGATGTGCAACGTTATCTTTGACAACATACACATACTGCTTGTCTTGAACGGGAACCAGCGCCTTTTCCGGCAATACCAAAGTATTCAGCACGCGCTTTTCAACAATTACGGTAAGCAGCATACCTGGGCGTAGACGATTATCTTGGTTATCTATCGTCGCACGTACCCGAATAGACCGGCTAATCGGGTCGAGTCGCGTGTCAATGTTAGAGATTTTCCCTGTAAACTCTTCTCCGGGGTAAGCCACCGAGGATGCACTTAATGCCTGCCCTTTAGCCACGCTTGCAAGATGGTTTTCAGCGATACTGAAATCGACCTTAATTAGACTGATGTCATCTAAAGTAGTGATAGTGTCACCAGGTTGCACCAAAGTGCCGATACTGATTTCGCGATTACCTAATAGTCCGCTAAATGGCGCGCGTATCTGCAAGTCATTTAGCTGAGCTAGCGCAATATCTAGCTGAGCTTGTAAGGCTTTAACCCGTGCTTGCTGCTCGTCAAGAAGTTGTTCAGAGGTAGCGTTTGACTGACGCAAGTCAGAAATTCGCGTGAACTGGCGTTTGGCCTCATCAATATTCGCCTTAAGTTCCTCTACCCTGGCGCGTTCTTCCGTATTGTTTAGCTGAACCAGTAACTCGCCTTCGGTGGCTTTATCGCCGTCTTCAAAATTAATCGTTTTTACGGTATCGGTGACTTGTGCGGTAATATTCACCGACTCGTTGGCGGTAGCAGTACCTAATGACTCAATAGTAATGGGGAATGCCTGTGATGATACCAAGGCTGTTTTTACCGGCGTCGCCCGCACGCTACTATTACTCGCGCTCTCTTCTTCGGGCATATTCAAATACACTACAACACCTGCAAGTAGTACTACGCCAAGCAACAAAGGCGATAAAGATAATCGTGAAGACATAACCTTTCCTATAGGTAAAAAAGTATCCCATCACGTATTTTTCAAACCGTTTAGGATACTCAAGTACACAAAATCCGCTTACGATTCTTCGCAAGCGCCGCTATACGTTAAGATTGTGTACTGCGTTATTATTGTTAGTTGTGTTATTTTTGCGTAGAGTCTGTCATTTAATATTGATTATTTTTAAAACAATCACAAACAGCTTCTAGAGTATTTTACCCAAATCGATGGTCATCTTATTTCGCTTATCAGCTATATTCGCTGTTTTAACGCTTTTCGCATGTTCACAGTCTTCACCCAACGCGCCGGTTTGTCGCGTTTCCGATAGGCTTTTATCTCAACAAAACCAAGTTGGAGAAAACAGTCCAGCCCCTTTGATTGCTGCCGCGTGCCTAGTCAAAACAAATAACAAGGTACTGTTAGTAGAACACCGTCTTTCAGGTAAATTGGATTTTCCTGGTGGAGGGGTGCTTGAAAATGAATCGGTCGCCTGTGCTGCACACAGAGAAACGTGGGAAGAAACTGGGTTCAATGTTGAAGTTACCCAATATTTATCCACCACACCTAATGGATTGGCTATATTTGGTTGTGATTTAGATGCCGGTATTGAGACCCTTCCAGACGCCTTCGATGCGCCTCCTTGGGCCAAATTAGAGATAAAAAAACTCGTAAAAGCCGACCCCTTTACCCTTGACCACGACGCAATGCGTTTCGCTGACGATCTTATTCCCTTGCGCGATGGCTACACCCAATTCGATATAACGCAGCACTGACAAAGCATTGTTCATTGTTGCGGGTATTGGTAAATTGTCACCATGAAAAGAATAGGAGAAGTGGCTTGTTTTCACTGCCAACCTTAAGCCTCAAAGGCAAAGTATCTGAACAAGAATGGCAAACTCGTGTCGATTTAGCAGCATGCTATCGGTTAGTGGCAGATATGCGATGGGGCGACCTTATTTACACGCATATCTCAGCTAAGGTACCGGGCACTGATCATTACTTGGTTAACGCCTTTGGCCTGACGTTTGACGAGGTTACCGCCTCTAACCTGGTTAAGGTCGATTTAGAGGGTAACATCCTTGACGATACACCTTACGGCATAAACCCCGCTGGCTTCACCATTCACAGTGCTATCCACGAAGTGCGTCACGATGCCCAATGCGTTATTCACCTGCATACACTAGCCACAATCTCAGTCGCATCTGTTAAAGGCGGGCTTAAGCCCTGGAGCCAGTATTCAATGTTTTCGCTACCATCACTTTCTTATCACAGCTACGAAGGTTTAGCCGTTGATGATAGTGAAAAGAAACGTTTGCAGGACGATCTTGGCGACACTAATCACATGCTTTTGCCTAATCACGGCGGTCTAACCCTTGGCCCCACCGTTGGCGACGCCTTTATGCGCTTTTATGATTTGCAGCGTGCGTGCGAAATTCAGCTTGCCCTGATGCAGTCTAATGAAGAGGTTATCGAGATACCGCAAAGCATTATTGATGGCATATACGCACAGGCTAATGTGGTTCACAGCGGCGAAACAGGCGGCCAAAAAGCATGGCCTGCCATGCTTCGCAAAGCTTACAAACTAGACCCGGGCTTCTGCGAATAATTTAGCTTAGCCAGCTAAACGCCAACTTATTTCAAACAGGAATTGTTTATACATTATGAAAGTCACCAAAGTAGAAATTTTTGATATCGAATGCCCTAAGCGCCCTCAGTGGAACCCGGTTTTCGTTCGCGTTTACACCGACGAAGGTATTACCGGTGTGGGCGAAGCCGGACTGGCTTATGATTGGGGTCACAGCGCCGCTGCACACATGATTAAAGAAATTGCCGAAGCCATGCTGATTGGCTTTAATCCTTTTCACACTGAACTGCTGTGGTCGAGAATGCTGCGCGAGGGCTTTTGGGGATTAGGCGGCGGCCCGGTTATTTATGCTGCGATGAGCGCCATTGATACTGCACTTTGGGACATTAAAGGCAAAGCGCTTGGCTTGCCGGTTTACGAATTACTGGGTGGCAAAACTAATGGCAAGCTCCGTAGCTACGCTAGCCAGCTACAGTTTGATTGGGACAAAGAAGTGACCAAGCTTAACGACCCCGCTGACTATGCTCGCGCCACTGAAAAAGCACTTAAAGATGGTTACGATGCGGTTAAAGTTGACCCCATCGTTTACGATAAAGACGGCAACACCCATTTCGACAGAACCAAACTATTCACTAAGCCCGAGCTTAAACTTTTCAAAGCCCGTCTTCAGGCGATTAGAGACACAATGGGCGAAGATGGCGACATCATCTTTGAATGTCACAGCTTATTAGGTGCATCAACGGCTATCCAGCTGGGTGACATCGTTGAAGAAATTGGCTGTCTATATTACGAAGAGCCAGTGAATTACCTTAATTCGAAGCTTCACGACAAAGTAGCGAAGAACGTGAATGTGCCTATTGCGGGCGGTGAGCGCTTGTACCACCGCTGGGATGTACGCCCTTACCTTGAAGACCAATCTATTGATGTACTTCAGCCTGACGTTGGTCTTTGTGGTGGTTTCACCGAAGCGAAAAAGGTGTGTGACTATGCCGACATTTACGATGTACGTATTCAGGCTCACGTTTGCGGAGGCCCTGTAGCGACAGCGGCAAGCCTACATTTAGAAACGGCCATTCCAAACTTCTTAATTCACGAGCACCATACCTACGCTATTAAAGACTGGAACCGTGAACTTTGCATTCAAGATCCTCAGCCAGTAAACGGCTTCATTGAAGCGCCTGACACACCGGGAATTGGTATCGATCTTAACGATGAGGTGGTTTATCGCTCGCCGCACATGACGGTAACTGCGCTTAAATAAAGCTAAAATCCAACGGGTTTATTGAAGGCAATAAACCCTAGGCTAGTTCAGCAGCTTAAGTAAGCTAGCTTTATGCGATGTCGTACCATCGCTTCGCATTTTCGTACAGCAGTGCCGCTTTTTGAGTTATAGAAAGCGGCGTTGTCATATCAATGAATCCATGCCAAAGCGCGGCATACGGCATTCGCCACTGACACAGCGGGAAGTTGCTGGCAAACATCATGTGATCTGTGCCAACGGTGTCCAGCAAGGTTTCAAAAATATAAGACGCACGCTGCCACAGCCAACGGCGATCTTGCATTTCTAATCCTGAGAACTTAAACACAACTTGCTGCGTTTCATTCAAGTCGCGAATATTCTGCCGCCATGTTTTAAACGCAAAGCTATTTACATCAATCGGCGCTATTGCGGCATGGTTTATAGCCACTTTTAGCGAGGGCGTTTGTTCTAGTACCGTTAGCAGCGCATGCACAGCATTGCTATCTGTAAGATTTAACTGCGCTTCAAAAGACAAGCCTTGCGACGCCATATGATGAAGCCCCCATTTAACTTTAGGGGTGCGTAAAAGTACTTTAGCATCGTCATCTAATATGTGACGAAGCCCACGTATTGAGTGGTACCGCTTTAGCTTATCGATATGACTGCCGACATTATTTCCCGTTAAATCGATACACCCAACTGAACGGAATGGCATCGTACAATGACGCTCCAAGAACGCAATTTCACGCCAGGGTCTTTCATTATCGTAACCCGCTTCAATGTGAACAAAACCGCCTAACTGCCCTAACGACGCGCGATAGAGCATGTGCTCTGTAGTATGTTTTGCAATCGCTTTTTTATCTGGCCAAAAAGGGGCATTGGCTGGTTTCAGCCAATTATAGTGCCCTTCGTTTAAGGCAAAGAAGTGAATATGAGGGTCTATCCAAGTGATTGAAGGCTTGCTCATTTTTGTTTATAAAACCTTGGTTTATGCTATTGCTGATAAGGCATTTCGCGTTGCTTTTCTATTTAGCCCTATCTATTGTGCTCTTTCTATTGTGCTGTGTAGCCCCCATCCACCGCATACAAGCTACCCGTGATGAACGACGCTTTGTTGCTGCATAGGAAATAAGTCAATTCAGCTACGTCTTCGGGCTGGCCCAAACGTCCGATAGGTTGTGCAGCGGCTTCTTCAGCTACCACTTCATTTTTATCTGCCCCAGAACGTGCCACATAATTATCAATGGCGTTATGAAATAGAGGGGTTTCGATAGTACCCGGGCAGACCGCGTTAACGCGGATATTATAGGGTGCGTAGTCAAGCGCGGTGGTTTTCGCCATAGACGCCAATGCACCTTTGCTGACACCGTAGGCGAACGAATTGCGCTTTCCAATAAAGGACTGATCTGAGCCCATCACCACAATCGCGCCGCTGCCCTGCTCTTTCATGGTTGGCAGGCAAGACTTAATCGCGCCATACGCCCCTTTTACGTTCAAGTTTAGTACCTTATCAAGCAGCGCTTCATCAGTGTCTTCAATCGTTGCTGAAACATGTATACCGGCATTACACACCAATGCGTCTATGCGTTGATAAGAACTAATAACCTCATTCACCGCGGCTTCAATATTACGCACAACACTTACATCACACGGCTTCCAGATAGCATTAGGTAACGCTTGCTCAAAGTCTCTGATATCTAAATTAATGACTTGATAACCGTTTTGACTAAACAGCTTGCATACCGCAAAACCGATACCCAAGCTTCCCCCCGTTACAATGCAAACCGGGATCTGCGCATCATCACTGCTATGTTTAAGGTTTTTCTTCGCGCTTTCTGGATTCATGTTTTTATGTACCGTGTTGCTTATGCGTATGTGAACGGGTTATTTCAATGTAGGCTAAGCATGCCAGTGAGAATTTGAATTGCAAGCGAGCTTACCACTTGAGTTCGCTTTTCTATATTAACATCAATACGTCAGTCATCATCATCAGAGCCTGTGTGACCTTTGCTGCACATTTAAAGTCAACGAGTCTTGGAAAACCTATGTGTTTCTCTCATGTCAGTCCGCATAGGTCATTACCCACATCATCCAAATTTATTATTAACTTTCCTTTAACGGACTATTCGGACTACGCTTTTTGTGACTATAATAGACAAAATTAAAACACTTGTTTGAAAAAGGAGTCATCCATGCCTCTGTACCACGCCCCTACGACTGATTTTCAGTTCTTGTTAAAAGACTGGCTTGGACTTGATGCTCACTACGAAAAGCTCGGTATCAGCGACTTTGATAGCGAACTTGCCAACGAAATTATTGCACAGGGTGCAAAGTTTGCTTTGGATGTGGTTGCCCCTCTTAACCGTGAAGGCGATGAAGAAGGCTGTACGCTAAAAGACGGCAGCATTACCACGCCTAGAGGCTTCGCTGATGCCTATCAGGAATATGTTGCTAACGGCTGGAATGCAATGCTAGGTACTGCCGAGTACGACGGGCAAGACTTGCCGTACACCATGGCTGTGCCTGTTCACGAAATGCTAAACGCGGCGAACTTAAGCTGGCGTTTAACCACCATGCTTACTGAAAGCGCCACACTTGCGGTTACTAAGCACGCCAGTAAAGAATTAAAAGATATCTACCTTGCTAAGCTAATCAGCGGTGAGTGGACAGGTACCATGAACCTGACCGAACCTCACGCAGGAACAGATTTGAGCTTGCTTAGTACCAAAGCTGAGCCACAAGGCGACGGCAGCTATAAAGTCACCGGTAATAAGATTTTTATTACCGCAGGCGATCATGATTGGAGCTCGAACGTTATTCACCTTGTTCTAGCTCGTCTGCCTGATGCTCCCAAAGGCGTTAAAGGCATCAGCTTATTCTTAGTGCCCAAGTTCCTTCCAGATGCTAGCAATGAGCCTGGCGAGGCGAACAGCTTGTCAGTGGGAAGCATCGAACACAAAATGGGGATCAAAGCGAGCCCGACTTGTGTGATGAATTTTGACGGTGCAACCGGTTACCTTGTTGGTGAAGAAAACCAAGGCCTAGCATGTATGTTCACTATGATGAACGATGCACGCTTCCAAGTAGGTCTGCAAGGTTTAGGGGCGGCAGAAGCCTCTTACCAAGGCGCGCTGACCTATGCCCGCGAACGCGTGCAGTCTCGCGCACCTCAGGGTATTCAAAATCCAGAAGGCAAAGCAGACCCGATCGTCTTTCAACCTGACGTAGCGCGTATGTTACTTACGCAGAAATCACTGATTGAAGGCTGCCGTGCACTTTCACTTTTCTATGCCAAGTTTATGGACGTTGAGAAGCTTGGTGAAGGTCAAGAAAAAGAAGATGCCGACAAGATCCTTCAGTTTTTAACCCCAATCTGCAAAGCTTTTATGACGGATATGGGCCTTGAGATCACCAGCCTAGGTGTACAAGTATTTGGTGGTCACGGCTTTATTCGTGAATGGGGTATGGAACAACTTATGCGCGACGTGCGCATTGCTATGTTATATGAAGGCACCAACGGTATTCAGGCGCTAGACCTTATTGGTCGTAAGCTTACCCGAGATGGCGGTCAAATGATGGAAGCGACCTATAATGCGTTTAACGCTTTGGTCAGCGACATTCAAGACAGTGAGGCGAAGGGTCTGGCTCAAGGAATTCTTGATGACTGGCGTGCATCTTCAGCCGATTGCTTAGGTATGGATGCCACCACCGCTGCTGCAGCTGCTTGTGATTACTTAGCATACAGCGCCTATTCCTTGATTGGTGTACTGTGGTACAGCATGGCAGACAAAGCGCAGACATCAGGTAATGCGGTACTTGCAGCGTCTAAGATGAAGACACGTGACTTCTACATGGAACGTATCTTAGTACGTCGCGATGCGCACAAAGCCGCTTATAAAGCTGGCCCTGAAAGCACCCTTGCAATATCAGGTAATGAGTTTGATTATCTGTAATTAGCGCATGCTTTACGCCCATAACATATGGGCTTAAAAACTAAAAAAGGTCACATATAGTGACCTTTTTAAGTTTAATAGTTATCACGCGGTACTAGTTGTTTGCCGCTACCTGTGTCGAAAACGTGTCTGCAAACCAATCATTCAACATGGCTTTTTCGTAGGTTAACGACTCGGTCCTATTACGGCGGATTGTCGATTCCATAAAGTCCATGTCTTTGAGTTTTACATCTTCGCCGCTTAAAATGACTTGTCCTTCGGCATTGGTCAAAGAATAACTAAACGCCATTCTTGGAATATCGATGCGCTTAATAATGCGAACGTCACTCCCACCACCAGTGCCAAACCCGACGAACTGACTAGGCCATACTTGCCCCGCTAAGTCCACATTAGTCACGGTCATAGACAGCACTTGAGATTCAGGTAAATCACTAGCTAACTCAACAATGTGCTGTTCCAGATCTTCTAATGTTCGTTCGCGAAACCGTTTGCGTGACTCATTAGTAGGCTTAACATCGCTATATGTTTCAGGTTCTTCCCAAGTAATCTTTACTTCTGCCGCCTGGGTGGGAGCGAAAACAGCAAGAAGTCCAACCGCAGTGGCACAACCTAAATAAGAAAAAGTACGTAATTTATTCACTTTTATGCTCCTAAATTCAGTCGTTTAAACTATGAGTTAGCAAGACATTTAGAGAAAGCTTAGCATGCAGCAATTGTCGGCTTTTATATCAGCTTTACATTTAACCAGCCTTGTTAAAATTGGCTAGTCTCGCTTTGCTACTTGCATAACTGACGACTGTTTAATGATTAGGCATAGTTGAACGCGTTTAGTTCCCGTAAAGTTGGGGTTTATATCGTCCTTTTCACAATAGGTGTGATAAAAACGTTTAACGCTTGCGCTATCAGCGGTGATTTGCTGAACATATGTTTGCTGGTAAGGCTTTAAGGGACTCAGCTGGATATTAATTTTATCTTGTAAACTACGCAGTTCTTCTCGCTCCGGTAAGGTGGCAATTGAAACTAGCCATTCAGAAAGCGAGTTCTGGATATCTTCAAAGAGATACTGAACAAAAGGAGACCGCAGCACAATTACCAAAACAATAATTTCAGCAGCGATGATAAAGAACCTTAACATGACTTCTCAGCTAACTTTGACAGACGTTTACTACAAATAGCGCCAATTTTTTAGCACCTTTCTCACTATGTGCTCAACTACACTTTGCCAATTTACACTTTCACAATGCTCACTGTACACGATTCAAACGGTAATTGACCACATTATTATCGACGATAATAGGGTCATATCGGTTTACCTGTAAATACAGCAAACTATACTCATGTATAGTAGGTAAAGCCTAATCGTCGATGTTGGGCATCAAATGGCATCTGGCCGTTATATTAATCCTCATTATTCACGTAGCTGTATTTAACTATTTACAAAGTTACATAGACTGAGGAAATCAAAACAAAAAACGACTTATGTTCTGAAGTTTCAGTATTGACTGAAACTTTAAAAAGATACACCATACGCCGCATTATTGATCTACATTAAATATGACGTTTTGAACGCAGTTATACTGCACAGGCAGTTCGTTACGTCACATAAGGTTAAGCTATGAATGAACAAATACCGGTAAAGACCGTTACACCGGTAAAAGTACATAAACCCAAAGGTGGACCTGAGGGTAAACGCCACGACTCTCGTAGCCGTATTTATGTGCGGGCTGTACAAGGCCCTCTGGAGACGTTTAGACGCATGTTTGGCCTTTTCTTTTTGGGCCTCTTTGCCATCATTCCATGGATTCAGTACAACGGGCATCAAGCCGTGCTACTCGATATTGGTGAGCAGCGATTTACTATATTCTCTCTAACCTTATGGCCTCAAGATCTCACTTTACTGGCCTATATATTTATTGTTTCCGCCTTTGCGCTGTTCTTCGTCACCACTTTCGCTGGTCGAGTGTGGTGTGGATTTATGTGTCCTCAAACAACGTGGGTATACATTTATACGTGGTTCGAAGAGAAATTCGAAGGCCCGCGCAACAAGCGTATAGCGCTAGATGCACGCAAAATGGATGCAGATAAATTTTTGCGTAAAACAGCTAAGCACACCGCTTGGGTATTGGTAGCGCTGTTAACGGCTTTAACCTTCGTTGGCTACTTTACGCCAATTGATGAACTGTTTATCGATTTTGTAACATTTAACACCAGCTTCTGGGCAGGTTTATCGGTTATTTTCTTTGCCGTATGTACGTACGGAAACGCTGGCTACATGCGCGAAATCATGTGCACGCACATATGCCCGTATGCGCGTTTTCAGTCTGCCATGTTCGACAAAGACACGTTTACTGTATCGTACGATGCAAAGCGTGGAGAGCAACGCGGCCCGCGACCACGCAAACTTAGTCACGAGCAAGTAAAAGAAAAAGGGTTAGGCGACTGTATAGACTGCAACCTGTGTGTTCAGGTATGCCCAACCGGTATCGATATTCGAAATGGCTTACAATACGAATGCATCAACTGCGGCGCCTGTGTTGATGCGTGTAACGGTGTTATGGATAAAATGGGTTATCCTAAAGGCCTGATAAGCTTTACCTCTGAAGAAGAACTAGCTGGCGGTAAGACTCATATTTTACGTCCAAAGTTAATTGGTTACTTTGTAGTTTTAGTGGTGATGATAGGCTTGCTGTTTGCCAATATTTGGATGCGCAGCCCAACCGAAGTTGACATTATCCGCGACAGAAACTCGCTATACCGCGAAACGAATGAAGGGCTAATTGAGAACGTTTATACAATAAAAGTACTTAACAAAACTCAGCAAACCCAAACCTACTCTATTGCTGTAAAAGGTTTGCCTGACTACAAGTACATTGGTGAGCAAACTGTAACAGTTGAAGGCGGTGCGGTGTATAGCACGCCAATTTCAGTTGCAACTGACGCCTATAATCTGGAAGATACGGTTACCGATATTTTTATCAGTGTAACCACCACTATTGATGGGGAAACGGTTACCGTTGATGAGCCAACTAAGTTCCTTTATCGATGACAGATTTTTCATTCTCTGGGCTTAGCCCAGACACCATATTAGATGCCCTGGAAAGTCAGGGCATTTTTCTTCAAAGCGGTTTGCTAGCACTAAATAGTTATGAAAACCGCGTCTATCAGTTTTTGGCTGAAGACGGTCAGCGCTATGTAGCAAAATTCTATCGCCCAGGTCGATGGACCGACGCTCAAGTTCTTGAAGAACACGCGTTTGCTGCAGAGCTAATCGATAACGAAATTCCATTGGCTGCGCCCATTTCTCTCAATGGCAGCACGCTGCATCACCACACCGTGGCCGAAACTGACTATCGATTTGCGTTATTTCCTTCGGTGGGCGGTAGACAATTCGAAAGTGACAACCTTGATCAACTCGAATGGATGGGGCGTTTCATTGGCCGTATTCACCGCGTGGCCCATGCTAAAGGGTTTGCACATCGTCCCTCGATTGATATTGAAAGTTACCTCGATGAACCGAAGCAGGTGCTTATGCAAAGCACACTGCTGCCAGAGCATCTAAAGACAGCATTTTTTGCCATACTTAACCCCGTTATTGATGCCACGAAAAAAGCGTATAAGCCAACATCGAGTATTCGGCTTCACGGTGACTGCCACCCAGGCAATATACTGTGGCGCGATGGCCCTACCTTCGTTGATTTAGATGATTGCCGCATGGGCCCTGCTATCCAAGATTTGTGGATGATGCTAAGCGGCGACCGCCAACAACAACTATTGCAGCTCGATACTTTGGTTGAAGCATACGAGGAGTTTCACCCGTTTGACACTGCACAGTTGCCACTTATTGAGCCCCTCCGCGCTATGCGAATGGTGCATTACATGGCATGGCTTTCACGACGCTGGGAAGACCCTGCTTTTCCGCGGGCATTTCCTTGGTTTGCTGAAGACAAATACTGGGAAGGCCAAATACTTGCTCTGAAAGAACAGCTATCGGCCCTTCAAGAGCCTCCACTGAAATTAGGATATTGAGCCAGCCCCTTTACTGCTGAAAAAACGCTTTTTCGATGACCGTTGCCGATAATCTTATGGCGGTTACGAAAAAGCGTAAGGTATAAGAAACCGTATTCGCTATCACTTTTTAACTTAGATATAATCGACAGTGTGTAGGTGCTCTTGTCTAGCTCTATATTAACTACGGCGACAAGGGTTAAACGGGAAATCAGTGAAAAACTGATGCTGCCCCCGCAACGGTAAACTCAACGCGTTGTCGTTTTCTTTTCATACGCCACTGTCTTTTATGCGTTACGTATTAAACGCCATTAGATGGGAAGGCAAAAGAGCTATTACATTTTTAGTAATGGTGAGTAAGCCCGGATACCGGCCTGTACTTCATGGTGTCGTTTGCTTGCTCACATCCATAATTAAGCAATGCGTGCACTTTCCCTAATCATGTGCTCGGGTGGAGCGCATCAAAGACAACATAAAAACCATGCGTACACATTTTACTAAAGCAGCCCTTAGCGCTGCAGTTATTTCGTGCTTAAGCACACCTGCCTTTGCTCAAACTTCTGACCAAGATATTGAAACTTTAACAGTAACAGGCACGCGTTTGCCTATTTCGCTAACCAAACTTCCTGGTTCAGTATCGGTGCTAACTGAAAGCGACATTAAAGCTTCGGGCGCACTTCAACTTACCGATCTAATTCGCGGCCTACCTGGCGTTAGCTTGTCTCAGTCAGGCAGTCCTGGTGGCTTAACAGAGCTGCGCGTGCGCGGCGGTGAAACCAACCATCTACTTGTTTTAATTGATGGCGTTGTTGCCAACGACGTAGGCCAAGGAAGTCTGGTTGACCTTGCTCACTTAACTAGCGCAAACGTGGTGCGCATAGAACTTCTTCGAGGCCCGCAGAGCGCAAGATGGGGCAGCGGCGCTATCGGTGGTGTATTGAGCATTACTACGAAATCAGGCCAGTTTGCCGATAATGCGTCACACGTAGACTTCTCTGCTGGCGTTGGCACACAAGGTACGTTGCAGGGCAGCATGAACGCGCGCTCGCAAAGCGATAACGTAGGTATTTCTGCATACGCCAGCTACATACGTACCGACGGTGACAACGTATCTCGTGTTGGTAACGAAGATGATGGCTACGACAACATGACCGCTGGCATTAATATTAATTATGCCGCAACGTCGGAGCATACGTTAATAGCTAACCTTCGCACGGTTCAGTACGAGAACGATTACGACGGCACTGATTTTGTGACGACAGGCCTTCCTGCTGACTCAGATAACGTGACGGATGGTTCACAAATTAGCGCGAAATTAAGATGGGAATTTGCTCCGGAAAATACAGGTTATCGCTCAGCGCTAAGTGCGCATTATCGCAAAGACGATAACGATAACACTGAGTCAGGTGCAGACACTGGCGGTACCACTGGTGAGCGCATAGAGTTAAACTGGACAGGTTTCTATACCATGGATAACTGGGATTTTGCTGGCGGTGTTGAATACCTACAGCGCCTTTTTACCCAGCGCGGCCCAATTGCATTTGGCGATCCGAACCAGAAGCAGCACGACAATACTTATAGCGTATTTGCCGAGACAAATGGCCAGCTAACCGAGTCGCTAACCGCAACACTAAGCGCACGATTTGACAACAACAGTGAGTTCGACAATGCCGTTAGTTATCGCGGTGGCCTTACATGGCAGCTTAACGATTACTACGCTGTTTTTACCAGCTATGGTAAAGCTGTTAAAACACCCACCTTCACCGAGCGCTTTGGCTACTTCCCTGCAAGCTTCATCGGCAACCCAAACTTAGAACCTGAAACCAGTGAAGAATGGGAAATAGGCGTTAAGGCAAACTGGAAATCACTGTCTGCACAAATCAGCGCATACACTACCGACCTTGAAGATGAAATCAATGGCTTCGTATTTGTGTCAGATTTGGGTGCATATAGTGCCGATAATATCGACGGTGAAAGCTCGCGAGAAGGTATTGATCTAGAAATTAACTGGGACAGTGGCTATGGTGATTTTACCGCAGCGTATAGTTATCTAGATGCGGAACAAACCGACAATGGTATAACAACCACTGAACTGCGTCGTGCCCGTCACCAAGGCTCATTAACCTACAACACTGACTTTGGAACGGAGAAGTTCAGCTTTTACACCAAGCTAGCTTACACAGGGAGTCATTACGACACCTTCTTCCCTCCTTTCCCTGAACCGTCTCAGACTCTGGCGCTGTCAGCCTATACGCTTGCAACCGTTAATTTAGGCTATCAAATAGATAAGCAGTGGCAGGTCTCGTTGAAGGTCGACAATGTATTTGATACTGATTATGAAGACATTGTAGGTTATGCTGGCCAAGAGCGTCGCGCTCTACTTTCAGTTAACTACAGCATGTAAGTGATGTAACGTTAATGAACCTTCTGTTGAGCATTGCTTAAAGGCAAAACTCAACGTGAAATCAACAAACAATAAAGGGCTATACATGGTTATAGCCCTTTTTCTTTGAGTTTCTGTTAGGGCCTGATGATTCAGACTCTGTTCATCATGCGTATATAAAATACTGCATTTACCTAAACCTTGAATCGCGTTTTTTAGTGAGCTTATCGCGTAGTAAGGCATTGAAGTAGAACAGGTCCTAGTTAAGCGAACAAGCCTGTGATAATCTCGGTATCGATAATAGTTTTTTGAACATAGGATTATATTCCATGAAAAAGTTTGCAGTAATGTTTGTCATGGCAATGCTTTTGCCACTAACAGCATGCGCTCAGGAGCCAGCGTCTAAATGGAAAGAAGGTACGCACTATACTGTGCTTGATAAAGAAGCCACAGATAAGCCTGTTATTACTGAGTACTTCTCATTTTGGTGCCCTCACTGCTTCCAGTTCGAACCAATCGTTGCGCAAATTAAAGAAAAGAAAAGCGACGGTACGAAATTCAATAAGGTGCACGTAAACTTTATGCGTTTTACTGGACCTGAAGTTCAAGACGATGCAACTAAAGCCATGCTAATTGCGCGCGCTATGAAGCAAGAAGACGCGATGAACGGCGCTATTTTTAACTATATCCACAAGCAACGTGCATCTATCACTGGCTTGAAAGACCTTCGCAATATCTTCGTTGTGAACGGAGTAGACGGTGAAGAGTTTGACAAAATGGCCAAAAGCTTCGGCGTAAATAGCATGGTGCGCAAGAATCAACAGCAAATTGACGAGTATCGTGAGCACCTAACTGGTGTGCCAAGCTTTATTATCAACGGTAAATATCAGCCTACTTTCACTGCTGACATGACCTTCGACGACATCGCTGACCTAATCGTGTGGCTATCTGAGCAAAAATAATTTGGCTAATAACCAATACACTCGTTAGACCTTGAATAATTAAATGGGCGCTCAGGCGCCCATTTTTACGCCTTGGAGCATCCCAATGTATGCAGTAAGTGACTTTGCTGACTTTATCTGTGAACTTGACCAGCTAAAAGCAGTTAAGCGCCAGATCACCCTCCCCTGTGATAACTATCGACAGGAAAACTCCGCAGAGCACAGCTGGCATGTTGCATTAATGGCAAATATGCTAAGCGAATATGCGGCTAAACCTATAGACGTGACCCGCGTTATTCGCATGATCCTTATTCACGATATTGTGGAAATTGATGCTGGCGACATGTTTGCTTTCAATCATCAAACAGATCACGACGCACAAGCCGAGAAAGAAGTAGCTGCCGCTAAGCGCATTTTTGGTTTATTGCCGAGTCCACTTAGTAGTGAAATGCTCGATTTATGGCTTGAGTTTGAAGCAGCTGAAACCGCCGATGCAGAATTTGCAAAATCAATGGACCGCGTACTTCCCGTATTTCAAAATATGAAAGACAACGGAGGAAGCTGGAAGCGTCACGGTATTGCAAGGGAGAAAATTGAGAAGCGTAATGCTCACCTTAAATCTTGCGCACCGGCTTTATGGGACTACGTTATGCAGCAGCTTGATGTGGCCGTTGAAAAAGGCTGGCTAAGTCAGTAACGACTCAGCCAGACCTGTAGTATTAATTACAACATAACGTTGTAATAGTGGATTGCAATTAGAAGCGTGTACCAATCCACATCCAGAAGCGATTGGTATCCACCTTTATATCTCCCGCATCGTAAGTACCATACTTAATGCCAAAATTGTACTTACCTGCAAACTTCTTCGTATACTGTACATTAATTTCGCTGCCTAAGTCGTCAGCACCGTTACTGCTGTCGTCAGCGCTGAAATCGTGGTAAGCCAAAAGCCATTTACCACCGGCTAGCCCACCTGATAGAGATAACTTAAGATCTTTTAAGCCCTGTGCTGGCGTGCCCAAGAACTGATCAGTCCAACCGTTGAATTTGTGCAGCGTAGCTAGCGGCGTTGCAAACCCGTACAACCCATCGTCAGAACCTAGTATTTCGTAATCGACCTTAGCCGTCACGCCAGAAAACGTGGCTGCGACATACGCATTTAAATAAGAGGCGTCAAAGTCGGTGGCCGTTTCGCCCGCGCCAGCTTCGCTTGATTGCGTGGCAAACTCACCACCGTAAGCCCAACTCACGCTCTCACCTTTCATCTTTCCATCGTAGCTCACGCCATACGTGTCCAACGCGTTATCCGTGTCGTTGTCCACCTCTAAAAGGTAAGCGTAGGCCACAAACTTGCCAATTTTAGATGTATAAGAAGCATGAAGAATATGATCTTTAGAATCTAAATCTGCCGCCTCAGCAAAAATGCGGTTGCGTTTGTAAAGATAGCTATAGAACAGCTCTAAATTGTCTGTTGCCGCATATTTAGTGCTTACGGCATCAAAGGTCTGGCGGTCTTGTCGCCAGCCAACGTGGCCAACAAATCGATGGTCATCCAACGTAATCACTTGTCGCCCTACTCTGGCGGTAAAGTTATCCGCCTTATACTGAATAAAAGCTTGATCAACTTCGGTAGTTTCAGGATCGGCAATGACCGAATACTCACCTACGTTAAAGCCAGTAGGCCCCACAGTAAACTCATCTTGCCCAAGTACAATACGACTATCTTCAACCTCAGCGGTAAATGAGAAACCATTAACGCTACCCGAACTAAACCCTAGACGCGTACGCAAAGTCAGTGCACTTGCGTCTTCTAACGCATTGTCTTGATCAACAGCTTCGTAGCGTAAATTCAGATCCGCCCATGCCTTTGAATCGCTTAATGCGCTGTGAATGTCAGCGGCCATTACGCTTCCACCTAATACTGTCAAAACAGATGCTGTTAGCATCTTAATGCCAAAGTTTTTTAACGTGTTCATGTGTATTCCCTATCGGTATCGATTTTTATTAGTCAACACTTACCCAGCCAGCAGTAGAATGCTGGTTAAAAGTGATGGTTTTGGTTAGTTGGCGGAAAAGGCTTCCGCCCTAGTCAGGTGCCGATAAAGCTAGGCGGCATCTGACTTCTTAGCGTCTTTTTTTTCAGATGACACCCCGCTGGGTTTTGCTAGCTGTTGTGAATGTTTGTTAGTTGTAGGCGCTTGGTTGGCGCGTGACGAAACGGTTTCAACCTTCTTTTGTTTGTCGTAAAGGAAAGTTAAGACTTCATGTCTGTAGTGGTTGTACTGCTTGTTATCTGCAAGTGCTAATCTATCTCGCGGACGCGGCAACTCAATATCAAGAATTTCGCCAATGGTGGCTGCCGGGCCGTTATTCATCATAACAATACGGTCTGATAGCAATACCGCTTCATCCACATCATGAGTAATCATGATAACCGTGTTACCCAAATCAGCATGAATTTCCATTAGTGAGTCTTGAAGATGAGCGCGAGTTAGGGCGTCTAGCGCACCGAACGGTTCATCCATTAGCAGCACTTTTGGCTCCATTGCCAACGCTCGTGCAATGCCCACTCGCTGTTTCATACCACCTGATATTTCACTGGGTAATTTATCAAGGGCGTGGGTCATGTGCACAAGCTCTAGGTTGTGCATGATCCAGTCACGCATCTCGTTTTTACTCTTGCCTCGCATGGTCGATTTTACGGCTAGCTCAACATTCTTGTATACCGTAAGCCAAGGTAATAAAGAATGGTTTTGAAAGACTACTGCGCGTTCAGGTCCAGGCTGCTTCACTTCTGCGCCATCTAAAATTACGCCGCCGGTAGTAGCTTGGTGCAAACCTGCGACGATATTCAGCACCGTTGATTTACCGCAGCCCGAATGGCCAATTAACGACACAAATTCACCTTTGCTGATTTTAAGATTTACATCTTGAAGCGCAGTAAATGGCCCCTTCGGTGTGGGGAAGTCGATACCCACCTGCTCTAACTCTAAGTGTTTAGTGTGCATAAAATTCTCCTCAAAATTAGCGTAGTACGCTCGACTTGTCCCAGCTTACAGCGCGCTGAATCGATAACATTAGGCGGTCTAGTACAAAGCCAATAGCGCCAATGGTGAGCACTGCTACCATGATCCTGGCTAGCGACTCCGAACTTCCGTTTTGGAATTCATCCCACACAAACTTTCCTAGACCTGGGTTTTGGGCAAGCATTTCTGCCGCAATCAGTACCATCCAGCCAATACCAAGCGACAATCTAAGTCCTGTAAAAATCATGGGGATAGAAGATGGAAGTACTATTTTGGTGAGATGAGCAAACGGCGTAAGGCGCAATACCTTACTTACGTTGATTAGGTCCTTATCAATATTTGATACGCCTACTGCGGTGTTAATAAGGGTTGGCCATAAACAACAAAGCGAAACCGTAAAGGCAGAGGTCACGAATGATTTAGAAAAGGCCGGATCATCGCTGACATAGAGGGCACTTACCACCATAGTCACCAGCGGCAGCCATGCCAATGGAGACACTGGCTTAAATAACTGGATAAGTGGATTTATTGCGGTGTAAGCAGATTTACTTAGACCACATAATATACCCACGGGAACCGCCACGACTGATGCAATTAAGAATCCAACCATAACGGTGTAAAGGCTTGTCCATATCTGATCAAAGAAGGTTGGCGCACCGGTGAATTCTCTAATTTTTGGCTGATAAGTAGGGTCCTGCGCTACACGCGCTGCATTTCTTGCTTCTTGACGTTGATAGAAAGCGTCCGCTTTTTCACGCTGTGCAATATGTTCGTCAATTAACGCACCGGCTTGCTCAAAAACTTGTGCAGGCCCTGGGAACTGCCCCAGCGACGTGTCGATACTTTTTGCTACACCATTCCAAATGGCCAAAAACATCAGCAAGCCAATAACAGGCAGCAGCAACGCAGGCGTGGATTGATATAAACGGCTCAACAAAGAGTTGGCGTTTGACGGCGACGATGGAAGGCGAAGAATGGTTGTCATCTTGCTCATTGCTTGCTCCTGACACTTGATGTGCGCTTTTGCGCTGTTTATGCCCCGCCCTAGTTAGAACTGAAGGCAGGGCCATTAAATCAGACACTTACAGTACAGTGTCACCCTTCAGACCAATCTTAAATTGCTCTAAGTAAGCGTTAGGCTTGCTTCCGTCAAACGTCACGCCATCAATGAATTCGCTCTGAGGCGGCTTGTAGCCCGTTTCCGTCCCAAACTCTGGAAAGTCAGACGCCTTAGCTTTACCTTCGGCAATCAACGCTTTAGCAGCCTGAGCATAGACCTCTGGTTTATAAACTTTTTTGGCTGTCTCTTTATACCAATCGTCAGACTTAGCCTCTGAAATTTGACCCCAGCGGCGCATTTGTGTGAGGTACCAAATAGCATCACTGTAGTATGGGTAAGTGGCGTTGTAGCGGAAGAACACATTAAAATCAGGCACGTCGCGCTTGTCACCTTTTTCGTATTCGAAAGTGCCTGTCATGCTGTTAGCCAGTACGTCTTCATCTGCACCTACGTAGTTACTTTTAGCAAGAATCTTTACCGCTTCAGGACGGTTAGCATTGTCGTTTTCATCCAGCCACATTGCCGCTCGAATTAGGGCTTTAACCACGCGAATGTGCGTATTAGGATATTTGTCAGCCCAGCCCTGGCTTACGCCGAACACTTTTTCAGGGTTATTTTTCCAAATTTCGTAGTCGGTGATCACAGGTACACCAATACCTTTAAACACTGCCTGTTGATTCCATGGCTCGCCTACGCAGTAGCCATAGATGGTGCCGGCTTCCATCGTCGCTGGCATTTGCGGTGGAGGGGTGACTGACAGCAGTGCCTGAGCGTCTATTTGGCCCGCAGTATCGCCTTTATGCGGCGCATAATATCCAGGGTGAATTCCACCTGCCGCAAGCCAATAGCGTAACTCGTAGTTGTGTGTAGAAACTGGAAATACCATTCCCATGTTGAACGGCTTTCCAGCGTTGCGGTATTCATCAACCACTGGCTTTAAATAATCAGCTTTAATAGGATGAACTGGCTTGCCATTTTCCTGTGGAATATGGGCCTTCATTTTGTCCCAAATTTCATTAGAAACGGTAATTCCATTACCATTGAGGTCCATACTGAACGCTGTTACCACATGCGATTCCGTGCCGAAGCCAATGGTTGCACCAAGGGGCTGGCCAGCCAGCATATGAGCGCCATCTAATTGGCCGTCGATTACGCGATCAAGCAGCACTTTCCAGTTAGCTTGTGCTTCCAATGTAACGTAGAGGCCCTCATCTTCAAAAAAGCCTTTTTCGTACGCCACAGCAAGCGGTGCCATATCAGTGAGCTTGATAAAACCAAACTTAAGTTCTTCCTTCTCAGGCCAGCCTACCGCTGGCGCTTGTGCTGCCACACTCGCAGAAAAACTTGCTACAGAGACGGCAAGTGCTGCACATACTCCAGCACTCGCCGTTCGAAAGCGTTTTAGCAGTGATGTTGTCTTTAACCCAGTCATACGTGTTCCTCGTAGCCAAAAAAAAACCCACCAGCGTACGACGTTTAACCGTCGAGCATGGTGGGCTTCGTTGCCGTGTTTGTAATATCGGAGTTCTTACAAACGCATCAAGTTGTTAATGGTAAGTCAGGAATTCCCGCTCACACACCTCATCTTTAAGGGAGGTTTATTAAAAGCTTTAGCTTATAAAACCATCTTTATTTTTTATTATTATGCACTTGCCATAAATGCCGGAGATGATGATGCTTCCTTACCGTTCTCCGCTGAATCCTATTTGTTTACCCTATGGTAAGTGTTGTGCACTCCACTCTGCCATCGCATTTGTGTTTGCACCCGTTGCTTTGTACAGCAACGTTGTTGTTGCACGGATTAATTAGCACCCATCGTGCCAGAAATGTAAGCCATTAAAATTTATGAACATTTACACTATTAAGGTAAGAGAAAAGTGAGAATGAATTCGTTTTGGTGCACCAAAACAGGGGGGGTGTTCAACCTTGGTGCGCGAAAGCAGATACCAAGGTTGAACAAATATGGCCAATGACTAAAGCTGTCTGATTGTGTCGCTAATTTTCTAGAGGCGTTTAGTAAATTGCCCGATAGCGTTTACCACTTCATTGGCACCGCTTTGGATTTCGCTCATTGCTTTGCCTGACTGCGTTGAATACTCTAAGGCTTCGCGCGCTTTTTCCTGACCCGCTTCAATTAACTGAACTGCATTTTCTGTTAACTTTCTGTTTTCTACGACAACGTTTACGATTTCTTCAGTTGCGCTACTGGTTCGCGACGCTAGCTGCCTGACTTCATCGGCTACTACCGCGAAACCACGCCCTTGATCTCCTGCACGTGCAGCTTCAATAGCAGCGTTAAGCGCCAATAAATTAGTTTGGTCGGCAATTCCGCTAATACTTTTAACCAAGTCCGCAACTTTTTGGGATTGCTCATCAAGGTCCTTAATACCTTCACTCGCATTACCCATCTGTTTCGTTAATTCGTTCATCGCCTTAACCGTAGAATCGAGCACTTGGTTTCCCTTACGTGCTTGCTCTCCAGTTTCTTGCGAAATATTGAATGCAACGTTGGCGGCTTCAGAAATGGCGAACTCCCGCTTCATTTGCTCTGTAATTACCGTTGCAAATTTCACTACTTTATAAAGCTGACCATCTTCGTTTCTGATGGGGTTATATGACGCTTCTAGCCACACTTCATTCCCTCGGCTATCAATGCGTTTGTAGCGTCCAGATTCTAACTGTCCTTGCGCTAGCCCACGCCAAAACTGTTTGTATTCTTCCGAGTTCGCCTCTTGCTCTGTGCAAAAGATCCTATGATGCTTTCCAACTATTTGCTCCAGCTTGTAGCCCGTGCCTTTCAAAAAGTTTTCGTTGGCTTTTATGATGGTGCCATCAAGGTTGAACTCAATAACAGCAGAAGAGCGATGAAGCGCGGCAATCATATCTCTAAGCTCATTACTGTAAGAAATATTGCGCGTTTGCTCTGCCATATAGAAAGAAATACACTTCACATTTCCATAGGCGTCATCTATGGGCTGTATGATTCCTCTTACCCAAATCTCATGGCCTTTTGCATTATTGAAGCTAACTGCGCCATGCCAATGACGATGATTTTTAACAGCGCCTAGCATATCTTGAACGTCCGATTTCTTAAGCGATTTCGGGTCCATTAGGCTTTCAAGGGACTTCCCTTCTAGCTCTGAAATCTTAAATCCTGTTGCTTGAGTACATAGATCATTAATTGCACGTATACGTCCATCTGCATTCAACTCAATGTACAACATTTCTTCACGAAGCTCTTCCTTAACCGTTTGATATGCCGCCAGTTCCTTTTCCAAACGTTGGTTTTCGGCTATCAACTCTTTATTTTTGAAAAACATCCTGCGCTCCTAATGAACTTCGTTTCACGCATTATTTATCAGCCGACTTAGCTCATAACGAAGCCACCCTGACAAAATAGGCACTGGCGTATCACACTGAAATACGGTTAGTTGTCTGAAACGATAAGCTAGTTTTTGTTGGTTTTGATTAAAGATAGCAGAGGAAATGAAGTTTATTGATGTTTCACACAAATAAAACTGAAGTTTTTTTGTTCAATAAAGATTAGAGATAGCCCAGTTTGGGGATTGACATAAACCCGCCTCTTTTTACTATACAAAAATACTCATGGCAGCGATGAAAACACGCAGCGATTCCGGCCGCCCGTTTTGGCGTCGTACAAAGCTTTATCAGCGGTATTAAGGATCGAAGTTAACGTCCAGTTGTGGTGATTAACGAAATTGACCGTTGCAACGCCTAAACTTGCGGTAATTACGGGTGAAACTGTGCTCTTGCTGTGCTCTATCCCTAATGATTCTATCGCATCTCGAATCTCTTCAGCTTTCACCTTCGCGCCTTTCTCATCGGTATTGGGCAAAATCGCTACGAACTCCTCACCACCGTATCGAGCACAAAAATCAGTGTTACGGGTAATGACTTCATTAAGCCCAATAGCGACGGCTTTCAGGCATTCATCCCCTTTAGGGTGACCATAATTGTCATTGTAAAGTTTGAAACTATCGACATCCAAGATAACTACCGTCAACGGCCAGTCATACCGTTTTGACATCGCTATTACCTTTTCCATTTCCATTTCAAATGCCCGTCGGTTTGGGATGTTAGTCAGCGGATCGCTAAGTGACAAACGAATCAATTCGGTTTCTTGGCTCTTCACTCTCTCAAAATACAGTGCGAAGGTTTTAGCCAGGCGAGATATCTCGTCACTGCCTTCGAAGCTTGCTACTTCTTCACTATTTTTTTCAACCAAGTTGGTTAAAGCAATTAAACGCAGAATAATACGTTTGTAGATATAGAAGATGATGGCGCAACAAATAATCATCACAATTAATGAAAGTGCCAATGACAGGGTTATTTGTTTGGACACAGCTTGGTTGGCAGACAATGCGTAAAAAGAGGTGTCTTTTGTGATTGAAGATGCTCTAAACTCAATATTTGACGCGACTTCTTCAGCCAAGTGCTCAACAAAACTGCCTCGCCCTCTTGAACGTCCACGAATGCGCATGACATTAGCTTGTTTATCAATCATGCCCCATTTACCTAATACCCCCTCCTCTAGCGCACTTACCAGTTCGCTGCTGCGCTTGTCGAGCGTTGTCGCCTCACGCAAGGAAGCGATGCTTTCTTCAATATTGTCCTCTAACTTGCGTAACTCATGCAGTTGGAACTGCTGATTTATTTGGGCAATTTGTAATATCAGAGGAACCAGCGTTTGAGAAGATTGAATACCAACATACTGCGATTTATTGTCTTCAAAAATATTGTTTAAGTAAGTAAATAGTACTTCCCTTTCCACCCGCACTTCTTTTTCGACATCAATCCGCTGACGCACTAATGCGTTTAGTTCTTCTATTTCTAATGTAAGTACATTCAGCTGCGTCGCTAAGTACTTGTCTCCTTGCTCAAGCTTCAAATTGGAGGAATCCAAGCGCTCTATCGTTTCATCCAACTGGGTTTTGACGATACGCCGAGACGATTGGCTCTCAGACGATGTCAATCGCGCAGTAAGTGAAATTAAGTGCTGAACTTCACGCGTAATTTCAGTAGCTTGGCTAAGAGTGGGGATAGAAGACGAGGTGATATCGTCAAGCACTTTTCGCACGTCATTTAAACGCAGCAGCGACAAAACCAGTATCAAAAGAAAAAATCCCATCACACTGCATTGTGCAATGATAAACAGATACAAGGTCTTTTTCTTATGCTGCATCTGATCAACCGCCTTTTGCCATATTTATTATGCGGTTATCAGTTTTAGGCTTTATATCGTATTGATTGACGATGGCCTGCATCACAAGGTCTGATATTTGAGGGGGACGTGTACTCAAGGCCGGACGCTTTTCGGTATTCTTTAACGCATAGAAACCGTCTCCGCCATTAGCCAGAAAGTTACTTGTAGCCAGCGAATAGGTTTTCGACTTAACTATTCGCTTTCCATTAATGGTGACATTTTTTACTCGTTGAAGCACTTTCGCTGAAGGGTCGAAACTATAAGACATACCCGATACATGAGGAAAACCGCCTTTTAAATTTTGATATTGCGAAAGCCCCTCTTCCAGAGCTTGAATTAACTGAGCGCCAGTTATATCTAAAGCCACAACATGCGCTCGAAACGGCATTTCGGTGACAATATCTTGCCGAGTAATTGGTGTACCTGCCGTATATTGTTTGTTGCCTCGGATACTGCCTCCGTTTATCAAGGCAATTTCAGTATTGGCATAGCGTTTAATGGTATCCGCGACAAAGTTTACAAAAGGGTTCTCTTCACTTCTCACTTCTTTGCGCGCAGTCGAAACGGCAATCTTCCATTCGCCAATTTGGATATTTAACAACCGCTTTAGGCGCGCTTCATACTCAATGAGTTGCTCGTTTAACTCAGCATCAGCCTCTATATCTTCTAACGGCTGTTCTATATACGACGTTGCTTGCCACCCAGCATTTTTCACAAAACTAGCAACGACAGCGGTGCCCTGCTGCGTAAGTACCATGCTATTAGGATGACGCGTAGTTTCGAGCAAACTTTTTTCGTCCAAGCGACTGTCTGTTATGAAAGCGACATCAATAATACGTTTGTTCAGCATGGTATTAATAAAAGGGAACGGGTAGGAATAGTGCAGCAAAATAATATCTGCGCCTTGCTGTCGCAATCTTTTAGACTCCTCCATGATGGCTTTTTGAGGAGGCGTTATAGCAATATCAGATAATTGGTACTCTTCTATCACTCTCTCATGTAAAACTGATATAACACCAAGAGTTAATTCTTCTTTTTCTACAATCACAGAAGTGTGCAGGCCATCTGGGGAACGCCCCACCCGGTTGTCTATTACGTTGCTGGCTACCAATGGAAAGGCTGCTTCATAAGAACGAAGAGATAATTCATCCTCATAGAAACTAAATTCTCTCTTTGTGACCCCCATCACATCTGGCTCAAGGGAATTGAGAATATCAATAATGTGGGAGCCACGGTCAAACGAGGATAGCGCGCTCGGCCCAATCGAGCCGCCGCCGAAAATGAAGAAGACGGTTTCACTAATTTGCCGCTGTTGTTTTACGAGGGTTTGAAGATTAGCGTAACGCCCTGTGCGTGCGTCGCTAATATTAGGCATATCTGCGGTTAGTACGAAAGTTACGCTAGAGGTTGTGACCTGTTCTCGATTTTCAGATACAGCATAACCTGCTCGAAATAAGAGCGACAGGCTAGCTAAAAATACGAGCCATTGCGTGATTCGCATAACACCACTTAAGGAAAACTTGTTAATACTATTAACAAGTATAGCAACGATTAAGTCAATGCGACGATTGGCTATTTTTCCTTAAAAAGAAGGGCTTTATATCAAGCAATATAGATAATTGCCCGCTCAGAAAACGCAGGTGACCTTAAAATGGCGTTGCGCTTTTATCGCGCTGTGCCCAAAGATGCCTTGCCTGCGACAAGGCATCTGCAACATCACACTTTTGTAGCAGTACCAAATAGCTGGCAAGTGTGCTTAAGATGGCTTGTTCACCGTAAAGGCTATTCGCGTTACCCGCCCACACATCAAGCATGTCGTTAACGTTCATGTCTTTATCTTTAAGCGCCCATTTGTCAGCAACCACCGGCATTATTACTTCTTCGGTCTCACCATTTCGAGTAATAAATAGCTCAGTTTCCCGCTCACCATTAACTTCAGGATCTCCGCCATCACCACGAAAGCAAAGCGCATCTATAGATGGATAATTTTCATTAACGCGGCAGTGTTTGTGGTCAAGATGCATATGGTAAACGCCCTGTACGCAAAATTGTGCAGCGGTGGGATTCAACAACCTTGCGAGGGTGTTAGCGCATGAACGCAGGCCAAATACCTCACGAAGCTTAATAATTGTGTCGAGCGCAGGCAGCAAATAAGACAAATCAAGGTAAGTCACCCCTTTATCCGTTAACTGCTGTTTGGCGTCTGCAATACTGCTAACTTCAGGTAGGCCCAATTGAGGTAACGCTATACTTGCATAAAGGCGCCCCGAACCCGGTTCATGAGCACCGTGAAGCATGACCGAGTAACCATTGTTGGTTAGTACCGCTACGGCCAATAAGTACCACGGTAACTGGCGACGCTTTCCCGCGTAGCAGCCAATATCTAACGTGGGGGTGAGAGTTTTAACTTCTGGCTCTATCAGCTCTCTGCATGCATCGACAAAGCCAATAACTTCTTCTGGTGTTTCTTCACGGGTACGCAGCAACATAAGAAATGCGCCGCGTTGATCGCCTGTTACTTCATTGGCCAATACCATTTTCATGGCATGATAAGCCTCGTCACGGGTAAGGCTACGCCCCCCTTTTTGACCCTTGCCAATAATTTTTATGTATTCACTAAATGGTTGCTGCATGCTTGGATGAATGTAGTAGAAGAGTATTTACCTGTTGACGAGACTCTACCACCTTTCCAAATATAAGTAACGTAGGCCCCGTTAAATTTGCTGCTTCTACCTTGCTATGAATATCGGCAAGCACGCCAGTAATCACGTGCTGTTCGGGCGAAGTGGCATTTTCAATTGCCGCTACTGGCCATGTGGTTGGCACGTTGTGATGAATCAAGCCTTTGCATAGCCCTTCAAGTCGGCTTAGCCCCATATAAACCACCATGGTTTGCTTCAATACATTTTGCGCCATGGGTGCCATCTCTGGCCATTGATCCACGTCCTTAAAATGTGCGGTCATAAAACTCACCGACTGAGCACAACGCCTGTCGGTTAAAGGGATCCCCGTATAGGCTGACACACCCGATGCTGCCGTAATACCAGGAACAATAGCAAAAGGAATGTTGGCTTTTGTGAGTGCATCGGTTTCTTCGCAGGTTCTTGCAAATAGGGCTGGGTCACCGCCTTTTAACCGTACGACAGTGTGACCGTTGCTTGCCAATTCAACCACTCGCTTGCATATAGCGTCTTGGGTAAAGCTATGCTTTTTGCAGCGTTTCCCTACATATTCTTTCACCACTTTAGAGGGAATTAGCGCGAGAATATCTTCGCTGACTAAGGCGTCGAACAGCACGACATCGGCTTGTTGCAGAAGACGAAACGCTTTTAACGTAAGTAACTCGGCATCACCAGGGCCAGCACCGACGATGAATACCTGCCCTTGTTTATGACCTTCAGTTTGCCTGTTTGCTAACTTCAACCACTTGCCAAAGTATGAATGCTTAGCTGGAGCTTTTGGATTATCGGAGCGCTGGCGCGTCGTCACGGTCGTGACCGAGGTAGAAATAGCATCGCGATAAAAGAGGTTTAACAAAGGTTTCTGCGGTTTAAATAAGGTGCGCAAAAACGGTAACGACCAACTAGATGCAATTGACATGATTTAACGCTCCTAAACAGATTGAATTTCAATGACTAAATGCTTGTCTATCAGCTGAGACAAGGCGGGCTTGCACGAGCCACAATTCGTACCACACTTTAATGCTTCACCAAGCTCTGCCACCGAACTACAGCCTTCTTCGATGGCATGTGTAATGGTTTTTTCGCGCACTTCAAAGCAGCTACAAACTACATCACCATTTAAAAATGCGTCGTCTACTTGGCCACGTATTAAATTGCGCTGTATGTCTGTAGAAATAGATGTGTTGAGAAGGCTGGCGAGCCATTCGTTAGGTACTGACCATGTGTTTTTTAAATGTGGCGCTGCCTGCGCTGTTGTATGTGCAGCTGCTGGTGCCCTTTCACCCTTTTCTGGCTCATCGCCTAAAAACGCCGCGAAACAAAGAGTATCATCGACAAGCGCAAGGCATACTGAGTATGTATGATGATGAAACTGCAATAGCACCGCGTTTTGCGGCAGCAGAGGTATCAACCCTTGTGTAAAATCTCGACGACCTTTGTTCGAAGCAACATTCAATACTGATAATGCTGCATCCGAGTTATTTAAAGGTGAAGACGCCTCTGTGCTTTCAAGCGGTGTCGTATTCCAGTAATCACACGCATGCTTTAGCGCGTCTTCACTAAAGGGATTAAGTTTTGAATTATGTGCTGATTGGTTTACTGATGAAACAAAGAGCTTGCCGTAGGTAGCGAAGTGAGCAGGCGCGATAGCAACCGCCGCGTGTTTTAACTCTGGCTGCCCTGAAATAGGGTCTACCGCGCTGGCGTAAAGTGCGCCTAGTTTACTGTGCGAACCCCATTGCGCCGACCAGTGAATGGGAATGAATACTTCCCCTTTGCGCATATCCGTATCCGCTTTAACCGGATAAATAACAGGGGCGTCTTTACACAGTGCACTTGAAAGAGAAACAAGATCTCCGCCTTCAACGCCCAATTCAGCAGCGTCTTTAGGGTTGATATGCACGCAAGCACTTGGCATATGAGCCAGTAACTTTGCCGCTTTACCCGTGCGCGTCATGGTATGCCACTGATCTCGCGCTCGGCCGCTGTTCACAACAAAAGGATAAGCGTCTGATGTTACCTGCAGTGGCGCTCTGTAAGTTACGGGAATAAATTTAGCTTTGCCACTAGGGGTTGAAAACCGTTTATCTTCAAAAGGACGTTTACTGGTAAGGCTAGGTTGAGAATTAGAACTGGCCGCATTCTCAGCTTTTATAACTGTGTGAAAAGGCCACTGCAAAGGCGATAGCCCATTGTACTGAGCTTCACTTAACGCTTGTAGAGGTGACAGGTCTAGCTGCCGCTTACCGTTATTTTGATAGCCGGTTAGCCCAGCGTATTCGCAGAATATTTGTGACGGATGGGTAAAATTAAATGCCTCGCCAAAGCCCATTTTACTCGCCACTTCGCACAGTATTTGCCAATCGTGTTTTGCACTACCTGGTGGGGGCAATATACCGCGTTGACGTGAAATACGGCGCTCTGAGTTTGTCACCGTGCCGTCTTTTTCCGACCACCCCGAGGCGGGAAGGGCAATGTGCGCGTAGTTGAGCGTATCGTTAGATTCAACAATATCAGACACCACCACCATGTCACATTTAGAAAGTGCGCGTTCAACTTGACCGCGATTTGGCATACTGACAACGGGGTTCGTCCCCATTATCCAAACGAATTTTACCTTTCTACTCTCAATTGCATTAAACAAATCAACAGCTTTAAGCCCCTGCCCTTTGGGCATAACAGGGGCATTCCAATAGGTTTTAACAGCGCTGATATGCTCAGGGTTTTCAAGGTCCATATGTGCAGCTAGCATATTGGCTAACCCACCGACTTCACGCCCTCCCATGGCATTAGGCTGGCCAGTAATTGAAAACGGGCCACAACCGTCTTTAGCAATTAAATCCATTGCTAAATGACAGTTGATAATGGCTTGGGCTTTATCCACACCAGCAGAAGACTGGTTCACGCCCATAGAATAAAAAGTAACTACGCTAGAGGCTTCACAAAAGGCATCAAAGAAGGCCTTAATGCTGTTAACGTCCAGGTCGCATACTTCAGCAACGTCATCTAACGTTAAGGCAGTTGCACTTTTGAGCGTTTCATCGAGCCCCTCGGCATAGGTATCAACGGCGGATTTGTCTATTCGACCTTGTGCGTTTGCATAGCTGAGTAAACCGTTAAATAGGGCTACGTCGCTACCCGGTTTTACAGGAAGGTGTAAATCGGCAATGGTACAGGTTTCGGTTTTGCGTGGGTCAACAACAATGACCTTCATATTCGGATTTTTCAGCTTTGCTCGCTGAATGCGTTGAAAAAGCACTGGATGCGCCCACGCCGCATTACTTCCGGTGATCACCAGTAAATCTGTACATTCCAAATCGGTGTAATCGCAAGGCACCACATCTTCACCGAACGCACGCTTGTACGCGGCAACGGCTGATGACATACACAGGCGTGAATTCGTATCGATATTGGCGCTGCCGATGTAACCTTTCATAAGCTTATTGGCAATGTAATAGTCTTCGGTGAGAAGCTGACCTGATACATAAAAAGCAACGGCATCCGCGCCATACTGCGCAATGGTAGAGGTGATCTTATCCGCAATCACATCGGTGACCGTGTCCCAATCCACCGATTGACCTGCCATGGTTGGGTGAAGCAAACGACCGTTTATGTCGTTTGTTTCAAGCAGGTTTGTTCCTTTGACACACAATCTTCCATAATTGGCGGGATGCTCTGGCGTGCCTTTAACAGTGTCCAGGGTTATGGCACGCGTGCTTACGTTGCAACTGATATCTACACCACACCCTACGCCGCAGTATGGGCATGTTGTTTGTCTTAATTGTTCAGACATCATGTCGGGTTGTCGTGTAGGCATATTCATTTCATTACCTTTTTCGATTTCAAAGCTTTTGAATGCATTTGGCTAGAAGGCTTTTTTCATGTGGGCGTTCAAATAAAGGCAGTTTGCTTAAACGCCGACAAAAACCTTTTCGCCCTCTACCTTCACAGCGTAAGCTGTGACGGAAACATCGTCGTGTTCTTTACACAGCCCGGTTTCTAAAAAGTAATGCTCTTTGTATAGAGGCGAAGCAACAACAGGCGCACCGCCTATCGACCCTAGAAGCCCGCGATAGAGTACGTTTGCTTTACCAATAGGGTCGTAGTTACTAATGGCGAAAACCTGGGTTTCGCCGTTTATCTTCAAACTGAAAATTGCCACTTGCTGTGAGTCGACAAGGGCGCAAACCCCACTGTTTGTCACTAAGTCGTTCGTCTCACAAACATAGTGCCATTGCACTTGCTGTGGTTCTGACGCCATTACATTTTGCGCTGCTGACATAATTTGATTCTCCTAACAGGGTTGATAAGCCAGTGGCTATACCATAGAGACAGGAATGAACTGATCTTTACCTGCTACTTTTTCAGCTTCAGTAGCTGGGCGAACCTGGCCTCGCTCTGAAACAAACTGAATATTGGTGTCGCTAGCATTGCTGTTTACGAATTGACGGAAACGCTTGCGCGACTCAGGGTTTTCGATGGTGGTTTTCCATTCGCACTGATAAGCATCAACCACAGCATCCATCTGTGCTTCAAGCTCACCATTAATGCCAAGAGCATCGTTTATCACAACGTCTTGCAAGTAAGCTAACCCACCTTCTAAGTTGTCCATCCACACCGATGTGCGCTGTAGGCGATCAGCCGTTTTCACGTAAAACATCAGCACGCGGTCGATGTACTTAATAAGGGTTTCGGTATCTAGGTCGGTGGCAAACAGGTCTGCATGTCGAGGCTTCATGCCGCCATTCCCGCAAACATACAGGTTCCAGCCTTGCTCGGTAGCAATAACACCAATGTCTTTACTTTGGGCTTCTGCGCACTCACGGGTACACCCCGAAACGGCAAATTTAATTTTGTGGGGTGCACGTAAGCCTTTGTAACGATTCTCTAAATCAATGGCAGTGCCAACAGAATCCTGAACACCGTAGCGACACCAGGTGCTGCCCACACACGATTTCACAGTACGCAGTGCCTTCGCGTAGGCGTGACCGGTTTCAAAACCGCCAGCGACGAGTTTTTCCCAGATATCAGGTAAGTGCTCTACGCGCGCTCCAAATAAATCAATGCGCTGACCACCCGTGATCTTGGTGTACAGGTTGTATTCTTTTGCCACTTCGCCGAGCAGAATCAACTTCTCAGGTGTTATTTCGCCACCAGGTACACGCGGTACAACGGAATACGTGCCATCTTTTTGCATGTTGCCAAGGTAGATATCGTTGGTGTCTTGCAGAGGAAGATGTGAAGCCTTAAGAATGTAGTCGTTATACACCGAGGCTAAAATTGAGCCGACAGCGGGCTTACAAATTTCACACCCTAGACCTTCACCATGCTGCTCTAGTAGCTCGTCAAAGGTGCGAATGCCGTTTACCTTAACAATGTGAAATAGCTCTTGTCGGGTATGGTTGAAGTGCTCACAAATGGCTTTTGATACTTCCACACCGCGCTTTTCAAGTTCGCTATCCACAACATTTTTAAGTAAGGCAGCACAACCTCCACACCCTGTGCTGGCTTTGGTTTCGCCTTTTACATCGCCAACGCTACAACAGCCGCCTTCAATGGCTGAAACAATATCGCCCTTTGTCACATTTAGGCATGAACAAATAGACGCGGTGTCTGGCAGTGCATCGGCACCTAGCGCCGGTGCAGCATCGGATGAGGGCAGAATTAGGCTTTCTGGGTGTTCAGGTAATTCAATATTATTAAGTGCATACTGTAGGAGCGTGTCGTAGTCGCTGGTATCGCCAACGAGTACAGCACCAAGCACGTACTTTTGCTCGCTATCTACCACCAGCTTTTTGTACACGCCTTCTGGCTGATTTAAATAGGTGTAGCTAAGCGCACCGACTGTGCGTTCATGAGCATCGCCAATTGAGCCCACTTCCACACCCATTAGCTTGAGTTTGGTACTCATATCTGCGCCAGCGAACTCGGCATCGCCGCCGGTTATATGACTTACAGCCGTGCGCGCCATGGTATAGCCAGGTGCTACCAGGCCAAATATTTTGTTATCCCACAGCGCACATTCACCCACAGCGTAAATGTTTGGGTCAGACGTCACGCAGTGATTATCAATGACAATACCGCCGCGCTCACCCAGTGTTAGCGCTGACTTTCTGCCGAGCTGGTCGGAAGGTCGAATACCGGCAGAGAATAAAATCATGTCAGTTTCTAGTGCAGTGCCGTCAGCAAACACCATTTTATAGCGGCAGGTATCACCGGCCTCAATAGTTTGCGTTGCCTTTTGGGTGTGAACCGTAACGCCCAATGCTTCTATTTTGTCCTTAAGAACGTTACCACCTGCTTGGTCTAGCTGAACCGCCATAAGCTGCGGGGCAAACTCAACCACGTGGGTGTCGAGACCGGCTTGCTTTAATGCGTTAGCGGCTTCTAAACCCAACAGCCCACCACCAACAACAACCCCTACTTTGCTCACCGCTGCTGAAGCTTCAATAGCGAGTAGATCGTCTATAGTACGGTACACCAAGCAATGCTCTTGATCGTTGCCAGGGATGGGTGGCACAAATGGGTATGAGCCCGTAGCTAACACAAGCTTATCGTAGCTAAACACCTGCCCTTCAGAAGTCGTCACTTTATTATTGTCACGGTCTATATCGGTAACCAAGGCATTGGTAACTACGTTTACGCCCCACTCGGCGTACTGAGCGGGTGTAGTGAGCGCTAAGTCATCAGCACTCGCGCCGCTAAAAAAAGACGACAGATAAACGCGGTCGTACGCAAGGCGTGACTCGCCGCATAAAACGGTTATTTCTACATTGGCATCGCTTTGGTGAAGCTGCTCAACAAAATGATGCCCCACCATGCCGTTGCCTACGACGACAATTTGCGTTTTTGAGTCCAATGAAGTCATGGTATTCCCCTTTTTTCGGGACAAAAAAAAGCCCGCTTCAACTTTCGTTGATGCGGGCTTCGTTGCCTATTTTGCCAACGGTTTAGGTCGGCTAACACATTTTACGGAGTGTTATAAATCACACAATTTTCAGCGATTGACACAAATCACCAAAACACACTTTACGTTTATAGCTATCCAAGTTCAGTGCCAAAACCGTAAACAATTGTTTTTATTTGATTTACTACAAAATAAGCATTATGCAGACTTCACAACTGCACCAAACAAACGCAAAACTGTGTTTACTTGGTGCATTAAGGCTTTCAAATAACTTAGGCCAGCTTATCCGTCGCTACGCGGTAGCGAGGATCTTCAACCACATTAATTTCAACAAACTTATCGGCCTTGCGAAGCAGTGAGCGACACTCATCACTGATATGGCGAATGTGTAGCTTTTTACCCTGCTCTTCGTATTTGTCAGCAAGGGTATCTAGCGCATCGATACCTGATGAATCCCAAATGCGAGAGTCTTTAAAGTCAATAACTACATCATTAGGGTCGTTGGCGATATCAAACAGGTCTTTGAAATGCGATACCGAGCCAAAGAACAGCGGGCCGTCTAGCTCATAGACTTTCCAACCGTCGTTATCGATATGGGATCTCGCTTCAATATGACGAGCGTGTTTCCATGCAAACACCAGTGCTGAAACGATAACACCCACCACAACCGCAATAGCCAGGTCAGCGATAACGGTAACGCCGGTTACTAGGAAAAGTACGAACGCATCTTCTTTGTTTACGCCGCGAATAATTCTGAATGACGCCCACTCAAATGTAGCAATAACCACCACGAACATAACGCCAACAAGGGCAGCGAGAGGAATCATTTCAATTAGCGGAGCAGCAAATAGAATAAAGCCCAATAATACAACCGCCGCGGTGATACCAGACAAGCGGCCACGGCCACCAGAGTTAATGTTAATCATACTTTGGCCAATCATAGCGCAACCGCCCATACCGCCAAAGAAACCGTTTACGGTATTTGCAACACCTTGGCCAACGCATTCTTTGTTGCCGCGTCCGCGGGTGTCCGTCATTTCATCAATTAATGAAAGGGTAAGGAGCGATTCAATAAGACCAACCAAGCAAAGAATGACTGAGGTAGGCAGAATGATCATGAAGGTTTCCCAGGTGAACGGCACCATAGGAATAGCAAAGCTAGGAAGTTCACCCGCTAGCGTTGCGGTATCGCGCTGGTCAGCTGGTAGCAAGTCACGAACAAAGTCGATTACAGTACGCGCTTCAAGGTCAAGACCATGTACTAACAAGGTCACCGTAACAATCGCTACAAGCGACGCCGGTACAGCTTTGGTTAGCTTTGGTAGTAAATAGATAATGGCCATGGTTAGCGCCACAAGCCCTAGCATCCAATATAACAGCGTACCTTCCATCCACTGTAATTCACCCGCTGCGTTGGTCACTTTGAACTGGCCTAATTGCGCCAAGAAAATAACAATTGCCAAACCATTTACGAAGCCTAGCATTACCGGATATGGGACCAGTCGTATAAACTTTCCGAGCTTGAAAATACCGCACATAATTTGCAGTAAACCAGCCAAAATAACCGCGGCAAATAAATACTGCACGCCGTGTTGGGCAACCAGTGCCACCATTACAACGGCCATGGCGCCGGTAGCACCAGAAATCATTCCTGGTCGGCCACCAATAGCGGAAGTGATTAAGCCCATCATGAAAGCCGCATAAAGACCAATCATTGGTTCTACGCCGGCCACAAATGCGAATGCAACGGCTTCAGGGACCAAGGCAAGCGCCACGGTAATACCTGATAGCACGTCGTTTTTAACGTTGCTGTCTTTACTGGTAATTAAATCGAACATGTTCTCTCAGAAGCTAAGATGTTAAACACAACAACCCACCATGGCGTACACCGCGTTAAAGCAGAACACCAAGTAGGTAGGAGATTTTTTCGGCGATTCTATCACCATTGTAGCGCAAAATCTTTTAATAGATTGTTACTAGGGCCTGTTGAACGTTGATGTGCAGCAAAGATCAACAGGCTCCAGTCCGAACTACTTGGCGCTTACGTGATAAGCGCAGGGCTCTTTGCCCCTTTCCTAATGCTGTGAGCTTGTCAATTTTTCATGTACGGTCTCAGGGCTTAATTTAATAGCGAATGCTGACAAATTGCATCGTACATGGCATCGTATAATGGTTTTTATTAACCGCGTCGTTCAATGCGCTTCGATTTCTAATACGGGGCTATGGTAAGACGTCGCAATAAGGCACAAGTCTTATTCAACGAGGAGTTAAAGTGGTACCTTATATTCTGACTATTTTGTGCGTGCTAGTGGCAGGCGCTATTCATTGGATGTCGCCGAAAGCTTATTGGAAAGCCACTATCATGTCGACCGCCGTTATTTTACTATTTTCTGTAGCAGCATTGTTTATCTTTAAAGCATCAGGAATGCTGGTTAGCGAGCACACTGGCGAGAATGCTGACTTTTCTGGGCAAATGTTAACTATCACCACAATGATTGCCTTCTTCGGTTTCTTAATTTCACTGTTTGTAGGTTGGTTTCTTCGCGTAGTCAGAAACTAATCCGGAAAGCAAAACCACATAGTTTGCGAGGCTGCACCATTTTGGCGCAGCTTCTTCCCTCCCAACGCCGCTAACCTTTCCGTTCCCCCTTATAAAGTCACCTTAAATAAAAGTTCCAGCCGAACCACATGCCGCGAAATGTCAGCACTCCGGGCGTTTTTGTTCACTCTAAGGCTTATCTTCATTAATTCTAATAAACAGGGCATAAGTGTTGCTTGGTACACGTATTGCTCTGCTGAGTGCAGGGGCTAAGAGCAATGAGTTTCAAAAAACGTTTCGCCAATAGATGCACTCATCAAGAAAAAATTCGAAACGTGTGTACCGAAGATTAGCAGGCCTTAACATGCTTCATGAACCAGAACAGACCATTGCGCTTTGTAGCGACGCCACTAAGCGCTTTTTGCTAGCGGCCAAGCACGCCGAAATAACCGTGCTTGAGCAACTATCTAGTAATTGTCGAATTGTAATTGCCGTTCGAGAACTTATTCATGAACTGCAAAAAGAGCGTGGGGCCAGCAATATCTTTCTTGCTTCAAAAGGCGAGCGTTATGCCGCTGAGCGAATGCAGTACGTCAGTGCTAGCGAGCAAGCGGAGTCAATGTTGAAAAGCCACTTGAAATCTCTCTACCTGACAGATGAGATCACCACGGGTAACCCGCGGTTGTTGAGCAGCATTACACTTGCTATGCAGGCGACAGACTACCTGCCCAGACTTAGAGAACAGGTAAGCAAGCAGCTGCTGACACCACTGGAATCCACACGAGCATATAGTCGTCTAGTTGCCAGTTTACTTACGGTTATTTTTGAAGCGGCAGATATTGCAAGCGACCCAACAATCACTCGCTTATTGGTTGCACTGTTCAATTTTATGCAGGCAAAAGAATACGCTGGGCAGGAGCGGGCGTGGGGCGCTATTGGTTTCGCAGAAACTCATTTCGATGTTCGCCTTTGTGAAAAGCTGGCCGCGCTTCAGCATGCCCAAGAACATCACTTCAGTATATTCTGTGAGTTTAGCTGTAAGCCGCATAAAGATGCATTAGACGCGTTGAACAAAAGCCCTGCTGCAATCGATATTACACAGCTTAGAAATATGATTGCACAGCTTGGTGACGGCAGTCCGATTGCCGGAGAAATATCGGAAGTTTGGTTTGATGTAGCAACGCGTCGAATGGATGCAATGCAGACTATCGAAGTGGCGCTCACTGAGGCCCTTACTCAGCAAGCTAACAGTAAAGTCGCCGATGCAAAAAATGAGATGGCCAATCATCAGCAGTTGCTTACGCGCTTCAATGATGAACACGCTACTGATGGCTCACCGCTCACCTTATTGTTCGATCCAAGTATGCCTGGACTCGCGGAAGACACCAAAGAAGACGAAATCAAAACGCTATCACTTAACGAGCAAACGAAGACTTTATCTGCTCACCGCTCTTTTTATGATTTACTGCGTTCACAGGCCCAACACATAGAAGATATGGGTCGGGAGCTCGAAGAGGCCAAGCGTGCAATACAGGAACAAAAACTGATTGGGCGAGCAAAACTGGTAGTAATGGAGCAATTCGGATTAAGCGAAAATAACGCGTATCGTCGACTGCAAAAACAAGCTATGAGCGAAAATACGACCATAGCGGCTATTGCCGCTAAGATCGTAAATATTACAACGAAAAACTCAGCAGGAAGGTAAATTCCGGCTCAACACAAATTCCGACTTTTTGTGCAGCGCCCTTTAATAGGCTTCCACTACAGAATATTTCCAATGTATCGATTTATTTAAGTGCGAATACTTGCTCAACTGGAATAGCAAAATATTCGGCAATTTTTAGAGCAATAACTACCGATGGTGTGAAACGTCCGGTTTCCACGGTACTTATAGTTTTTCTGGAAACACCTATCGCATCAGCTAACTCTTGCTGAGAGATTTTATGTTGCAATCGGAGCTTGTGAATGTGGTTATCTAAATCTTCATTCATCTAGCTCTTCCTCGCGCAACTTCCACAAAATGGATGTTCCATGAGCAGCCGCGGCTACACCAAGTAAGACTTGAAGAGCATTGGTAATCTCAAAGGGAGCAATTACTTCTACAAACCACCTACTGTCACCCCAAAAAGCGAGAATCAGTGTGCCGAAAATCAGTATATGACAGGTAATGCGCAAGCTAAATGAGCTGACGTAGTCCACATATTCATCGTCAAATGTTAGTGTCCAAAAACCCAACCGGGATATATTTTTGGCAAACTTCGTTGATTTAATACCTAATGCTACGCAGTAAATAGCACTTGCTAATGAAGCTACCTCTAATGCCCAGTAAATAACTGAGTCTGTATTGCCAATTACAGCTAATGCAACTTGGAATAGCACAAATAAAGCTAAGGCGAGACTGACTTTACCCGTGATTGTTAAATACTCTTGTTCCGTCTCTGGTGGTACCAAAATTGATGTTGCCATTTTTAAATTCCCTATTATTAACGGCGCATTGATGCCGAATAAAGCTCACTGCGTTCTAATGTCACATATGATACCTAAACGGATCATATGTAACCCTTAGGTATCAATGATACCCAAAGGTTACATGAATGCAAGTTTTTTATGCAACACACGTGTGCCGCGTTTACTGTAACTACGTTCTTTCGTAATTTTTTCGACGATAGGTGCAGAGGAAATGCCGGGATAAATTGGCTAATTCGTAATGCTTTACTGATAGTATGAATGCAGAAATGAACAATGTATTGTTGTGCAGAAGAACGTTTATTATGGCTTTGATTAATCAAAGTATAGTCTGAAACATTGCGTGCCAATTCGTACAAATATGTACTGCTTTCCAGTTACTTATGAACTTTCAACAAAGGCCAAACAGTAAGCCAATTCTTAGAAGCAAGTCGCTGTTTAAAAACTTCGGGTCTTGGATATTTTGGGTTAATACTTATGGTGCCGGCGAAGTTTGCTTCCAAACCAAATGGCGCGAGTATGTCTAAATCATCATTGGCTAAAAGACGAACCGCAACACAGGTTTCTCGTTCTATCCAATAAGAAATAGCGTCGTGGCAATTTTGATAGGGAGCGTGCGCGTGAGCTACGTGCATACGCGCTTGGTTTTTAACTTGCCAATTAGCTTGAGGAACCATACGCGCTAGCTCGCGTTCTATGGCTTGTTCTTGTGCTTTCAGCCCTGGTTTAGCAGCTGCAGAATTTGGTGAGTAAGCTTGCGGTTGAGGTACTGATTCCAATGTATTATCGGCACTCGCAACACTTTGCGGCGGATTAATTTCACCACTAAAGTAAATCACATCAATATCGTTAAGGGGAGTTGGTGTCGCTCTTGCGTGTAACTCATCCCATATGGCATTTCGAACAAATCCAGCACCAATGTACCCTTGCGGTAAATCGAGCGCTCTCAAAGCGCGAAGGCAACGCATGCGAAAAGGATCCCGCTTAATAATGTCGCCTAGCCGCTTGAAATCTTGCACGTTTAACCTTCGCCTTTTATACGCAGTTTGCGTTTCCACTTGATGATATAAAAGCAAAAGGCAGCCATACTGCCACCAGCAAACCACCCTGCAATAATGTCGCTAGGCCAATGCACGCCCAATAAAATGCGGCTTAAGCCAATACAAAATACAAGAAAGGTGGCTGCCATGTAGATCCACACTTTTACTGAATCGTTTTGCGTGAAGTACGTTAACAAATAGGCGATATAGAAATAAACAAGCGTAGATAAGGTAGCATGTGCAGAGGGGAAGCTTTGTGTATACACACTTACATCCTGCATGGGCAGCGGAGGACGAGGCCTGTCGATGCCAGCTTTGAGTAAGAAAGTCGTTACGATCCCCACGGCAACAGCAATCAAAAAAGTCAGTGCCTTTTTCTTTTCACCGGCCATCGCCAAGGCTCCGGCAACTGAAATCGTGACAAAGATAAGTGCCGTATTACTGCCTAACGCGGTGATATCGCGAAGCGCGTCTTCTTTCCAACCCGATACATTGCCTGCTTCACTAATTACATTGAATAACGCATCGTCAAACGTAGTCAGCACGCCCATGTAGACAAACAACATCATAAGCAAAAAACCGGTGCCAAGTAGTAACACCTGAATAGAGGGGGTTTTAATGATGTCTAAGTAAGAGGCTAGCGCGCCGCTGTTTTTTGTTTCACTGCTTGTCATAAATCTACTTCCATTTAGTACAAAAAGAGCGTTATTGGTCGTGCTTGCTACCACCTAGACAGTTTGGCGATACCATAGATTGCCCACCTCGAGCTTCCCACTCTGTAGGCGTATACGTGTGAAGTGCCAACGCATGAACAGGCCCCTGCAGCGCTTCAGCCGCAAGACCGTTAATTTCTCTGTGTCTCGCTATTAAGCGCTTACCCTCAAAAGCATCACTCACTACCGTTACTTTGAAATGACTCTGAGCCCCCTCTGGAACATTGTGCATAAAACTCTCATCTACAACCTCGAGAAAACTCGGGTTAAGTGCAGCTTCAATCGTAGTTTCCAGAAACGCTTTTACTTGCATTTGGCTTACCTTGTTCTGTGAATAAGATGTCGGAATGTAAGATTAATTCTACCACCGATAGGCTTAGCCGTCTTCGCAATACCGTGCACATAATGACTTTGTGTTGTTCCTGCCATAATTAATACACTGCCGTGCTCAAGCACCTGTGTATACTTTTCCTTTGTTTCTTTGTGCTTAAAAACAAAGGGCCTTGCTTCACCTAAGGTGACGGATGCAATAACCGGGTTTATACCCAACTCAGGCTCATCATCTGAATGAAAGCTCATGCTATCTTGTCCGTCACGATACCAATTCGCTAACACACTGTTGAACTTTGTATTTTGGGTTGCAGCACATAACGCTTCACAACAATCCTTAATGCTTAAAAGGCTGTTCGTCCACGGATTTGGCGACATGGTTAAATTCGAATAGGTATAGGTGCAATCGTCATCGCCGTGCCAGCTCTGAAGGCGGGGAATTTTTACCGGCTTGCCAAACAATCTGATCGAGTCCTGACGCCAGGGTAACTCGGCCTTCAGTAACTCAAAAAAAGTATCTGCATCATTTTTTGATAGCGCGTGAGGAAAATAAGTGACGTCGCCCTCTGACAGCGGGAGCTTATGAGATGAGCTATTGTTTTCTGGGGTCTCGAAAAGAGAAAACTGCATGCGTAACTATAATATTTCCGGTGATTTTTAATTTTGGCTATGGGCACTTGATCTCAAAAGTGCTTAAACACACTTTTGAAGTTCCCCCAATTACACCTTAATTACGCATGCATTGCTAATGTGGATTGATGTTAACTTCTATAAGCGTGATTTTTCTTTGAAGTCGTCATCTGCAGGTGTGGCACTGTATGCACCGCTGTCTTGAATAACGCCTTTATTCTTGTTCATCCACGTTTTGATTACGGTACTGCTCGCCGATGCGCTCGGTACTTGGGTATTGCTTCCGTCAAGTGTCAACGGGCTGAAAGCTCGTGACCAAAAATAGTGAGTCACTGCAGCACCGTGCTTCTCAGCCACTTGCCACCAAGCAAAATTCCATGGTTTTAGCTCTGAAAATGCAATGCTATTCATTAGGCTAGCGTTATTGTCACCAGCAAGAAATGTGCTGGTAACCGGCGAGCTACGATACGCTTCAATGGCAATTCCCTTAGCTTTTAGTGCATCAACAGTGCTTTTACTTCTCTCACCAGTCCAATCGTTATTCAGATAAGATTTTTCACCTATGGAATAGAAAGGGTCGAGCAATGCGATACGATTTGGCCGATATGATGATGTCAGAACACCTCTATTTACCGCATCGTCTAATTTCTCTGAAATAGTAAGCGCTAGTTGATTCCCCAAAGAGTGACCCGCTATGCGGAGCTCGCTACCATTAAAGTTAGGCATTCCATTCGTGAGTGAGTTGTAAAGTAACTGTGTTACCGAAGAGCTTGGTCCCGAGCTGTAGCTGCCATTTGACGACTTCCAGCGCATATTTCGAGGACCAGAAGCCGAATGAATCTTGGCTTCTGCATCTTTAACTTCAGACTCATCTGCAAACTGGTTCCAATACAGAATCCCTACATTATACCCTCTATCTAACCAATACCATGCGAGGTCTTCGTTAGGTCCTCCCGAGTTTGAACGATTCAACGTCTCGCGACGACGCTCCGTTACCGAGCCATTTTGCCATCCGTGAATGTAGATGACCGTTTTATTATTGGCGTTGTAGTATGGATTAGGCTCATTAACATTCGCTTTTTTCGCGTCGTTGTAGTCAAACCAATACAAACCGTAATCTAAATTACTAAAGGCGGCATCAGGGAAAGTTACTTCAGCTTTAACATTTAGAGAGAGCGTTGAAAAGGCAATGGACAGTAGAATTATCAGTCGTTTTTTCATAGTTTTCTCAGTTAATTATCAAGTGGTCAGACGAGACTTAATTAACAATATTTTCACACAAATAAAACAAAGTAAACGTTTTACCTTTTATTTTCATCGAAACATTCGCGTTTTGAGTCGTCTTGGCTGTTAGAGCCGCGTAGCTGATATGATAAGATAGGCAGCGCGTACATAAACCAAATAGGCATTCCCAAAAGTATGTGAGTGCTTTGAGCCTTCTCTGAAAACAGACTCCAATGAATACAGAATTTATTTTTGCCGACCGACAATTCTCGCTTATTCGCTACCCTGAAAAGCACCAGCACATAAGCCTTCAAGCATGGGATAGCGCTGATGAACTCGTTATTGAGCACATTGAGAGCTTATTAAGTGAAGCGTCGCTTTCAATTGGCAGTGGTGACAATGATGGCTCAATGATGATTTTTAACGACGATTTCGGCGCGTTAGGTTGTTGGTTTTCGCACTTAGCACCTTACTGGGTATCTGACTCCTACATATCTTTGCGATCACTCTCTGAGAATTTAAAAGCCAATCATTTACTGGGTAATGCAGAAACGAGCAATAAAAACGGCCTGCTAACCGCGCCGCTGAAAACCTTGACTAGCGTGCAAAGCTTAACGTTTAAGCCAGAAAAGGCGCCGAGTCTTGTTGTGCTGAAGGTCCCCCGCGCCCTTGCACTTCTTGAACAGCAGCTTATTGATTTACAAAAATATATAACACCTGACACGCGTGTTATCGCAACCGGTAAAGTGAAGACCATCACAAAATCCGTACTCAACCTATTTGAACGATATATTGGCCCCACCACCACGTCCCTTGCCAAGAAGAAATCGCGGCTTGTGTTCGCTTCGCCTCGTGAGTCAATAAAACTATCTGACTCGCCCTATCCGACGCGTTGGCAGTGTAAAAGTACGATGGGAACGGCGTTAACTATAGACAATCTGGCGAATACGTTTTCCCGACAGTCATTAGATATAGGCGCTCGCATTATGCTTGAACATATGACGGTGAGCGCTAATGATGTGGTGGTAGATTTAGGCTGCGGCAACGGAGTACTGGGGGTTAATGCCCTTTCTCTTGCCCCTGATGCCAAAGTAATATTTGTGGATGAGTCCTATATGGCATTAGAAAGTGCCAGACTCAATGTGCTCAACAACTTCCCGGATAAAATTGATCAATGTGAGTTTGTTGCAAGTAATTGCCTTGAAACATTAATCAATAGAGAGAATAAACCTGCTGTTACCAAAATTCTGTGTAACCCACCGTTTCATCAACAAAACGCAATCACTGACCATATTGCATGGCAAATGTTCACTGATTCCCGGGACGTACTTATTAAAAGCGGTCACTTAGTGGTGGTTGGTAACCGACACCTCGACTATCACATTAAACTTAAAAAGTTGTTTGGTGGCGCTAAGGTACTTGCGAGTGACAAAAAGTTCGTTATCTTAGGCACTGCAAAACGATAAGCGATCAAAAAACATGCGCGAATTAAGGAAAACATCTAAAGGCATTTTTATGAAGAAAATACTTTTATCACTGCTGACCGCCATCATGCTAATAGGCAGCAGTTCACCCGTTATGGCCAAGAAAGACGATGGGTCTCAGGTTCAGCCAGATAACTATTACCCTCGGGTGAAAATAGAAACCACCATGGGCGATATTGTGGTTGAACTGGACAGAAGACGTGCGCCAATTACCGTAAATAACTTTCTTCGTTATGTTGACAAGCGCGCCTACGAAGACACCATTTTTCACCGCATCGTGCCTGGTTTTGTTGTGCAAGGTGGTGGTTATACGGCAGACTTCAACGGCAAGTCGAACTTTCCAGATATCTTCAATGAGTCTGGTAACGGTTTGACTAACGACCTGCACACCATTGCCATGGCAAGACAAGGTGACCCGCATACCGCAAACCGACAATTTTTCTTCAACGTGAATGACAACAGCAGCTTAAACCCCGGAAGAGACTGGGGCTACGCGGTTTTTGGCGTAATTGTTGAGGGCGAAGATGTTGTTGATGCCATGTCGGAAGTAGAAACTGAATATTCGATTCGCCTTAACGCGAATAACGTACCCATTGAGCCGATCATTATTAAAAAGATGACCGTGTTACCGCCCTTATAGCGATTAACAGATACAAGCAGCCATAAAGAGCAATGCTTTATGGCTGTAATTCCAACCTGAACAAATGCTGTTTTGGGAACGTTTTGTCGAAGTAAAAGCCTTGCTTGTTAAATCCTAAGCGCTGTAAAAGCTTCTGCGACGCCATATTTTCTGGGTGCGTCATGGCTGTTAAAAAACGATAGCCCTTAGACGCAGACCACGCAATAACACACTGACATGCCTCATAACATATACCCTTGCCTCTTGCTTCAGGCAGCATTGCAAAGCCTAAATCTGGACATTCAAATGCAAAGCGATTGAAGAGACCACAAACCCCTAACGGTTGTTTGGTTTCGGTTAATTCGACAGCCAGCAGGCCATACCCCCACTCTTCGCGCTGCGCATTTGTTTTGCCAATGTAGTCACACGCATCGTCTACTGTATCGACATTTTTACTTCCAATGTATCTAAGCCATAGCGGGTCCTGCTGCAGCGCAAGTACCCAGTGTTTATCATCAAAAGTAAGCGGCCGTAGCGTTATTTTATCGTTTGTAAAAATAGCGGTGTTTGTGTTCACACTAATCCTTTTAGCAAAGTTTTTATGACGCGCATGTAGTACTCGCTTTTGTACCTCTACATTTGAACGTATAACTAGAAGTAAGACCTAAGGCAAACACTATCTCTTTGATAGAAGCCTGTCTATGTGCTCAAAGTGGTCTGGGTTGACCACTGCCGCGCGGGGGTACTTCGGGTTCGCTCTGTCGTTTACTCTTGGGTGCTCCCACAACGATGTATGGACGATAAATCGCTCGGCTTCCTCTATACCACCGTGCTCTAAGCATCCACTCAAGCATGTATCTACGTACGTTTGATGTACGGGATAGGCGTCATTTGCCTGTGTACAGTCGAGTGTTTCGCAAATCCAAAAGGTAAATTGTGCAAGCACATCGTCTAGAGACGCAGAACCCTTGTGTTGATGAAAGTTGAGTGCTTTAGCGCTTACTTCGACAAACCGATAGTCTTTTTCTCTCTCCTGTAAGGCAGGGTTAATTTGTGTTGGGATAAGCTGGGCGTTTAATTTGCTATGCGCATTGGCCACGGCGCCAACGTAAGTCTGCTTTTCATGAAGACTTCGCGTCACCCATGCCCTTTCGAAGCCAGAAACCGTCACAGGGATCCCTGGTGTAAAAATGTTGGAGTAGCGCTCTCGGCTGTCTTTGCTAAGTAAGCTTCCATAACCTAACACCATGTGTTTTTCGGTTTGCGTACTTAACCAATTCGCTATTTCATTCATTTTCACCTCTACTTCACAACCGCTCGACGTTTACCATCTTAAGCATGTTTATCTTTGCAGTTTATTCAACTGGAAAAAATCGTACTGACCACTTTCCCCTAGTATAAAAAAAGGCGATGTACTGAGAGCCCCAATACATCGCCTTGTATACCGCAGTGGAGTTGTTTAATTAAAACAACGCTCTCACACCCATAGTAAAGTTTCTACCTGGAAGCGGTGCTTGGTCTTTTAAGAAAGATGTATGAACACGGGCTTCCTCGTCAGTTAGGTTTTCACCGCGCGCAAACACTACCCAGTCAATGCCCTGTGTGCCAAATTCATATTGCACGCTTGCGTTAACCAAGGTGTAACCGTCGGTTGCAGTCTCAAATGACGCAACTTCATTTTGGTCGTCGTACCACGTAAAGCCCACGTCAGCACTTAAACCATCGTTCACGTAGCTTAATTCACTACCAAAGCGCATAGGCGGCGTGCGCGGAAGGTTGTCGTCTTCTATTTCTGCGCGGATATAGTCACCAAATACGGTTAAGCGTAGCGTGTCTGTTAAATCAACGTAAGTTTCTGCTTCAAAGCCCCAGATGTCAGCGTCAGCCTGTTGGAAATAATAAATTGGCAAGCCTTCTTCATCGCCGTGTTCATCATGTCCATGTTCTTCGTGCTCGCTTTCTAATCCTTCCTCTTCGTGCTCATCGTGTTCTTCGTGCTCGCTGAGCGCAATTAAGCCTGTGCTTGTTTGGAAGATATAGTCATCTGCTTGATTGTAGAAGAACGACGCACTGTAGCCCCAGCTTCCGGTAAACTTACGGAAAGTAATATCTAGGTTGGTACTAACTTCTTCTTTTACGCCTTTAAGTGTTTCTTCGATATGGCCTTCCTCGTCCATATCAAATACTAGACCTACTTCGTAGCTTTGCGTTGCTAAATGCTGGCCAGCAGAGAAAAGTTCTTGCTGGCTTGGTGCACGTTCGCTGCGTGATAGGGTTACGGCAATTGAGTGACCTTCCTGGTATTCCCAGTTAGCGCCCGCTGAAAGTGATAGGCTGGTGAAGTCGTAGTCAGGGAAGTTGAAAGCAACAGCATGCTCTTCGTGTTCTTCACCCTCATGTTCCTCATCGTGCTCCTCGCCTTCATGCTCATCATGCAATACGTCAAGTTCCACTTCGCTGGCATCAGCGTCTAATGTCGTTCGCTCTAGTCGGCCACCAAGCTCAAAGGTTACATCACCTACTTTCTTTTGTTCTATAACATAAAGTGCGTAGCTTGATGTGGTATTAGCTGGGGTAAAGGCTTCTTCGCCCACGGCATTGTAGTCACTATGATTAAACTGTAGCCCGAATACGCCGTGCCAGCCGTTCACTTCTTCGTGGTAAGCAGAAAGACGGATATCGCTCGACTCATTAGTAAATACGGTACCTGGTTCACCATCTTCAATTTCAGCATGTTCGTAATCGGTGTAGGCTGCGGCAAACTTAAGGTTTGTAAGTCCACGTACTGGAGAGTGCCACTCACCGGCTGCTTGATAACGGGTCATATCTACATCAAGTAACACGCCTTCTTCAGCGTGTTCTTCATGATCATGTTCTTCAAGGTCGTGGTCTTCGCCCTCATGCTCTTCATCGTGCTCTTCCTCACCATGAGCATGACTATGGCCAGGTACGCCATATTTATTGTCGAGTTGTTCAACAGCAAAACCGAAGTAGCCTTCTTCAGCCACGTAAGATAAACCAGCAACGACGTTACGCGTCTCCATTGCGCTGCTTTCTAGCACACCGTTTGGTTCATCTTCATCGGGTTCGATAGACGCAAAACCCGGAATATCCGCGTTGTCTGTATCGCGATAAAACCCGTCGACATGCCATACAACATTACCACTGCCACCCGTTACATCTGCACGGGTATACGAGCCGTTATTCACTGTACTGTAGCTAGTTTCAGCTTCGCCTTCTACGCCGTCTATCTGATACTGAGGAATACGTTTGTCAACCACGTTAACAACACCACCAATAGCGCCACTGCCGTATTGAAGCGTCGCAGGACCGCGAAGTACTTCTACCTGGGTTGCACTTGAGAGTGTGGTGGCGACATTGTGATCTGGACCTACTCGAGATACATCAGATACATCCAAACCGTTTTGAACAATCTTGACACGCGGGCCATCGTTACCGCGAATAACTGGGCTGCTTGAAACCGGGCCAAAATAAGTGCTGTGCACACCAGGCGCGTTTTTTAGGGTTTCCCCTAAGGTTGGTGCTTCTATTTTACGTAATTTTTCAGCACCAATGACGGTCACTGGCGTAACAGATTCCAGTACTGATGATTGAAGCGCATTGGCGGTAACCACGATATTTTCGACGGATGCAGGCTTTAAAACGAAGTCTACATTTTGATCCGTATTTACGTCGCCTAAGTCGTTATCACCATGAATGTAGTTAGAAGAATAAACATGTAAATGAATATGCGGCTGCTTTACATCGTCAAAACGGTAAATACCATTTGCATCGGTGTATGCTACACGGCGGCTGCCTTCAATCTTTACTTCAGCCCCTGCAACAGGTTGCCCTGCCGTGTCGGTGACTTTTCCCGTTACTGTGGTGGCATACACAGGCGCACTTAACAGCCCTGCTATGGACAAACTTAGCAGCGAACGCATTTTCATGGGTATTCCTCTGAGGATGTTATAACATTATCTAGTGATGTTATAACATTTTTCAGCATTGCCGTGCTCATGTCAACCGCAGGCCGATGTAAGTTACCCCTTATCTACGCTAATTTAATGTTTTGTAACTATTTAGGTGCAAAGCCTTCGCTTTTCTGCCCCATTAAAAGTCTCTAAGCTCTGCTTACCGTGAAGTTGATCACTTCTTGAATGTGTTTTGCATTGGTTTTGAGCATAAGCAAACGATCGATGCCCAGCGCCACACCCGCACACGGTGGCAAACCTGCGTCAAGCGCACTTAGAAAGTTTTCATCAATGGGCTTAGTGGGAAGGCCATGTTCTTCGCGCTTTCTGTTATCCGTTTCAAAGCGCAGCCGCTGCTCTTTTGCTGCACTTAACTCATGAAAACCGTTAGCAAGTTCAGCGCCTTGGTAATACACCTCAAAGCGTTCGGCAACCCGTTCATCAACTGGACTTAGTTTGGCAAGCGCCGCCTGAGAAGCAGGGAAATCGTAGATGAAGCACGGTTTTTCGTTACCGATTTTAGGTTCGATTACATAGCTGAATAACAGTTGTAACTTGCTGTCATAGCTTAAGCTTTGCGGCGCATGAATATCTATGTTCTGCTCTTCCATTGCCTTTAGCAAAACGTCGTTATCAGCACTTAACGGGTCAATATTTAAATAGGTTTGAAAAGCTTTCTGATACGTCATCTTATCGGCCGAAGCCGTGTTTAAGGTTTCTTGCAGCAAGGCGTCAACCTCGTCCATTAGCGCAAAATGGTCAAAATCTAAGCGGTACCACTCTAGCATGGTGAACTCTGGGTTGTGCCAGCGCCCTTCACCTTCATGGCGAAACGCTTTACACACTTGATAAATACTACCGCTGTCAGCGCACAGTAACCGCTTCATGGCATATTCAGGGGAAGTTTGAAGATACAGCGTAGTTGGCTTACCGGATGAGGCAAAATTGAATTGTGTATCAAACGCATCTAAATGCTCATCGGTAACCGTACCGTTTGAAAGTAAAGGCGTATCGACCTCTAACACGTTTCTTGCGTAAAAAAACTCACGGATTGTTCTGAGTAATTCTGCTCGCGCAACACGGGCTTCATGAGTGGTAGTAGGCTGCCAAGATTGCATGTATTCAAACCTAAGAAGAATAGCTAAAACAAAAAACCGGTACACTAAGGCACCGGCTTTACACGTATACAGAATGTCTCAGATATTATTTTTGTGCGCGAGACACGTATTCGCCAGAGCGCGTATCTACACGGATAACTTCGCCTGTTTGAACGAATAGAGGAACGCGAACAACTGCACCCGTGCTAAGCGTTGCTGGCTTACCGCCAGTGCCTGCTGTATCACCTTTAAGGCCAGGATCAGTTTCAGTGATTTCAAGCTCAACGAAGTTTGGTGGCGTTACTGTGATAGGTGAACCGTTCCACAGTGTAATGGTGCAAACGTCGTTTTCTACCAACCACTTGGTATTCTCGCCTACCGCTTTTTCGTCTGCAGCGATTTGTTCGAATGTATCGTTGTTCATAAAGTGGTAGAATTCGCCGTCGGTGTACAAGTAGGCAAGTTCCGTATCCATTACGTCAGCGCCTTCTACTGATTCACCTGAGCGGAAAGTTTTTTCTAAAACTTTACCTGAAATAAGCTTGCGGATTTTTACGCGGTTAAACGCTTGGCCCTTACCCGGCTTTACGTATTCGTTTTCTAGAATGTTGCAAGGTTCGCCGTCCAGCATGATTTTCAGGCCGCCTTTGAACTCGTTAGTGCTGTAATTAGCCATAATTCCTCTGTCTAAACATAAGGTACAAAAAGTTTCGTGGAACAAATAATACCTAAAAAACCGATTTCTGTAGAGCATAACTGGCAAAAAGAATTAGCAAGTAGCTTTACTGATCCTGCAAAGCTATTGCAACACTTAGGTTTAGACCAAGAAAAATACGCACAACACATTAAAGCACGTCGTCTTTTTCCTATGCGTGTTCCACGACATTTTGTGGATCTGATGGAAAAAGAAAATCCCAACGACCCGCTGTTTTTGCAAGTCATGCCGCTCAGCGATGAATTCCTAACATCACCCGGTTATAGCGAAGATCCGTTAGACGAGCACGACACCGCAGGCAAAGGCATACTGCACAAATACGATTCTCGCGTGTTGTTAATGGTTCGCACTGGCTGTGCAGTAAACTGCCGTTACTGTTTTCGCCGCCATTTTCCTTACGCCGACAATGCGGTAAGTAAGCACCAATGGCTTGATGTGCTTGAATACCTTCGCAGTAATAACAAAATTAATGAGGTGATTTTTTCAGGTGGCGACCCACTGATGGCGAAAGATGATCATTTGTCGTGGTTAGCGAACGAAATTGCCGCCATTCCCCATATAAAACGCCTGCGTATTCATAGCCGTCTGCCGGTAGTGCTACCAGAACGAATTAGCCGTGACTTTGTTGAATGGTTTACCGCATTGCCGCTTCAAAAAGTATTAGTGCTGCACGCAAACCACGCAAATGAGATGTCAGAAACGCTAAAATCCCGATTAAACACACTACGAGAGAGAGGTGTGACTCTGCTCAATCAGTCGGTATTGCTAAAAGGCGTAAACGATTCCGGCGATGCCATAAGTGATTTAAGTGAAACGCTATTTGAGGCTGGAGTACTGCCCTATTACTTGCACGTGTTAGATAAAGTGCAGGGTGCGAGTCATTTTTATGTGAGTGATGATGAAGGCCGCGCAATTATGGAAGAAGCGATAAAGCGCCTGCCGGGCTTCTTGGTGCCAAAACTGGTGAGAGAAATTGGCGGACAACCCGGCAAAACGCCTATCGACTTACATTTGCATCCGTAACTTACGCGTAGGTATCAATGTTGGCGCCTAACGCGGGGTTTGAAGATGACGTTTTTGGTACGTCAGCGGCTGATTCCAGCAGCTGAAGCGACGCTTTTCCCTCTTGCTCTTGCTGGCTTTTTGCCAACTTAAGAGAGGCCAACTCAAGTGACGCACCGGACGTTCCAGAGGCACTAGTACCTTGTAGATCCATACCATTTTCCTTTGTTGCTTGTAGCAAAGTAAAAAAATGGGCAGAATTGCCCACCCTTACGGCGTGTTGTCCATTACATAAATAGCAAGCGGCTCAATTACCCGCAGACTTCGTAATTTACAACTGACTTCAGGTTATCGGCCTTGAAAGGCGAAACTTTAATCATTATTTACCGTGATACATTCGGCGTAGCATAAATGATAGCTGCGCAATATATATGAACATTAAGTGTGCGGCTAACGCGTGCACCGGATTACATTAGAAAGAAAAGGCGTGACCATGCAACAGAGCCAAGAGATGCAAGCTGTCCATCAACAACTTCAAGAAACACTTCAAACGCTGCACCGCAAAGCTGTTGATGCCGACCAAATACTAGATAGTTTACAGCGCGATCAAAAAGGGAAGTTTGCAGCCGTTTTCGCAGATGACAGTGGGTTTAGCACATCAGCAAAACGCTTTGGTCCATATGTTCAAGAGATTGCAAATGACTGGCAATCGCTAAAGGAACTGGATGATGATGCGGCCAAACAAGCCCTAGCGCCATTAGTTAAAAAAATAGAGCTGGCACTGGTGACCATTGCGCAATTTCAGCAATCCCTATCTAAAAGCTAGCGCGGGCTAAAATATATCTATAAACGAAAAGCCCGCTTTATTTGCGGGCTTTTTTTTGAAATTGGCTTCTCGCTTACGGCGAACTCTCACGCGCCTTACCGCTTATTTTTGATAAAGCGGAAGCAAGGCGATTCTACGCTTAATTTCCTGTACTTCTTTTAAGTACGCTTTACTGTCCACCCGCTGATATTGTTCAGTAAACGCTTGCTTACTTAAGCCTTCGGGCAGCCCTTCAATAGGCGGGATGATTTCAAGTTCACTTTGAATGCGCGCAATCGCATTTTGCACTTCCATCGCAGTATTTGGATGGGTAGCAACCTTTGCAAACTCAGTGCCCGACATATCTGCCGCCAAGTCTACAAAGCTATAGCCCGAACCACCGTTGCCCCGGTCCATTAGCTCTTTAAACTCGCCAATTGCTAAAGACATACCTTGTTCAGCCATTAACTCTAATGCAGCAGAAATAATAAAGTGACGAGCCAAATCGTTGCGCTTGTGCAGCACAGCACCTCTGCGAGGCTTTAACGCTTTTTCGGAATCTGGCTGTATGTCGCCCACCAGAGTCCCAACACGATGATGCCCAACGTAAACCGCTAAAGCGAGGATTACCGCATTATTATGCAGTACTGCATCTTGAGGGGTTTGGCTTTGCTCTCTCGCCCGCGCCATCCCTTCGCGCAAGTATTCAATAAGGGATACCGGTTTATTTGATAAGGCTATTTCTCTACCAGACAAATACCGTAAATAGTACGCAGATAACTGCTGAAGCTCGGTCTGTTCGCTTACCGACATGTTCGACGCCACCACGTTTAACTCGCTTAGCAGCTCATCTAAACGCCCAACATCAAGGGTAAGTTCACCGCTTCTCATGGTCACACGTTCAACCCGCGATAACGCAATGGTGGCTATTTCTGATTGCGTATAAGAGTTCACCGTACGCTCTAAAAACCCAAGTAAAAAACGACCCGGAATGGTTAAGTCCCCAACTTGGACTTGCTCTATACGCAAGCTATCTCCAGGCAGTACTAGTGCTGACGCATTTACATAATACCCCGTATTGTTGATAGCGTAAGTGACGTTAATGGTTCCCGCCAACGGCGTGATATTCACTACGCCCTTAAAGTCAGGTAATGCACGCTGTAACACACCCACTAAGCTTTCGACTTGGGTTTCGGTGAGCGTAACTTGATGCCCCTCTTCTCGGCGGGAAAACGCCTGTTGCAGCTGACCGAGGAGTTCATTAACGCTATCAGCACCATCTAGCTGTGTGGGCGCTGTCGATGCGACTAATGGCGTTTTTTGCACAGCCATAACCGTAATCGTAGCAACGCTTACTACAAGCAGAACAACAATGATGGCGAGAGTAATAAAAAGCCATTTTACGCTACGCAAAATCATGAGAAATCAGCTGTACCTGTCATAACAATGAATAAAAAATAAGTTAGCGCCTCTGGCGTTCTTTGCTGTAAAACAAAGAAAGTTACGCCCTAAGGTGCTGGTTATACTACGTTATCTATTTTCGCGCCACCAGTGACAAGTGGCACGACAAGTCGGCAATTAACCACCACCGCATTCACTAAAAATCGAGTTCGCAGTCCACCCAGTCTTTCAAGCTTGTATACCGCACTGTGGCACCAGACAAGTCATGATGTTTCGACAAATCCGTGGGTATCACAACGCAGGCTAGGTTTGCAGCAAGTGCCGCTGTCATGCCGGTTTGCGTGTCTTCAATTGCCACACATTCACCGGGTATTTTTCCTAGCTTGTCCATTGCAAGCGCGTAACAATCAGGTGCTGGTTTGCTGTTTTCGACATCTTCCACGGCAACCACGCAAGAAATATAAGCACTTAAACCATACTGAGATAAGGTTTTTTCCACCGACTTTTTACTTCCCCCAGTCACAATACCAATGGTGTAACCTTTGTTTGCACAATGTTCAATGGTTTCTTTAGCAAACGGCATTAAGGGAAAAGCTTGCTTATCTAAGTAGTCGCTAATGCTTTTGTGTTTTTGCTCTGCTAGCTGCTGCGGCGCTACATCAATATTAAAATGTTCGACGAGATCGACAGCATTTTGCTTTACTGGAATACCCGCCATCACTTCACAATAAAAATCCTCGCTTAATTCAACATCGTACCCCAGCAAAATGTCTTTCCACAGGTCAAAATGTACGGATTCTGAGTCAATAAGGGTACCGTCGTGATCAAATAATAGCGTTGTGGTTTTGTCGCTTACCGCTAGCTGGCGGGTTGATGAAGAAACTGAGTGCAATGCCAAAATAAACCTCCTTGCTAGTTCAATACCGGTTTTGAAAACATATTGGGTGTCATCGATACCGAAAAAACGATAACACCTTTAGCCCCTTCTGCAGTGCTTTGTTAATGGTGATTGTTTTCATGCCATATGTCAGAACATGCCAGAACAGTGCCAGTCCTGTGATACACTGGGGCATTCACAAGCCAGAACATTTTCAACGTGGAGTAAATTGGGTGCTTTACCACATTTTAGGCTTTGCCAGTGCCGCGCTGTTTTTACTGACATGGTTAGGATTATGGTCACAAATTAAGGCCATGACGCGCTTTCAAGTGCCCGTTTCTAGCGAAAGTGACGATGCTAACCACAGTCTGTCACTTAACCAGTTTGGCTCTAGCTATTTTGCCTTTTTCTCAATTTTCCTATTTGGCATTTCGGTAGAGCCTTTCAACCATTACTTGGTGTGGACACGATTTGGCGCGCTCATACTTACGCTCATTATCATTTGGAAAATATGGCAACACAGGCGCACTACAATTTCAGGCTATGTTGCCGCTGTTGCTCTGCTAGCTCTCATTGGTGGCACACTTTCCATTGCTTTTCGCCCTTTCCCAACGCTTGCACAGCTTGGCGCAAATACCTTAATGCTGGTCGTAACCGTTATCTTATTTCAAGGTTCACTGCACCAGTGGTTTGTACTGCAGCGCAGACAAAAAGTGGGGTCGCTGTCATTTGCGCTGTTTCGCAATATATTGATAAAAGACGTTAGCACTTTATTGTTTGGCCTAACAATGCCATTAAGCCAAAGCTGGCCGCTACTTATCCTAAACGGCACCAGCGTAATTATGCGTGGCAGTATTTTATTGCAGATGCACAAACTAAAACGCCGAGAAATTTCCGTATCAGGATAGTATCTCGGCGTTTTCGATTTGCTTCATGTAGCGTTAAGGTTGCTTGTCTAGCGGTCACTTGTTTGAACAGCGTTATCGATACAAGCTTCTATAAATAAGCACAAAAGCGGCGCGTTTCTGCAATCTACAACGCCACTTCGGCCATATTACCTTTGCTTTCAAGCCATGTTTTACGGTCGCCAGAACGCTTCTTAGCAAGTAGCATGTCCATCAACTCCATCATTTCTTCCGCGTCTTCAATGGTCAGCTGAACAAGGCGACGGGTGTTCGGGTCCATGGTTGTTTCGCGAAGCTGTAGCGGGTTCATTTCACCCAAGCCTTTAAAGCGCTGTACGTTGACTTTACCGCGTTTCTTTTCCGCTTCAATTCGGTCAAGAATGCCCTGCTTCTCGCCTTCATCTAGCGCGTAATACACCTCTTTGCCTACATCTATTCTAAATAGCGGCGGCATAGCGACATACACATGACCTTGTTCAACCAAGGTTCTGAAGTGACGTACAAAGAGCGCACATAGCAACGTTGCAATGTGTAGCCCATCGGAGTCAGCATCGGCAAGAATACATATTTTACCGTAGCGCAAACCAGACAGGTCCGTCGAGTCTGGATCGATACCCAGCGCAACTGAAATATCGTGAATTTCCTGTGATGCCAGTACCTGAGAAGAGTCAACTTCCCAGCTATTCAGGATTTTACCGCGCAGCGGCATAATTGCCTGAAACTCTCGGTCTCGCGCTTGCTTGGCCGAGCCACCCGCCGAGTCACCCTCTACTAAAAACAGTTCAGAGTAAGAAATATCTTGTGATGAGCAGTCGGTCAGTTTGCCTGGTAGTGCAGGCCCTTGAGTGACCTTTTTACGCGCAACCTTTTTGGTTTGACGAAGGCGGCGCTGTGCATTGTTGATACACATTTCAGCAAGGGCCTCGGCAATTTCCGTATGCTGGTTTAACCAAAGGCTGAATGCGTCTTTCACTACACCTGATACAAACGCGCTGGCCTGACGTGAAGACAGGCGCTCTTTAGTCTGCCCGGCAAACTGTGGGTCCTGCATTTTAGTCGACAGGATATAGGCACAGCGGTCCCAAATGTCATCTGGCGATAACTTAACGCCACGGGGCATTAAGTTTCTAAATTCGCAGAATTCGCGCATGGACTCTAGTAAGCCTTGGCGCAACCCGTTAACGTGTGTACCGCCTTGCGCTGTAGGAATAAGGTTAACGTAGCTTTCCGTTACCAAATCTCCACCTTCAGGCAACCACATTACTGCCCAATCGGCGGCTTCTGTATTGCCGCTGAATGTACCCACAAAAGGCGTGTCAGACGGTAAGGTTTCAAACTCTTCTACCGCTTGGTAGAGGTAGTCTTTAAGGCCGTCTTCGTAATACCACTCTTGGCTTTCTTTGGTGATCTTGTTGTCGAAACGAATGCGCAGACCCGGGCTTAATACCGCTTTAGCGCGCAAGTTGTGCACAAGTCGACTGGCTGAGAATTTAGCCGAATCGAAATATTGCGGGTCAGGCCAGAAGTGAACACGGGTTCCTGTATTGCGCTTACCGCAGGTATCAATAACTTGTAAGTCTTCGACTTTGTCGCCGTTTTCAAAGGCAATTTGGTATACGTTACTGTCTCGTCGAATAGTTACTTCTACGCGAGTTGAAAGCGCGTTAACTACCGAGATCCCCACCCCGTGAAGACCACCAGAGAAGGCATAGTTTTTATTTGAAAATTTACCACCCGCGTGAAGCTTACATAGAATAAGCTCTACGCCTGATATCCCTTCTTCAGGGTGGATATCTACCGGCATACCACGACCATCGTCGATAACTTCTAACGATTGGTCTTCATGCAAAATTACTTTGATGTTAGAGGCGTGCCCAGCAAGCGCTTCATCCACACTGTTATCGATGACTTCCTGACCCAAGTGATTTGGGCGGGTAGTGTCGGTATACATACCAGGGCGGCGTTTTACGGGGTCAAGGCCGTTTAAAACCTCGATAGCATCTGAATTGTATTGATTTGACATAGTTATGGTTGTTATTTAAGCCAGCGACAAAGAAAGAGGTACGCGGCGCTTAAGCATAGCGCCGCACAGCATAGGATTGATGTTAGCAGGGCGAGTACAGACTGGCAATGCGCTTATTTCAGCAAAAACTCGGCAATAGCAGGCAAGTGATTTTCGTAACCTACAAAGCTGTGATCGCCGCCTTCTTCAATAACCAGATGACTTTGTGCGTACTTTTCAGCCGCTAAGCGGTAATCCAGTGTTTCATCCTCGGTCTGAAGTAGCACTTTGTAATTGCCTGGCGTTTTAATTGAGGCAGCTTCTAATGCTTGGATTACCCCCATATCGCTTTCTACTATTTCAAACTTTTCTTTGCTGTAAGGGTTTTCGTGGGCACCGATAAACCCTTGCAATAGCTCGTAAGGGCGAACAGCGGGATTGATCAACACGGCTTTGCCACCAAACTTTTCAAGCAAAAACGTAGAGAGATACCCCCCCATTGAACTGCCAATAAGTTTCAGTCCGTTTTCAAGCAGTGCCGGTGTGTTCTCAATAAGTGAAATTAGCTGGTCTTCCACTTTGCTTGGAAAATTAGACAGCTCAGGAATGTGCAAGGTAACGTTCGAGTGATGCTGCTCAAAATACGCTTTGGTGGCTTGCGCCTTAATGGATTTCGGCGAACTTAAAAAGCCGTGGAGATATAAAATGTGCTGCATATTTTTCTCTACTCTGTGTTCTCTGTTCTTTTTTGTTTCTTTGTTTGCTCTAAACTCGATGCGAGTATGAAACGGGTTTTAACGCCAAACGCACCTAGCGCATCCTTCAAAGCCAAGCTCGACTGAGCTAAACCCTAACAACGGTAACGTTTACCGTGCCGTCACCCATTAAACTCATCACCTGATACCCCGGCGCTTCATTGCTAACACCAAACTCGGGCCGCATTTCCCACTGCCAACATGTAGAAGGGCTGCCGTAAGAAGGCGTATTGTGCTTTCCTATCAGCTGGCGCAACGGCGAATGTAAGTGTCCGTGTAGGAAGGCTTTTATCTGCGGATATTCATCTGTAAGCGATACTAACCGCTGAACATCAACCAAAGAGTGCTTATCCATCCAACTGTTTGAAGGCAATATGTGATGATGAAGCGCAACAAGATGATTTGTCTGCGGCGACGTAGTTAACGATTGCTCTAGCGCCTGTATATCGCTTTCTTTTACTTCCCCGGCTGCCGTTTGCTTATTGGTTAAAGCGCGGGTATCCATGCCGTGTATTTGCCAATTGCACAAGCTTAACGAGTCATTGCTTTGTAAGTGCCGACTGCCAAGATATTTTTCAAAGTACGAGTTATTGTCGTGATTACCCGCCAGCACAAACCATTTTATATTTGCTGGCTCAATATGTTGCTCCATCAATGCAATAAAATGCTGATAGCTCTCAGGGGAATTATCGCCGCTAATATCCCCAGTAACCAGCACGACTACTTGGTGCTTTGCTCTCTGCTGGGGCTCGCTGGCAACTTCTTGAACAATGTAATTTTGGATATCAGAAAGCACGCGTGCTAGTGAATCATAGGGCGCGATGCCCGCATATCCCGTCTTATCTTTGTCTTTTAGTAAGTGGCAATCACTTAGCTGAATGAGTGTTATCACGCTTCAGAAGTAACGTTTGAGGAGTGTTGCAAACAGAAGTTTAGCCATTCAGCTAAAAAGATATTCACCATGTGCTTTTCGTTACGCTGACGCATTTTTAAATTCGGATACTCGTACGACGGTTCAAGCGCTCCCGTATTTTGGCTATTGATAACCTCTGCCATACGCGCATCGTGATATAAGCGTACCGTCATGCTGGGCGTTAAATATGAGGGCATATCTTTAGTGGTTTGCTTAATGCTTAACGTACTGGTGTAGCGAGCAGACTCTACAATACGTATTTCATAAGACAGGCCGACACCAACCGAAAATTCATAGCTCAAATCTTCCGTATCGCAATCAGGCAAAATTCTCAGAACATGGGAGTAGTTCAGTTCGCAAAGCGCCTGCATTGAAGGAAGATGAGGTACGTATTTTCGTCGATTGCGTTGTGTCACGATGTCTGCCACTGCTCCAGAAGTTGTGTTTTGTGCATAAAGAACCATTGTAGCGCAATTACCGCTGCGGCGTTGTCAATATGGCCATTTTCCAACCATTCAAGGGCGGTATTTTCTTTTATTCGATGTACTTTAATGTCTTCAGACTCGTTTTCTAGGCCGTGAATACCTTGCGCTTGGCTAGCATCAGTCTTTGCTATAAAAATGTGTAATCTTTCGGTCGTGCCGCCCGGGCTCGATAAATAACTCAGCGCTTTGGTTAATTTATCTAGGGTAATACCTGCCTCTTCCATCGACTCTCTATGGCATACAGACTCCGGTGTTTCTCCTTTGTCGATCATGCCCGCGATAATTTCTATTAACCAAGGGCTTGAAGATGTGGCTAATGCCCCAATTCTAACTTGCTCAATGAGCACAAACTCTTGGAGTTCAGGATCGTAGGGTAAGACCCCCACCGCATGACCGCGTTCAAATATTTCTCGCGTGACCGTGTCGCTCCATTCTCCATTAAAACACTTGTGCTTAAATTGATACTGATTCATGGTAAAGAAACCACGATACACTGGCTTAATGTCGGTAATTTCGACGTCATTTGAGGTAAATGAAAGGAATTCCTTGCTCATTTGCTGACACTTATGGTTCAAATAGATTTATCATACATAGTACATTTACACACCAACCATGTATACGCATGAAAAATGCGATACGGCGTGTGAGCGAATAACAGAAAACTCATATTACAAGTCGTCTATTACTATAATAATTGCGTGGGTAGATCACATATTCTGTTACAGTTAATCGAATACTGTTACGAGTTTGGACTTTCGGTTTGTGGTTGAATTTTCATACACTTGGTTTTAATAAGTCGTCTCAACGAATAAACGACGACGCAACTTGAACACAACAGGAAGACGTAAGCATGAAACGAACACTTCTGTCGCTAGTTATCGGTGTTTCGATGACAACTGGTGCGCTAGCCGATGACCTAATGCAGGTATATCAACAAGCACTGGCGAACGATCCATTGGTAAACCAAGCGAAAGCGCAACGTGATGCTGCGTTCGAAGGAATCAGTCTTAGCCGCGCAAGCCTACTACCCCAAATCTCTGGCTCTGTGGGTTACACCCAATCTGAATCAGAACGCTTCCAACAAGCGGCTGGTGACAACGGCCTTCAAGTATTCACAACAGATACTGAAGTAGACACGCTTAACTACGGTTTATCACTTTCAATGTCTTTATACGACCACGCAAACTGGTTGGGTCTAGACCGCGCAGAGAAAGTAGCTGAGCAAAGCGATGCACAACTTGCCGCTAGCATGCAAGACGTTATCGTGCGTACGGTTACAGCTTACTTTGACGTATTGCGCGCGCGTGACAACGTAGAATTTGTAGGTGCTGAAAAACGCGCCATTGAACGTCAGCTTGAGCAAACACGCCAGCGCTTCGAGGTAGGTCTAACGGCTATTACTGACGTGCACGAAGCACAAGCGAACTACGACAGCACAGTAGCTCAGGAAATCCAAGCGAAAAACCAGCTTGAGTTTGCCCTTGAAGCACTTCGTGTTATTACCGGCAAGTACCACGATCGTCTTTTCGGTCTAAATACAGAGAATTTCTCTGCGACTATGCCAGTACCAGAAACGGTAGACAGCTGGCTAGAGACCGCACAGGACCAAAACCTTGCTCTATTAGTTGACCGTTTGGCCATGGACGTTGCAAAAGAAGATATTGCTATTGCGCGCTCTGGTCACTTGCCAACATTATCACTGTCTGGCAGCTACGGTCGCTCGAAAGATGATGTTGATGCTGAAGTATTAAATGACGACGGCTCTACCACACCGTTTGGGTATGAAACGCCGTACTTGGATAACCAATCAATTGGCATTACGCTGAACGTTCCAATCTATCAAGGCGGTAGCGTAAGCGCGCAAACGTCGCAAGCGAAGTACAACTACGTAGCGGCCAGCCAAGCTGCAGAGCAGACGTATCGTCAAACGGTACAGTCAGTTCGTAGCTCGTTTAATAACGTAAAAGCGTCTATCTCTACTATTCGCGCTCTTGAGCAGTCAGTGGTGTCTGCAGATAGCGCACTTAAGGCCACAGAAGCGGGCTTTGATGTCGGTACACGTACTATTGTTGACGTATTGGACAGCACCCGTAACTTGTTTGATGCCCGTCGTAACCTTGCGGGCGCACGCTATGACTTTATTCAGTCAGTGGTTACGCTTAAGCAAGCGGCAGGTACATTGACAGGTGAAGATGTGGCTATGATCAACCGTGGTCTTAAGCCAGCAGAAACCAAAACCAATGGCTAACATTAAGTAGTTGATTGCGCCAAGCGCTGTCAAAAGAATGAAAGGGTAGCCTATGCTGCCCTTTTTTATGCCTACTAGTTTTACTTAGTTAATAGCAAAAGCAGGCTCTATCCAAACGGTGATGAGAAAGGAATGCTACGCCGCGGGCGTAAATCTTTTTAGTGCACTGAGCAGTTGGCGATATTCTGCGCGCAAGGCTTCAGCATTTTGTTTTGTTGGCGCGAAATTAGATAGGCGTTCAGCCACGATATGCAATTTCTCTTGCAACAACCGTAATTCATCATCCATGATTATGCCCTTTATTTTTAAGCCTATGTATTTGGCTAGATAAACGTTTAGGTCACGTGTGGCGACACAGGTTTTAAAACGCCTTTTGTGCCCCTACATTTGTAAGCAATAAGTGCCTTTATTCAGCACTACTGATTATTTAGTATACCGCCAATCGCGCTTACCACAAGCCCTTTGGTTATTTGGTTTTTCTTTGAGTGATAAATAGAAATGCAAGCCTCTGAACTTCAAAATAAATTTGAGCGCATTCGAGCCAATAAATGGTTCGAAGCCTTTGTAATTAGCGTTATCGTTATTTCAGCGCTTCTCGTAGGTGCCAAAACCTATGAATTGCCAGCAGGCATGTCATCCGTCACGTTATTCTTAGATTGGTTTATCAGTGCATTCTTCCTGACAGAGATCACCATACGATTTTTGGCTGAAAAACGTAAACGCTACTTTTTCAAGAGCTTTTGGAACTGGTTTGACACACTGATTGTGGTTATTAGTCTCATTCCGGCAGACGATACCGAACTGGCACTTATCGCCCGTTTGGTGCGTGTGTTCCGCGTATTGCGTATGATCTCGATCATCCCCGAGCTTAGGATCCTGTTAGTTTCTTTGGTTAAAGCACTGCCCCAATTAGCATATGTCATGCTGTTGATGTTTATCATTTTCTACATTTACGCAGCTATAGGCAGTACTTTATTCGAAAACATCAATCCCGTGCTGTGGGGCGATATCACTATCTCGATGCTAACGCTCTTTAGAATTATGACATTCGAAGATTGGACCGATGTAATGTACGAGACTCAGGAGGTTTACTCGCTAAGCTGGATTTTCTACCTTACCTTTATTTTCTTTACTGCGTTCGCGTTCTTGAACATGGTGATTGGGATCGTGGTGAACGTGATGGAAAGAGAAAACGAAAAAGCACGAGCAGAAAAAGAAGCCGCTTTACTCGAAGAGCAAATTGCACAAGGAAACGTAGAGCCAACCCTTCAAGATGTAATGAAAGAACTACGAGAGCTAAAGGCGCAGATTACTGCTAATAACGAACATAGCACGGTAAGCAAAACCAGCTAGGCGCGTTTTGCTCCAATAGCATAATTGAAAAAGGCCACATTGATGTGGCCTTTTTCGTTTCTCGCAAATGGAAGGTTTAGATTTAAGCTACGGCATAATAAGCTATACGAGCCTAAATCCCGTACTGCTGCTTAAGCGACTCAGCCCTTTGTTTTGCAGCTTCAGACTTAAACTCTCGACTTGCTAGCTTGCGCGAGGCAAGCGCTTTTTTATCGAGTTCAAGCAATACACTCACGTGATTTAAATACACATCGTCGTTCGCAATAGGACGTGCAGAAACTTCTTCGTACAGTTTGAGGGCAGCGGCTTTATCACCTTTAGCCACATAAATCTGCGCTAGCGTATCTACTGCGTCAGCGTTCTCACGTTGCAGTGATACGGCTTTTTTAGCGAGTTCTTCAGCTCGAGTAAGGTTTTTATCTTCAAACGCCAAATACGCTAAGTTGTTTAAGACAACAAAGTTATCCGGTGTTTTAGTTAGCACCTGCTCATAGGTTTTAATGGCTGCTGCTCTGTCTTTGCCGATTTGACGCTCTGCTAACAGCATGGCGCTTGGAATGTCGTTACTGTGCGCCTGAACGTGTTTTTCAAGAAACGTAAATGCCTGAGCTTTTTTACCCGACATCTCAAGCGCCGCTATCAACAACAAAGCGTTATCTGAGTTAGGCGTAGCGTCATAGGCGGCTTTGGCATGCTCTACAGCTTGCTCAGGCGCTTTATCGATAAGATGCAAGCGCGCTATTACGCCTCTAACGAAAGGCAGAGCCTTAACATCATCGGCCGTGCTATTAATGATTTCCCATGCAGGTTTTGCCTGCCCAAGTCGGCTGTGAAAGTAAGCTTTCAATAAGGTTAACTGTGCATCTGGACGTTTAGCCAACACCTTATTGGTTAACGTCAGCCCCTGATCAAATTGCTTTTGAGAGTCGACAATCAGCAACTTACCCAATACCGCATTTTTATCTTGCGGGTAAAACGATAGCCAACGATCGAAAAACGCTGTCGCGTCTTCTACATTGTTGGTGGCGATAAGCGCTTGACCCTTTAAGTTCCAAAACGCTTGTGGCGACGCTTCATTACCTTCGACATCTGACAAAAGCGAAACCGTTTTATCAAGCTGACTGTTCAACGAGTACATTCTTGCAAGGAGAAGTCTTAAGTTCAGATTTGTTTTATTGGTGTTGAACTGTGTTTGAGTATGCTTGATAACGTCCTGTGCGTTCCCGTTTTCCATTGCGAGGGCAAACCATAGCGCTAGCGCCTGTACATCGGAGGGGTTCTTATCAATAAAGGCGCGAACAAAGGAAATCGCGTTATCGTTTTTACCTTCGGCTACCAGTAATTTAGCGCGAGAGTAAAACACCTCATTCTTTGCACCTTCTAGCTCACTGGCTTTATCTAGATATTGGGCGGCCTCTTGGTAGGCTCCCTCTGCCGTCGCAATATTCCCTAGGTAAATAAGCGGAGCTGCAGTATCAGGTGACTTTTCATGCCACTCTTTCGCTGCGCTTTTTGCTTTTTCAAGCTGACTAGTAGCAATGTAGGCGCGAAGTAATGTAGCTTGTGACGTCACAGACTCTGGCGACTGCTCTACGGCTTGTTCAAGATTAACTAAGCCATCAATATCATTTAATGATAACTGCAAAACACCTAAGCGAGATAAATCTTCTGCTGTGGTACTCACCGCTTCAGACTTTGCCACCATCTGCTGTGCACCGACTACGTTACCGTCTTTTAAAAGCTGATAACTTGCCTTAGAGAATAGTGCGGCATCAATACCTTGCTCGCCTTCTACCCTCGCTAATACTTCAAGCGCTTCATCATTTTCACCAAGCTGCAGCATGCTGTCTGCCAGCATACGAAGACCAGGGTGATTATCAGGAAGACTAGAAGCCACCATTGTCAGGTGACGCTGTGCCGCTTCAAAGTCTTGAATTTGATATGCACTGAAGCCCGCAACCAAACGCACGACCTGATCACTTCTTCCATTTTGAACGGCAATTTCCAAGTGCTCGAGGGCCTTAGCATAATTCTCGTTGGCCGACTCAATGATGCCTTTAAAGGTATTAAGCAGCGGATGGTTTTCATTTAAGGTCAACAAGTCATCTACAATAGGTTCTGCTTTGTCGAGCTCTCTTATTTCAATCAGTAGCGCTGCATAGGCAAATTTGCTGGTTACGTCGTCAGGATACTGACTCACATACACGCCGTAGACTTCGGCAGCTTTACTCGGCTCACCTTTTTGAAGATAAATTTTTGCTAACTGTTGTAGCACGTCTTTATTGGTGGGGGCTTGTTCTCGCAGCTTCTCGGTGGCGGCTAGCGCTCCATCCATGTCGTTCTCTAAAACAAAGGCATAACTGTCAATAAGGCCTTTGTAGACTGAGCTCGTATCTAGGGTTGATAAATCAGCCAGTAGCGTTTGCGCTTCTTCGTTTTTACCTAGCTGCATTAAAGCCTGTAGCTTATAAAAACCCACCTCGGCTGATTCAACTGCTGACATCCCTTCTGCGCGATAATCTACTTCGGCCAGCGCATTTTCTGCGCCTGACTGTTGGTAAGCGACCGACAATAGAGGAATGACTTGGCTAACAGGATGCCCAAGTTCCATTGCCTTGTTGAGTTCTTTTTCAGCAGCTGAAAAATTACTTTGCTGCAAGTACAGCTTGCCAAGTTCGAAGCGCGGTGCTGCGGCATCGGGCGCTTTTTGAATGGCATTTTTATATTCAACAATGGCGGCGTCGATTTGTTGAGAAGAGGCGTAGTTCCTTGCATCTGCTAAATGGCTTTCCATTGATTTTTCACTACATCCAGATAAAAGCGCGCTGGTCAGCATCACCGCTAACGTTGTGCTTTTAAGTAATGTATTGGGTTTCATTTTTGTCATTGTAATTCCTTGCCCTACCTCAACTTTTTATTGTCACATCGCTACACATTGAAAATAGCGCATGGTGTACTGTCTATTATTTCATCTAAACTGTGCAATTTCGTGGCAACCTTGCCATTATTCGAATATAATATGGTTTTTTGCAACACTGCTGGCAAGCATATCGCGAAATACGCTACGAATACGCTTCATAAACTCGCCCGAAAGGCCAGTTCATCGCTGTATAGCGTCTTGCGATAATAAACCGAAAAAGTACGGTTTAATCGTATGCCGCACCCTCCTTACTTAATGCACCAGGATCCTTAATGACCACAACTGTCGACATGACATTTAAAGACCTCAATTTACCAGAACCTATCTTACAAGCCCTTGAAAAAGTTGGCTACGAGAAACCGTCTCCTATTCAAGCTGAGAGTATTCCTCTTCTACTTGAAGGTCACGATTTACTCGGTCAGGCACAGACAGGGACAGGAAAGACCGCTGCGTTTGCCCTACCTATGTTGGCAAATATCGATCCTGAAGAACGTAAGCCGCAATTACTGGTATTGGCCCCAACCCGTGAACTAGCTATTCAGGTTGCAGAGGCGTTTCAGGTTTATGCGAGCTTTAGTCAAAAAATTAAAGTACTTCCAGTATACGGCGGTCAGTCGTACGACAACCAAATTCGCCAGCTTAAGCGCGGCGTTCAGGTTGTTGTAGGTACACCAGGCCGTATCATCGACCACATTAAGCGCAAAACGCTAGACTTAAGCGAACTTAAGTTCTTAGTGCTAGACGAAGCTGACGAAATGCTTCGTATGGGCTTTATCGATGACGTTGAACTTATTCTTAGCCACGCACCAGAAGAGCGCCAAACCGCACTGTTCTCGGCAACTATGCCTGGCCCAATTAAGAAGATTACTCAGCGATACTTGAAAGACCCTAAGCACGTTAAAATTGCGTCTAAGGTAAGTACAGCTAGCACCATTCGCCAGCGTTATTGCCAAATTGCACCACACCACAAGCTTGAAGCGCTAACGCGCATCATGGAAGTGGAAGTGTTTGACGGTATGATCATATTCGTACGTACGAAAACCGCTACGGTTGAACTAGCAGATAAACTCTCTGCTCGTGGTTACGACGTAGAACCACTAAACGGTGATATTCCTCAGGCAGCTCGTGAGCGCACTGTTGAAAAACTTAAACAGGGTAAAATTGATATCCTTGTCGCTACCGACGTTGTAGCCCGTGGTCTTGACGTTGAGCGTGTAAGCCACGTTATCAACTACGATATTCCGTACGATAGCGAATCTTACGTACACCGTATCGGCCGTACTGGTCGTGCTGGTCGTCAAGGTGATGCGATCCTATTTATCTCTCATCGCGAAAAGCGCTTGTTATTCTCTATCGAGAAAACTACCAAGCAGCCTATTGAAGCAATGCCAATTCCTTCAATTAGCGAAATTAATGAAACACGTTTAAGCCGCTTCAAACAATCAGTTGCCGAAGCAACCCAAGACGATAGCATTGAATCACTAATGCCTATTGTTGAGATGATTAAAGAAGAAAACGAAGCGTCCCCTGAAGTATTGATGGCGGCACTGCTTAAAATTGCGCAAGGCGACGAACCGTTAATTCTTAAAGAATCAGATCGTCCAGATATTAACAGCAAGCCTCAGCGCGACAGCCGCGAGAGAAACTCTCGTGACCGTGATGGTCGTGAGAGAAAGCCAAGAGTACCTCGTGGAAACCGCAAGCCTGAAGAAGGCATGCAGCGCTTCCGCATTGAAGTAGGTCACGTACATGGTGCGAAGCCTGGAAATATCGTTGGGGCTATTGCTAATGAAGCAAACATAAATTCGAAGCACATTGGCGCTATCGAAATTTATGACAACTTCAGCACGGTAGACCTTCCTGAAGGCATGCCTAAGGAGACGCGCGATACGCTACAGGGCACCCGTGTTGCTGGTCAGCGTTTGAATATTCGCGAATGGTCAGATACACCGCCGGCTAAAGGTCGTGGCGATCGTGGTAACCGTGGTGACAGAGCGCCTCGCGGCAATCGTGAAGACCGCCCTAATCGCGGAGATCGCGAAAACCGTAAGCGTAAGAACTAAATAGCAATACATTCAGCCTTTATATAACTAATAGCAATATAAAGGCTGTTTTCGTTGTTTTCTAATTAAAAAGAATTGGCGCAGAATAGTGTCAGTTCTTTTTTTGTATTTGAAGCTAAGAAAACCTTTATGGATTACTTTCCGTTATTCCTAGACGCCAGAAAACTCAATGTTCTAATTGTTGGGGCTGGTGAAGTAGCTGCCCGTAAGCTAGAGCTTATTATGAAGACACCTGCGACCATCACCGTGGTGGCGCCTTGGGTTTGCGATACGGTGAAGCAATTGGCGCAAAATGAGAAAGTAACACTTATTGAACGAGAGTTTGAAAATAGTGATCTCACCCATAAAGATATGGTCTTCATTGCCACAGATAAAGGCGATGTTAATCAACATATTCACGACTTAGCGCGCGCTAACAAAGTGTTGGTGAACGTGGTGGACAATACGCCGCTTTGCCAATTCATCACCCCCTCTATTGTTGACCGCTCTCCTATCGTTATTGCTATGAGTAGTGGTGGTGTAGCGCCTGTTTTGCTTCGTTATTTACGTCAAAAGTTAGAGACTGTACTGCCTGCTAACTTAAGTCGACTTGGCGCATTTTCTGAAAAATTCCGCGAAAAAGTAAAACAAACGCTTAATGGCGTTACCGCTCGTCGATACTTTTGGGAAGACGTGCTCGATGGTGACATTGCTGAAATGGTTGAAAAGGGCCAAGACAACAAAGCCGATGATGCATTCGAATTAGCACTGCAAGCCGCGGCTCAGGACAAAAAAGTAGAAGGGCAAGTGTATTTGGTAGGAGCAGGTCCTGGCGACCCCGATCTTCTTACCTTTCGCGCCTTGCGCTTAATGCAAAAGGCCGACGTGGTAGTCTATGATCGCTTAGTATCGCCGCAAATTCTTGAGCTTGTACGTCGTGACGCTGAGAAAATCTACGTGGGTAAGGCCAAAAGCAATCACACGCTTCCTCAAGACGACATTAACCAACTAATGGTTGATGAAGCTAAAAAAGGCAATCGTGTGGTGCGTTTAAAAGGCGGCGACCCATTCATATTTGGACGTGGTGGAGAAGAAATTCAAACACTTATTCAGCACGGCATCGACTTTCAGGTAGTTCCCGGCATTACCGCCGCAAGCGGGGCGTCTAGCTATGCTGGCATTCCACTTACTCATCGCGATCACGCCCAGTCTGTGGTATTCGCCACTGGTCACCTAAAAAATGGCACCATCGACCTCAACTGGCCTGCCCTTGCACAGAAGAATCAAACCGCTGTGTTTTATATGGGTTTGACAGGCTTGCCGATTATCTGCGAAAAGCTCATTGAACACGGTCTTGATGCCAATACGCCTATCGCTTTAGTTCAATCGGCGACTACCGAAAAGCAGGCGGTACTAACAGGCACGCTGAGTAATATTGTGGCTAAGCAAGAAGAGGCGCAATTACAGCCTCCTACACTTATTATCGTCGGTTCAGTTGTTAGTTTACGTGACGAACTAAACTGGTACCAATAATCCCTTCCTGCCCCTTTGTGTAAATAAAGGGGCTCTGTACCAGCTTTCCGCTTAAGAACGTCGGCTTCTACTTACCTCCTCTTCAACATTGCTCTGCCGCAATTTCCCAACCGACTACCAACATCTGCCCCAGTAATTTCCCTGTGTATTATTGGCAGTAAACAATGCTGCCTGCACTCGTAGTTAATTGCGTTATTTCCTGACTACCGACTAATTATGTAAACGTTTCCACTTACATTTAAGCCTCATTTAATATACATTTAAGAAAAACCAAATCGTTAACATTTTATTTTCATAAAGTAGGCTTTGGGAAAAATATGCATCAAGCGAATAGCCCCCTTCGTCGTATTGTTGTTGTAGGTGGTGGTGCCGCTGGCTGGTTAACCGCTTCAATCATCGCTGTAACGCACAAGCACGATGACAATATTAGTGTCACCTTAGTTGAGTCACCAGATGTCAGTATATTGGGTGTAGGCGAAGGGACGTGGCCTACTATGCGCAGTACGCTTCTTAATATTGGTATCAGTGAAGAAACCTTTTTAGCCCAGTGCAATGCGTCTTTTAAGCAAGGTACCAGTTTTCACAATTGGCGCTCAGACAACGTTGAACATCAGTACTACCACCCTTTCAGCCTACCATTTAGGTACTTTGAAAGCGACGTTGCGGCATGGTGGCAAAGCTACGCAGCAGAGCAAGATTTTGCACATGCTGTATGTTCCCAGGCCGCGTTATGCGACCACCATCTCGCCCCCAAGCAGCGTCAAACGCCTGCGTATGCTGGCATTGCAAACTATGGTTATCACCTTGACGCAAACAAGTTTGCAGCCCTACTTCAAAAGCACGCGACAACGGTTTTAGGTGTTCAACATATTGTGGATCATGTGGATGATGTGGTTGGCTCATCTTCAGAACCTATTTCTGCAATAGTGGGTCGTGAACACGGTAATATTACTGGTGATCTATTCATAGATTGTACAGGCTTTGCGGCAAGGTTAATTGGTCAGCACTATGGTGTCCCCTTAACATCTTGCTCCAACGTACTGGCCAACGACAGTGCTATCGCAATCCAAGCTCCCTACGTTGACAGCTCAGTTGATATTGCCTCTACCACACACTCAACAGCTCAAGACAGTGGCTGGATTTGGGACATTGGTTTGCCTTCGAGAAAAGGTGTGGGATACGTGTATAGCTCGGCGCATTGCAGTGAAGATGAAGCAAGAGCAACACTGGAGACCTACTTAAAGCACGACAAGAAAACCGCTGATGTGGATGTTAGCAAAGCGAGAAAGATCACATTCTCACCGGGCTACCGTAAAACGCTTTGGGTAGAGAATTGTGTCGCCATCGGCACATCTGCTGGCTTCCTGGAACCTTTGGAAGCGTCGGCGCTTGTCATGATTGAATTATCTGCCACCCACATAGCAAAACAACTGCCTAGAACATATAAAGAATGCCAAGCGGCTGGTCGACAGTTTAATCAGGCTTTCGAAAAAAAATGGGAAAGAATAGTCGACTTCCTAAAGCTTCATTATGTGTTGAGTGAACGTGAAGCTTCTGCGTACTGGCGTGATATGCGGAACCAAGAGAGCTGCTCCACCCAGTTACAAGATTGGCTAACCCTGTGGAAAAGCCGCAGCCCTATTTCATCTGATTTTGAACTTCGTGAGGAATTGTTCCCCGCGGCCAGCTATTTGTTTGTTCTATACGGCATGGGATTCAGGTCGCAGTACAATGATGTCTATCAAGCCAATTTGCACACTCCTGAACAGCGGCAGGCCTACGCAAAACATGTACAAAGTATTCAGCAACAACTCAGTGGTTTACCCACTAATCGACAGTTTTTGAATCAAGTAGCACAATCCCAAGGTCTCTCAATGCACTATTGACGACCTCTGCTAGGGTAATGGGCTGGCACGACCCAAAGCAAAGGCTTCAAAATAGCCTTTGCCTTGTTTTTTTCATTTTCACGCGCATACTCACAAAATGAGTGATCAATTATTGAGTTAACCCCACGATAACAATGAAGCTTCATACTTCCTCGAAAAAAAAGAACATTTGGCGCTTTATTAGCAAGGTAACGAAATACCTTGGTCTCGCTACGATCCCTGTGGTTTTCCATGTTCAGCATGCGCTCTCTGAACAACTCGAGTTCAAAAGAAAGAAGACTGATACCGGCATGCAGTTCTATTACGAATGGATTGACGGTGCGAAGCAGCGACATAACCTCAAGTTTGAAATTCCCTTTGAGTCAATTGAAGACTTGCCGCTAAGGCAAACTAATTACAAGCCCAAAATAGCACAGCGACACGTGACTGTTGCGTTGACCAAAGCAGCAAAGGCTATCGACCCCAAGGACGCAAAAGTAACAATCAAGCCCTTGAGAGAAGCCATTAATATTAAAGTGTCGGGGACTGACGAAGAGAAAATAGAAGACGTTCAAGCGCATTTACGTGACGTACAGCAAAACGCTTACGATAGCTACTTGCATGAACATTACTTCACGCGCTTTACGACTTTATTTAACCAAAGTGCCATAAAGCCAGATCACCTGCGTTACATCTCTGAGTCAGTAAAACCTTTGGTGTCCGTTTCTCAAGCGTTTTACGAGAAAGTCGCGTCTGAGTCAGATTCAAGAGCCTATTTTTCTTTAATTCTCAGTTGGCTGCAAAGCATCCCTTACGACACGTTAGAAGATAGAGTAGTGAGTAATGGCTCTGGGTATGCGCCGCCCATAAGTGTGCTTATGCAGAACCTAGGGGACTGTGACAGTAAAGCAGTGTTAGCGTCTTCAATGGTAAGAGCTTTTTTACCTACTACAAAGATGATTGTGCTTTACCTGCCCAACCACGCCTTGCTTGGAATTGCATTAACCCCCATGGCAGATGACCGAACCATAGAGCACGATGGCGACGTTTACGTGCTCTATGATCCTACGGGTCCGGCACTCATTCCTTTCGGGCAAGTATCAGAAGATACAGAGCGCAACATTGTGACCGGGCGCTACCAAGTGGAAGTAGTAGAGTAAGTTTCATCTACATTTGCCTGTTATTCCCTGAATAGAACATCACTTCACTGCCAATCACACTGTTGGTAGATTTATCGATAATAACAAAGCTAACAGATTGCATGATATTAGCCATTGGCGACAATGCTTCAACTGAAAACGGCACATTTCGCTTTTCGCCTAGTGCTACGTTTATAGTCGGTACGTTAATAAGCTGCATACCTGATGGCGTTTCTATAGCAATTTCATAGGTTTTGGCCACGCGGGATTTATTTAAAACGGTTAACGTATAAGTGTTTTCAATGTGTCCCGCGTTGTTCTCTCTGTAAAGCGCGTTGCGGTCACGGCTAATTGAAGCTTCGAAGTCCTGCCTGTCGATAGCCCACTCGCCCATTGCGAGCAGTATGGCAATGATTGCGGCGCCGTAAAGATAGTTAGTGAATTTACGCCCAGAATTCCTGCCGGCTCGCGAAAAATTGATAAGTTTGAGCGGATAGCCAAATTTGGCCATGACCTTGTCGCATGCGTCAATACACAGGCCACAGTTAATGCACTCGTACTGAATTCCTTCACGAATATCGATGCCTGCTGGGCAGACTTGAACGCATAAATTACAATCCACACAATCGCCCAAGTCTTTGTGCTGTGAAAAACGCTTCCTTGGTCCGCGGCTTTCTCCTCTGGTTTCGTTGTAAGTAACCAATGACGTACTGTTATCAAACATCGCAGCTTGAAAGCGAGAATAGGGGCACATATGCGTGCACATTTTCTCTCGAAGCCAACCGGCATTGGCATAAGTGCAAACGGCAAAGAACATTGTCCAGCCTGAAATTAACGCAGGCGCAGAGAAAGTGAAAAACTCCGTATATAGACGAGATGCCGGATAGAAGTAAGACATAAAAACCAGCGCAGTAATAAGGCTTAATGCCAACCATGCACTGTGTTTTGCCCCCTTTACGACTACTTTTGTTAGTGAGCTAGGCTGCTTATCTAAAGCCTTGCTTTGATTGTGCGTACCTTCAATACGGCGCTCTACCCAATTGAAAGCGAGAGTCCATACGGTTTGAGGGCAAGTAAAGCCACACCATACTCGCCCGTAATGACGGGTGACTAAAAACAAAACAAAAGCCGCAAGAATAAACAGAAAGGCAAAAATCATGAGGTCTTGTGGATACAACACCCATGTAAAAAGCGTGAGGGTTTGACGCCCCACGTCAAACAAAATCGCCTGCTGTCCTTGGTATTGAATAAAGGGGAGCGCAACAAACAGCGTCACTAATACTACATTCAAGTATCGACGTATTTTTTGAAAGTGCCCGGTTTCCTCACGGATATAGATTTTTTTGCTTTCTACGGGTGTACAAGCAATGATGTCTTCTTGCCGAATTTTAACTGCCGTCATTAGCTTTCTCCGAAAATTTTGCGCTAATGGTAGGGATTTAAGGCCGTTAAAATAGAAACAGATTAGGGGTTTCTTTATAGATCAGTTGCAATAGTTTTTAAGGCGCAGATATTTAAGGCGTAGGCTTTGAAGTCGCAGATTTTTAAGGTGAATGTTTTTCTTGTTTTCAAACCTGCGCCCTATACAGAATGTGCAAAAACTACGGTTTGCGTTACGCAGAGTGATAACACGTTATTTATGAAAGACTTTTTATAAATAACGAAAGCTTAAGCAGTTGATTGCGCTTCGCTTCATTCAGAGCAAACGATGCATTTAAACGAAAACAATGGTTAAACTCATTGGTTAAGCTAAACAGTTTTCCTGGCGCAATGGTGATGTGTAAACGCAACGCTTCTTTATAAATAGCCATTGCATCAACATGCCCCCGGCATTCCACCCATAAAAAATAGCCGCCGCTATGTGTATGAATAGTCGCAACGTCTGATAGAAGGTCGGTAAGCAGCGCCGTTATCGTCTTCTTACGAGCGATGAGTTTTTTTCGCAGCTGCTTTAAATGAGACTCGTAATTTTTTGTGGATAAATAGTCTACAAGCGCAAGCTGTATCGGCGCACTGGTTGCCAATGTACTCATAAGCTGCTGTTTTTGTATTTCAAGGGCACGCTTACCTGCGGCGACCCACCCTATTCTGTACCCTGCCACTAAAGACTTGGAGAACGATGAACACAACATACTATCTCCCTCTTTCATAAAATGCTTAATTGGCAGAGGTGGACGCTTATCAGCATAAAGCTCGGCATACACATCATCTTCAATAAGGGCAACATTATACTTATCCAGTAACGCGGCCACCTGCTGTTTTTGAACGTCACTCAATGAGTATCCAACAGGATTTTGAAAGTTGCTCATAAGCCAGCAGGCTTTCACATTATGATTTTTAAATGCGCGCTCAAGTGCAGCTACATCCAATCCAGTGTTGGGTGATACCGTTACAGTAATCGCTTTTAGACCTAAACGTTGAAGCGCCTGCAGCGTTCCGTAAAACACCGGCGACTCGACAACCACCCAGTCTCCTGGTGTGGTGCATGCCTGCAAACTCAAGTTCAGCGCCTCTAGCGCACCAGCGGTAATAATGATTTCATCAGGCGATATATTCACGCCTTTGGCGGCATAGCGCTTAGCGATGATTTTTCTAAGGTCCAGGTTACCTGGAGGCAAATTATCCATGGCGCTGGTCAAGGAAATTTGCTGGGCGGCAGCTGCAATAGACTTATTTAAATGTTGCCTTGGATAAAGGCTTGGGTCGGGGTACGCAAATCCTAAACTGAACATGTGAGGGTCGCGAGAGGCCTGCAGCACTTCATATACAAAGTCGTTAATGCTGACGGCTTCTGTGGCCTGTACACGTTCTTTTGAGGCATTGCTCGCTTTAGCTGTTACCAGAAAGCCCGAACGTTCTTGGGAGCTTACTATGCCTTGGCTTTCTAACATCTGATAGGCGTGCAGCACTGTCATTAGGCTGAAGCCTGTTTGTGCTGCCTGTTTACGAAGCGATGGGAGTTTTTCATTTTCTACCCACACGCCGCGCTCAATCTGCTCTTTAAGTTGGTGAGCTAAAACTTCGTATTTAGCCACGTTATACTCCGATAGTTCCCACCAGCGGAGTATAACAGTGAGGGCAGTATTCTGTTATAAAAACAATACTACCAATTTACGCGTTATCTTAGGTTATAGATTTTCTTCAGCAAAACTCGCAAGACGACTTCTTACCACGCCGTCTAGGTTTATGGTGGCACTGCCCGAGAAGTCTTTAAACTTCTCAACCAAGTAAGTAAGCCCCGATGTCACTGCGCTCAGATAGTTACTGTCTATCTGCGCCAAGTTACCGCCCACTATCAGCTTCGTTCCTTCACCACAACGTGTGATGATCGTTTTAAGCTGTGACGCGGTTAAGTTCTGCGACTCATCCAAAATCACAATCGCATTTTGAATACTTCGGCCTCGCATAAAGTTTACCGACTTATACTGAATGTTGGCTTTTTCCATGATGTAATTCATAGAACCTTTGGTATTTTCGTCGTGCTTGTGGAGTACTTCCAAAGAATCGGTAATTGCTGCCAACCAAGGCAACATTTTTTCTTCTTCCGTTCCCGGCAAGAAGCCAATGGACTCAGCAATTTCCGGCGTGCTTCGCGTGACAATGATTTTGTCATACATGTTACGCTCTACCACCATTTCAAGGGCTGCAGCTAACGCAAGGAGCGTTTTACCACTACCGGCAGGGCCTGTGAGAATAACCATATCAATGTGTGGGTCTAGCAGCGCATGAAGCGCCATGGCCTGCCCTATATTTTTGGGTGTGATGCCCCAGGCATGACGACCCATCAAGCGTTCGTAACCTAAATCCAACACCTCTAAATGATCGTCGGTGATCTCTTCTACTAAACCTGCAAACTGTTTAGTTTCGTCGAGCAAAAACTCGTTTACATACGCTTCTGGCAACATAGACTTGGGGATAGTGTGAATAGTGTCGCGCCCTTCGCTGCGGCTATCCACGCTTTTTACGCTATCCCAAAAATTACCTTCAAAGGTATGAAACCCGCGAGATAAATATTTGATGTCAGTAATTAGCTGGTCGGTGCGGTAGTCTTCAACATGAGCGAGGCCTGCCCCTTTCGCTTTAAGGCGCATGTTTAAGTCTTTGGTAACCAACACCACTTTTTGCGGCGCGAACGTCTTTTGCAAGTGCAGCGCTACGTTAATAATGCGGTTGTCATTCTCGTTGCTGGTAAACACTTGCTGAGCCTCAACCATGTTGAGGTCGGCGAATATAGATAGACTCCCTGTAGGTGCCGTTTGACCCGCGCCCAACCCTTCCATCGATACACCCGCTAGCATATCTTCTGGCGTTGCGTCGTGGAGCAAATCCTCCATAGCCCGAATGGATACCCGTGCATCACGCGCCACGTCTTTTTTGCTGTCTTTGATGTAGTCGAGCTCTTCCAATACGGTCATTGGAATAACAACGTCATGTTCTTTAAAGGAGAGAAAAGCGTGAGGTTCGTGCAGCAGAATATTGGTATCGAGGACGTAAATCTTAGTATCGGTAGAATTTTTTCTTGGCATCCTTCACTCCGGTAAATAAAGCCAGGTTAGACGTATTGTTCATTTATGAACGCACGCGCTAACAAGCTACAGTTACGGTTGTAGGAGAATGCCGCTCGAAACAGGACTTCTTCCCCTACTCGCGTCGACTGAGAAGCAGTACTACTCTTTCTGCCTCAAAGGTTCGTTTGTTAAATTAGCGAACCCTTAATTCCACCATAATCCAGTTTTTGAGATTTAGCACTGTTTTTTCTTTTTTATTTTTCGTTAGAGCAAGTGATAAGCGAAGAACCGTCCATTCACGTTATATGAGATAGCACAGCGCTCCCATTCTGCATTAACAAGAAACTGGCATACTTGGTTCGTAACAAATGCTCACACTTTAACTACAGTTAGCGCAGCTTTAGTTGCGTTTTTAATACCCAAATAGGCTAAGGTGTATTTGTTGAAGCGGTGAATTAAACACGGGGGCTAACCCATTGCCACAACACCTCAATAAAGTGGATGCGTTTAAATTAATAACACTCAGGGAAAGATCAGCTATGAATTGGCTTAACATCACAAAAATAAAAACGGCCATAAGCATGACGTTAGCGCTACTGGCGTGCTTTAACGTTGAAATTGCATGGGCGAATAGCCAAGCGCTCAATCATTCTTCCCCTTCTACTATTCTAATCAAGGTTGAGAAAAGCACGGCTGATACGTCTGAAAAATGGGTAGTCACTTACACATTAACTACGCCAGCCAAAACGCTGGCTTTTGTTAGAAACCCAGATACATCAAGAACAGCACGTTGGTTCGCGCAAGACAACGACATAGAAATCGTCTTTGATAACGTCAAACACCAAGAACTTGTACGTTCGAAGTCAGGCAAGCCCCTCTCTACCGTGTCATTTTTACTGACACCCACCTATAAACACTTGGGTAAAGATTACGCACCATTTTCTCCTTTTTCTGATGGTGGAAATACCTTTCACTCTGGGCGACTGTTTGCTTGTGCTAATGCCTGTACTGAAGAAGATAATAAATGGCACCTGACACTCAATGTTCCCAGTGATGAACACATAGTGTTGAATGGCAAAGTAATGAAAAGCAGCGTGTCGTGGACAGATAACAATGATGGAAGAGTCGTGTATGTGGGTAAGCAACAGCCAATTATTACCGATGATGTGGTTGCCCTAATTGATCCCGGGCTTCCTGAAAGCATTAAAGCTTCGCTAGAAGAAGATATACCCAACATGATGGCGTTTTTCTCCCATTCTCTTAATCCGCTTAAGGGCGAAAAGCCCATGTTATTTGCCTCTTATGCAAACGTAGACGATCACTCTACACAAGGTGGAACACTACCTAACCAGATATTTATGCATTGGAACAGACAAGACTTAAATGAGCAGGCGAATAACAGCAGCTTTGTTAACCAAACACTTTGGTTCTTTGCTCACGAAGTCGCCCATTTATATCAGCCTGGCAGTACCGAAGGTGTATCAGAGAACGAGGATCAGTCTTGGCTGCACGAGGGCAACGCCGACTACTTTGCGGCAATCGCCATGAACTTCCTCTACGAAGACGCCAATAGCTATGTTGAAAGCCGAATGACCCGCGCTTTCGAGAGCTGTACTGAAGGGCTGGCGCAGACAACGCTGGCTCGTGCTTATAAAAACGGACACTTCAATCTTTATTATTCATGCGGGATGATAATGCACCGCGCCATCGATAGCGTGGTGCAACAAAAAACGTTAGGTGAGGAGTCGCTGTTCACCGTATGGAAGCGACTTCAAAAAGCAGTGAATAGTGGCATGCCACCTGGCACAGCGACGTTCCTAACCTTGTTAGAGCCCTACAATGCACCTGAACTTATCAAAGCCATCAACAATGCAACGAGCGATGATGCTTTCAAAGCCATTCAAGGAATTGAAACTTTGTACCAGTTACCTGAGTAGGCTACTTAATGAAGTAGCCTATTGCTTTATATTCGCCATCAACTTCCACCATAGAAAGGGTCTCTACTTTCATTGTGGTCTGGGAATCAAAGTCAGTGGTGAACGACAAAATTAGGTAGTTTCCTTTAGGCAATCCAGGCAGTGAAGTTGGCGCTTGCGCTAACGCAATTTCCCTCGACTTGACTGCCCCCAATGGCTCCCTGACTAGCTGCATCGCCTCTGTCCATTTAGCTATTGAAATACCGCTTCTAAAAATAGCCCCACTCTCTTTCCAGCTTTGTTCATATTCACCGCTGTCGATAAGTTCCAGCCAACTTGTTGCATCTTCAAGGACTTCGCTACTGACATTAACTGGCTTGCCAGCTTCAATTACTTGGTTGCTACCATTGTTCGCATTGACCGTTTGCGCATAATAAATAGCAGCAAACAAACTGATGGCGAGCGCTAGCGTGATCCAAAGAACATGTTGGGGATTCAACGACGTTGGCCGGTCACCCTGCAGCTTAATTGAATGATGAGCTGCGGCATTTTCGCCCGCAGTAGAAGTTTGCGAGGTTGGCTGCCCTTGAGCATGACTTGTAGTGGCGTGGGTTTCACCCATTAAAAGCGCATCGGGCGTCGTTTCGAAAACTGAAGCAAGTGCGCCTATTGAATCGTGTGAAGCAGATTGTGTTTTCTCAATTCGCTGAATAGTACGCAAACTCAATCCAGACACATCTGCCAGATGCTGCTGACTCCATGCCCTAGCATTGCGAAGTTGTATAAGCTTTTGACTGTCTACTTTCATATCCATCTCGCGCTTCCTCCTGTTAGCTGCGATTCACATACGTTAAAAACGTAACGCGGTTAACAGTAAGAAATATCCATGGTCAGTGATACGACAGTTTTACGCTAACCCTGTGACAAAGCAAGCCTGATGGGCACGTCAACGTTATTATTCTTTTGCTACCAGCATTCTCGTTGTGAAGCAAAGAAGGCCTACTAGTGCTAATCGTCTTGTTAACGCAGGGCATAGGTACTCAATCCCCCCACCTGCAACCGCAAATCAAATGAGCTAGTATTAATGACTTATCACAACGCAATGCGTACAATACCGCCCCCCGAAAAATAGGTTGGTGATTTATGAGTTCAGATAGTCAATTTTCAGTTGGTCAGCGTTGGTTAAGCAACACAGAAATAGAGCTGGGGTTAGGTGTCGTTATTGGTAGCGACTTCCGTTCTGTCGAAGTGTTGTATCCAGCAACAGGCGAAGCGCGAAAGTATACTAAGCAAGATGCGCCGCTTACGCGACTAATTTTTGAAATTGGCGAAACGGTCAAAAGCCAAGACGGCTGGGAAATGACCATTACTGAAAAAGAAGAAAGCCAAGATCTTTTCATCTATCACGGGCTTCGCGAAGACACCAAAGCGCAAGCGCGATTACCTGAAACCATGCTAGACAGCCACATTCGCTTGAACCAACCTGAAAAGCGCCTGTTCAGTCAGCAATTAGACAACCCTAAATGGTTCGATTTGCGCGAGCGTGCTTTAGATCATCAGTATGATTACTTACGTTCAAACACCATTGGTCTTGCAGGTGCGCGCATATCGCTTATTCCGCACCAACTCCACATTGCGTCAGAGGTAGGCGGCAGACACGCACCTCGCGTATTACTTGCCGATGAAGTAGGTCTTGGTAAAACCATTGAAGCCGCGTTGATTATTCACCAGCAGCTTAAAACAGGTCGCGCAGAGCGCGTGCTTATTTTGGTTCCAGACTCGCTCATGCACCAATGGTTAGTTGAAATGCTTCGTCGCGTTAACCTTCCTTTTGCCATTTACGATGAAAGTCGTTGCGAGGCTATAGAGAAGAGCGAAGGCTTACAAGATGACGAAACGTCTGACGCGAGCGCTGTGAATCCATTTGAAAACGACCAGCTGGTACTTTGCAGTATCGACTTCCTAAGCAAGAGCGAAAAACGCCAGCAGCAAATTCAAGCTGCAGGATGGGATTTAATGGTTGTCGATGAAGCCCATCACCTTGCGTGGTCAAGTGAGGCTCCCTCTGCCGAATACTTGTGTGTGGAAGCGCTGGCAAACCAAACGCCAGGCGTATTACTGCTTACCGCAACGCCTGATCAACTTGGTCACGAAAGCCACTTTGCCCGCTTGCGCCTGCTCGACCCGGCTCGCTTCCATAGCTACGATGCATTCTTAGATGAAGAATCGAAATACAGCCAACTGGCCGATGCAGTAGCGCCATTACTTTCAGACGCCGAGCCTAACGACAAACAACGCAGCAAACTCGCAGAATTCGCGCCTGACGTAATGGAACATGCGGGTGATTTAAGCTCGCCGGAAAATCGCCATGCGCTGCTGCACCAACTTATCGATTGTCACGGCACAGGCCGTATGCTGTTTAGAAACCGCCGCGCCAATATCGAAGGCTTTCCGATGCGTAAATTAAGCGCTTACGAACTGGCTTTGCCTGAGGTTTATTCAGATGCCGTGAGCGGCGGCGACTTAACCTATTCACTGTATCCTGAACGTATGGCAAGCGTGGTTAACAGCTGGACCAAGCAAGACCCGCGCGTTGAATGGCTGCTTGATTTCATGCAAAGCGTTAAGCTAGAAAAGATTCTGCTTATTTGCGCAAGCGCCCGTACAGCGCAAGAGTTAGGTGAGGTTATTCGCACGCAAACCGGTATTCGCCACAGTGTATTCCACGAAGGCATGAGCATTGTGGAGCGCGACAAAGCGGCTCATTATTTTGCCGATGAGGAAGACGGCGCACAAATTCTACTGTGTAGTGAAATTGGTAGCGAAGGCCGTAACTTCCAGTTCGCTCACCATTTGGTGCTGTTCGATTTGCCTATTACGCCAGATCTGCTTGAACAACGTATTGGTCGTCTTGACCGTATTGGCCAAACCCAAACCGTACAAATTCACGTGCCGTATTTAGCGAAAACCGCGCAGCACGTATTACTAGATTGGTATCACGAAGGGCTGAATGCCTTCGAAAAGACCTGCCCTACAGGTTCTGGCGTGTTCGACGACGTTAAGCCTTTGCTTATTGGTGCCTGCTTACACCCTGACGATATGAGCGCGCGTGACGAGCTAGTGAACATGAGTGTTACGCTTAATAGCCAGCTCGTAGCGCAGCTTGAAGCCGGTCGCGATCGTCTTCTTGAGCTTAATGCCTCGGGTGAAGGCCGCGTAGAACAACTGCTTGAAGACATTATTACCCTTGATAGCGAACAAGATTTGTCGCGCTTTATGGGTCGCGTTTTCGATGCTATCGGTGTTCAGCAGGATGAAAAAGGCAATGACTGCTTTATTCTTATGCCAACCGAGTCGATGGTGAGCCAGCTTCCAGGTCTTGACCCAGAAGGCATGACAGTCACTTACAAGCGCCGTGTTGCCACCACGCTAGAAAACGTGCAGTTTTTAAGTTGGGATCATCCACTTGTGCATACCGCCATGGACGTAGTACTCACCGACGTACACGGAAAGAGCAGCATGGGCTTCATTGCCGAGCCGTCTTTGCCAAAAGGCGCTTATTGGGTTGAGGCGTTGTTTGTGCTGCAAGCGCAAGCGCCTAAAGCGCTTCAGTTGGGTCGCTTCTTACCTCAAACGCCCGTGCGCGTGTGTTTAGATGCGCAAGGAAACCCGTCTGAATTGAGCTTCGACGTTAAGCGTAAAATTGGACGTAAGATCTCGGCTCAGCTTCTAAAAGCCTTGCAACAGCCGCTTGAGCTTGCCATTGAAAAGGCGCGTAAGCTTGCCCATCAGCAAGCTAACCAAAAGCAACACGACGCACTTAACAGCATGCACAGCACGCTTAACGAAGAAATACAGCGCTTGCGCGATCTTCAAAAGCGTAACCCAGCAGTACGTGACAGCGAAATCGAGTTTATTGAAACGCAAATGAACGCCCTTGATAAAGTTATTCAGGATGCAGATGTTCAGCTGGACGCCATTCGTATTGTGGTAAATAACCCGTAACCTCGAAAGGTTAAACATTCAAGAGCGACTGTGAAGTAACGAGTACATAATGGCGAACCCAAGTTTTGTTTATAACCCACCGATGACACCTTATCTTGATATTTTGTATCAAGATGAGGACATGGTGGTTGCGCATAAACCTAGCGGGCTATTGAGCGTTCCGGGCAAAGCTTTAGAGCACCGCGATTCGCTGATTAGCCGGGTGAACCGTGTGTATCCCACCGCCACAGTAGTGCATCGCTTAGACATGGCGACTTCGGGTATTTTGGTGCTGGCGCTTAATAAAGATAGCCATCGCCATATCTCGAAACAGTTTGAGTTACGCCAAACTAAAAAGCGCTACTTCGCACGTGTTCATGGGCATGTAGAACAAGACAGCGGAGAGGTTAACCTTCCCCTTATTTGCGACTGGCCAAACAGGCCAAAGCAAATGGTAGACTTCGAGCGCGGTAAAAAAGCCGTAACGCACTTTGACGTCATTGAGCGCACACTGGATGAAAAAGAGCGACCCTATTCTCTCGTTGCCCTTTATCCCATTACCGGTCGCTCTCACCAACTGCGAGTACATATGCTTGCTTTGGGTCACCCTATTTTGGGAGATAGACTCTATGCCCATGAAGAAGCGTTATCCATGGCGCCTCGTTTACAGCTTCATGCTGAAAGCTTGAGTCTTTCGCACCCGACACTTGGGCATTGGCTGCACTTTAATGTCGCCATCCCTTTTAGTCCGTTTTGCCCAAAGCCGCTCTCAGAAAGTTTTGAGTAGCGTTTTAACGCTATTCAACTTTATCAATAGACTCCATTTTAGTTTTAACGCACCCTGCCGATAACCTTTGTATACGCTTGATGTACGAATTAATTTGATGCTGTCCAAGCTGAATAGATCCAGATTAAGGTAAAGGCAAACCACATTTTATGAAAAGGCACGCTCTCCTTTTAACATTTGCTGTTATTGTTTCGCTATTGCCTATGACAGCTCACTGTGACTTTTTCACAGATGTTAGTCACGCCTATCTGCCTGGAGAAGTGAAACCTTTGATGATTGGAGAAGTTGAATCCCCAATTATTGAAATTGAAGCGCAAACACCATTACCTTTGGGTGTGGCTATCATACTCACCGAGCCTTTTCCCTCTAGCCTTACGCTCGCGCAGGGAAATAGCCTTGCCAACATGCTTGCAGAAAAAGGCTGGAATGTAGTGATAAGTCCGTTTAATTTGCCGGTTAATGTCACTTCCCAGCAGAACCTACCTGCTGAATCTACAAACACCGACATATCAGACTCTGAAACTACGTCTATGTCAGCCCAAAATATCCACCCCAGAAGTAATCAACTTACGCAGTATCTCAATTTCGAATCAGCAACTTCAGCACTGAGTTTACAACTCAATGCATTGAATAATTATTTACAAGACAATTCAGGCTACCGTATGGTCATTGCACAAGGCATGCTGGCCACAACTTACTTGTCCGTCGTAGAGCAACAGCCTCAACTTCATCCAGACACTTTCGTAGCCATTTCACCTTTTTGGCCAGAAGAATCAACGAACACATTAGTTATAGATAATATAGCGCAGTCCAGCTTTCCAATATTGGATCTGTCACTAAGTGGATTTAACGACTGGGCGAACAGTACCACGCAAAAGCGAAAGATTAGCGCAAAAAACGCACTAAAGATGCACTATCGACAAATAATTATTCCCAGCAATTTATTAGCCTTTAGTATAAAGGAGTTTCAGAAATCCCCTCATATTCAGATAGTTGCAAATAGCACTATTGGTTGGACTCGCCACCTAGGCTGGTAATTCGATAATTAACCGATTACGCTAAATTAGTATCCAAAACAATTACCTAAATTTAATGGTGTAAATAGCAAGCCTCTGTCCTAAGCAGTAAGATTGTTATGAACTATAATACTTTTAGCAAACATAAACGGTTGAGTTACTTGTGAGTGTTCAAGATTTCGTAGATAACAAAGCAAAGCAGCTGTGTTTCTATTTGAGAGCATTTTGGCAAGGAGAGCTTCCTATCGAGGAGATCGAGCTATTCTTTTGGGATAGTATGGAAGAATGGGGGCAAATTGATTACACCTTAACGCAGCCCTACACACAAAAAGAACGGGTTTTTTGGCATTTACTTCATCAAGTGCATTATTGGAATGAAGACAAGCTAATTAACGACCAGTTTCTTGTAGATGAACTAAATAACTGCGTGAATTTCCTTGAAGGTTTGGGTCATTGCCCACTCGACTGCGTAGGCATTCGTCCATAGTAAAACTTTCACTTCAACGCGTTATTGCTTCTCACTGTGGTTCATGGCTCAATATGCTTTTGTATTCTTGCCTAAGGCCGCAGTTTTGCTCAACGCTTTAAAAACGTTTAACGACAAACGATACCTCAGTATATTTCTTTTCGGCATTTCCAGTGGCTTCCCTTGGATCATGATTGGTTCAGTGCTATCTGCTTGGCTCAAAGATGAAGGTTTGTCTCGCTCGGCCATCGGCTTATTCGGCATTATTTTCGCGACATACTCTTTTAATTTCCTCTGGTCTCCGCTTGTCGACAAAATCAAGCCCCCACTATTAGGTCAACGACGAGGTTGGATTTTCGCTATGCAAGGCTGTGTAGTTTTGCTGTGTTTAGTGATGTCTCAACTCACTGCAGACCAAGATTTGTTTTATGTTGCATTAGTCGGTTTGCTTATTGCTATTGCCTCAGCCACGCAAGATATCGCCATCGATGGTTTTCGCATTGACTGTATTGCCCAAGACGACAAAGACGGCATGTCAGCTGCGTCTTCAGTAGCCACCGCTGGCTGGTGGACAGGTTATGGCGGGCTTGGTGCTATCCCGTTCTTCTTGGCTGACATGACATCTTGGACTTGGCCAAACATTTATCTTTTACTCGGTGCTCTCATGGCTTTATTAATGTGCGCCACGTATTTAGCGAACGAGCCACAAATTGACCGCGAAGCCTTGCTTGAAAAGATAACAGCCAAAGATACAAAGCGGTCTCCCGTTTTTCACTGGATACAAACTACTCTGGTCACGCCATTCGCCGAATTTTTCAATCGAAACGGCGTTAAATTAGCGGCGTCGTTTTTACTGTTTATATTTCTATTTAAAATCGGTGAAGCCTTTCTAGGCCGCATGAGTATCGTGTTTTATAAAGAAATTGGCTTTTCTAATAGCGATATCGCTACTTACTCAAAATTGCTCAACTGGTGGGTAACCATCGTGTTTTCACTGTTAGGTGGATTGGTTAACATTCGCTACGGTATTTACCGCGGATTAATGATTGCGGGTGTGGCCATGGCCGCGTCTAATTTACTATTTGCACTGATCGCGCAAACAGGCCCTTCCACATCTCTTTTAGCCATAACCGTTATTGTCGATGGCTTTACAGGGGCTTGGAGCACCGTTGCCATGGTCGCGTTTATCTCACTATTGTGTAATCGGGCGTTTAGTGCAACCCAGTACGCACTCATGGCCTCCCTGAGTGTTGCGGGCAGAACCTTGGTCGCTTCTAGCAGCGGCTTTGTTGTAGATGGTCTTGAAGGCAATTGGAGCTTGTTCTTTATTCTCACAGCAGTCATGGTAATTCCCAGCCTTTGCTTTTTGTATTCAATTAGGCACCACATAAAGCGCGTTGAGTCACCGTAATTTTTTCTACTTCCTTGCAAGTTAGCGTTAGTTGCCTACATTTAAGGTAGGTATCTCTACCGCATATTACTTGCAAGGATGAACGTGAGCTCAAACCAGGCTGGCCAGTCGCAGCGCAAATCATCATCAATTTCGCGGACATTCACTTTTTCAAAAGTGAGTGTTACAGCACTGTTGATCGCTATGGTTGTTATTGCGGTTTTAATCGCGCTGATGAGCAAGCAACAAGCACTCATAACAGCCTTAAAGCAGCAGAGTTATTTAGAGGATAATATTCTTGCCACTGAGTCTAGTATCAATCAATTTACGTTTCGGATGGAGAGCAGCGCGTTTTCTGGACCCGCGAATTACACTATTTTAAAGCGCGAGCTACAGGTCACCGTTCAAGGTATATCTGAATACCTTCGCAGTAGTGCAGGCCAAGCAATCTCGCCCACAGTCTTATCCGAAAGAGACTTTGCAATAGCAAAAGAAGGATTGAATAGCGCGTCTGCACGGCAGGTCGCGCAAACCACACTAGATTTACTTCATACTCTTATTGAGTTGCCGATAGCCGACGCAACTCAACGTATTCAACAGCAATTTAGCCTGCTGCCTATGGTCAATGCCATGCAGGCGGAAGAAAACGCGTTGTTACTACGTATTCAGGCGATGCGCAATAAGATGCTTCTCACTACTATTTTGGGCGCAGTCGTCATTGTACTTTGGTATTTTATTGCATGGCTTTTTTACAAAAGTAACGCAAACAAGTCGCCTAAAAAGTTTGGTAAATCGAAGTTGAGACTTGCCGTTGTGGATGACGATAGAGATTTGCAAAACAAAGAATTTTTGCAACTGATTAGTCATGAATTCAGAGCGCCAATAAGTGCAATTATCAGTGCTCTTGAACTTATTCCTAACATGGAAGAACAGCGTACCAGACTAATTCAGCAGGCTGAACAATCCAGCTATCGACTTCTTAATCTTACCAACAACCTTACCGATGTATTAACCAATAACACTGAAGACGATCTGCACTTTTCAGATGTCGACCTAATCAGCTTGCTCGACGAATGTATCTCGCCGTTTTCTGTACGCGTAAAAGACAAAAAAATAGAATTTAACATGCACTGTAGTCACAGTGTGCCCCATTACGCAGAAACGGATCCTGTCGCCCTTTCTAAAGTAGTAGTTAACATTCTTGATAACGCCGTTAAATTTACGGCTAATGGACTGATCGACGTCACCGTTACAACCTTGGTGAAAAACCAAGGGATTTTTCTCGTTATTATAATTAGTGATACTGGAATAGGAATTGATGAGGCGACGCAAAAGCGCATGTTTGAACGCTTCTATCGCGGCGAACACTCAACTGGCCAACGCTTCCCGGGTGCAGGAATTGGCTTGTCTGTAGCTAAACGCAGCGTTGATAAGCTGGGCGGTGCACTTCAGGTAACCAGTACAGTTGGAGTGGGTACAGAGTTTAAAATTTTACTGCCTCTGAAACCTATTGAGGACCTTCCCGCTACCAATTCAGCACCGTCTAATGCGACCTTCGCCGTAGTTGACGATTTAGAGATATCTAGGCTGCATTTACAGTCAATTATTACCAAAGAGGGCTTTAGCGCACGCACGTTTTCATCTGGTGCGAACTTGCTCAATCTGCACGAAGAAATACTCCAGTTTTCAGGCATTATTGCCGATTTGTATATGCCGGGCATGAATGGTCTTGAACTAGTGAGGACGCTTAAGGCGATTTTTGGTGAACGGGTACCGCCCGTTATTGTGCTGTCAGCAACCCCAGATATTGCCAACATTATTGCAAACAGTGAACTGCCCATCTATCAAAGTTTTGTTAAACCCATCGATAGAAACCGGTTTGTAGATGCGCTCCATCACCTTACAGCAAGTAACGCAAGAGTTGTTGAAACAACGAAAAAGGCCAATGTGTTGCTGGTAGAAGACGAGCCCATTAATGCAGAAATGGTGGAGTATATGCTTCAATGTATGGGCCACGAAGTTACTGTGAGTTACACCGGTGACGACGCTATTATTAGAGTGAGTGAAAATGCGTTTGACTGTGTGCTGTTGGATATCAACTTACCAGATATCAATGGTTTGGAAGTCGCTAAAATAATGAAAGAAGGTCACCCTGACCTTCCGATCATCGCCCTTACGGCCAATGCCCACAGAAGCGATAAAGAAGCGTCGCTGCAGGCAGGTATTCGATATCACTTAGTGAAGCCTGTCACCTTTCAAGAGCTCAAAAACACCCTACGCCTAGCACTATAACGCGCCAGGCGCTGCATAAATGCGATATTGATTTCGGCCGTTTTCTTTTGCTTCATAAAGCGCTTGATCGGCACACTCAAGCCATGCCATAGCTCCTTTAAAGTCAGGAGAGAATTGTGCAAGGCCTAAACTAACAGTGAAACTTATTGACTCACCTTCGTGTTCTACCACTAAACGCTGTGCTAATTGTCGGATACGTTCAGCAACGATCTTGGCATCTTCAACTGAAGAGTCATTCAGAATAATGGCAAATTCCTCTCCTCCGTAGCGCCCTGCAAGGTCGGTTTCCCGCACACAGCGCTTAATCAGCGCTGCTAACATCTTAATCACCTTATCCCCAGCCTGATGACCATAAGTATCGTTAATGCGTTTGAAATGGTCGATATCGAGCATAAGCGCAGTACTTGGCTTTTCTCGGCGCACACAAAGTTTGTGCATCTCATCAAAGCGTTCCTGCCAGTAGCGACGATTATATAGCCCTGTTAGACCGTCCACGCGGCTCGCAGTTTTCAACTCTTCGTTAAGATGCTCCATTCCACGCTTACCGAGCGCCTGCTCAGTGACATCGTAAACAAGCATACAAAACCGCTCTACGTTGCCGCGCTTATCAACAATAGGGAACATGGTCACGTTTTGGTACATGAACTCTGCAGCGCTGGTTACAGGGCGATTACAACCAAACTTAAACAAGTAAGGGCGCTGCTCCCAAATAATAAACACCGGGCTCTTCAAATTGAACACAGGGTCGACTTTGGTTCTCAGCCATTTTTCTTCTATTTCTGGGAAATGAGAAAAAAGACTGTCTCCAATGATTGCTTCCGCTTTCTTTGCACCATGGTTTTCAAGAAACTTGTTCCACACTTGAACCTTGAAGTTGCGGTCTAGCACTGCAATGCCCACTTCAATGGAATCGAGAAGCTCTGCGGGTACTTGAGAAGAATTAACTGAAGCACCGGTGGAAAGTGCGTCTGTAGATGCATTCATAGACTTTCCTTGTCTTGTGTCACAGCGTCATCATCGAGCAGCCGAGAATAGATATGGTTCATGGCATCACCAGGAAATAGCAACAGCAGGTCAAAGGAAATATCTCTGGCCTTAATGGCATAACCTATTTCGATAGCCATGAGCTTGCCCCAACGCTGCACGTTATCACTTAAAAGCGTTGATAGTCCTTGGTGCTGCCCCAGTAACACCGGATGCGTGTGGCTAAAGGCGACATTTAACTGCTCTGACAAACCGTTTAAACAGGCCCCGATAAGAATATTGGAAACATCCATTAGTGCTTCTAGCGCTAGTTTGTCGGAGGAAGCCGACGGCGGATACTTTAATAGTTCAACGATGTTTTGAGAGTTTGTGTCGTTAAAAATGACCAGCGCTTCGCCGCTTATACCTTCACTAATAAAGCCTTTTGAAACTGCCGACACGCTGTCGTTACGATTAATTTCCGCAACCGCCATAGACAGTTCGTTGCTTTCAATTAAGTTGACGTTTGGGATAGGCAAATCAATAAATTCACCTAGCAGTTGAGCAAGATTCTCACCCGCACGTCCCATGGCAATATTGACCATTTCACGACATGCGTCTAATTGATCTTCTTTACTCATCTGGCGCTTGGCTAAAACGGCATTTGAGTCACTATCGTCTTGCGCTTTTTGTAAGCTCGCACCAGAAGAATGCGTCTCGCCACTGTAAATCCCGTAAGAGGCTAGGATGTGGCTGAGTTTTTCGTTATCAATTGGCTTTCTTATGAAATCCAGGGCACCAAGAGCGAGCATTTTCTCTCGCGCTTGCGCTTGTACATCACCGGAAACGACAACTACCAAGCAAGGAAGATCCTGTTGGCGAATGGCTTCCATGGTTTGATAACCGTCCATTACCGGCATGTTTAAGTCGAGAAACACCACATCGCCTTTGCCTTCGCGAACAAGCGCTAGGGCTTGCTCACCATTCTCGGCAAACGAAATATCCACGTCCCACCCATCAGGTAAACTGCGCGCCATCTGGCGCCTTGCGAAACCTGAGTCATCGCAAATCAATATCGGAGTACTCATGGTAACTCCTTAAATAGCTACAGGGGCTTTAATGTGTGGGTGTGACTGATAGTTTTTAAGCGTAAAATCGTCGAAAGAGAACCCAAAAATGTCTTTAACCTCTGGGTTAATTTCCATAGTTGGACGCGCAAACGGTTCGCGACTAAGCTGTAGCTCTACCTGTTCAAGATGGTTTGAATACAAATGCGCATCGCCTAGCGTATGAATAAAATCGCCGGGCTCTAAATCACACACTTGCGCCATCATCATGGTCAGTAAAGCATAACTTGCGATATTGAACGGAACGCCCAAGAAAATATCGCCGCTTCGCTGGTAAAGCTGGCAGCTAAGCTTACCGTCTAATACATAAAATTGGAAAAGTGTATGGCAAGGTGGCAATGCTTGTTTGCCCATCGCTGCATTTTCTTTAGGAGAATAATTGGTATCAGGGAGCACTGCAGGGTTCCAGCCGCTAACGATAAGTCGACGAGAATCTGGATTGTTTTTGATTTGCTCAACCACTTCGGCAATCTGGTCTACCGATGTGCCATCACCGCGATCCCAACTGCGCCACTGGTGTCCATAAACCGGACCAAGCTCGCCTTCTTCGGTAGCCCACTCGTCCCAAATACTCACACCGTGCTCTTTCAAATAAGCGATGTTTGTCTCGCCTTTAAGAAACCAAAGTAGTTCGTGAATAATGGATTTAAGGTGACACTTCTTTGTTGTCACCAAGGGGAAACCTTCCTGTAGATTAAAACGCATCTGATAGCCGAATACACTTAACGTACCTGTACCAGTTCGATCTTCCTTTTTCACACCCGTATCACGTACATGGCGCATTAGAGCGAGATATTCTTTCATCGTTATTCTTATATTTTTTGCTGTTCAACATGGTCTTTTCCGCGCATGTAAGCACGGACTATTAATCCTATTCCTAAAGCTATCATAGGTAAACAAAGAAGTTGCCCTTGGCTTAGTCCCATTTGATATAAGCCAATATGTGCGTCGGGTTCTCTGAAGTATTCAACGATAAATCGGAAGGTGCCGTAACCAAGTAAGAACAAGCCGCTGACCGCCCCTACTGGACGCTTTTTGGCAGAATATAGCCATAGGATAATAAAGAGTAGTACGCCTTCAAGCGCAAACTCGTAAAGCTGTGATGGGTGACGGGGGATATTACCCGCGTTGGGGAAAATGACCGCCCAAGGCACATCGGTGCTACGCCCCCAAAGTTCAGCGTTTAAGAAGTTACCTATGCGTCCAGCACCCAAGCCGATGGGTACTAACGGGGCAACAAAGTCGCCTAGTCGAAGGAAGGTCGTGTTCATACACTTGGCGCGCCAGAATAAGGCTGTTAGCACCCCTAAAAGCCCGCCGTGAAAGGACATTCCACCAGCCCAAATTTTGAATAAGTACAAGGGATCGTCGAGAAACATACCAAACTGGTAGAAAAGCACATAGCCTATTCGACCGCCTAATATTACGCCAACGAAGCTCCAGAAAAGCAGGTCGCTTAACTGCTCACGGCTCCAGTTGGTTTGTGAAAGACGCTTTTGTGCCAATAGATACGCGGCGATAAAGCCCACCAAATACATAAGGCCGTACCAGCGGACACTTAACGGACCGACACTGAAGATAACGGGGTCGATACTGGGAAATACCAGATAACTGCTCTGTTCCATTACTTTATTCAATTCCTAAAATCATTCTAATGCTCACCAACACGAGTAAGCACGCCAACATCGCTTTTAACACACGAACATTTACTCGCTGCCCAAGCTTTGCACCTATGTTTGCGGTAAACATAGAGGTGGCAACAATACCAGCTGTTGCCGGTAAATACACATAACCTAAACTATGTTCTGGTACATCTATCGCATTGTAACCGGCCACGATAAAACTCGTGGTACCAAAAACGGCAATAATAAGTCCGCAAAAGGCTGCACAGCCAATTGCCGCCCGTACATTAACACGAAACCATACCAGCGCAGGTACCAATAATGCACCGCCACCAATCCCCATAAGTGCACTTAGTAAGCCAGCTCCACCACCAACAGTCGCAAGCGTACCTTTTGATGCGTCATTTTCTGAGGCTTTTTGCTTACCAAATATCATCTGCATCGCAATCAAAATAACCAGCACCGCAAACACATCTTTAAGCAGTTCACCCGAAATATGGCTTGCTACCTGAGCTCCGGCAAATGCGCCAAAAGCAATACCTAAGCCTGTGTAAAGCACAACATGCCTTTGAATATTACCCAGCTTGTAATGCGCGAAGGCCGACGACATTCCTGTGAAGATGATGGTAGATAATGAGGTAGCGATAGCGACAGGCATTACGGTTTCAGTGGTCATTCCCATGAAATGTATAAGCAAATACGACAACACAGGAACGATGATAAGCCCACCGCCAATGCCCAGCATACCCGCCAGAACACCTACCACAGAACCTAAAATAAGGCAGCTGAGAACTATTACAACTAACGGATCCATTCCTTAAGCACCTGCTCGGATAAGGCCTCCCAGGCCCTTGGTTTCAAGATATTGATTCAAGTGCACAAAAACTTCTTCTTGGCTAACAGAGGTGAGCGCCAATGACAGTAACTGCTTACATTCATCCAGCGTGACTTTTCTAATAAGCCAGTTTATTTTTCTTAAGTTAAAGCCGTTCATACTTAGGCGGCGATAACCCATTCCCATTAGCAGTAATGCTCCAGCTGGCTCACCTGCAATTTCACCGCAGATAGTTACGGGCACTTGATTTTGATTGGCTTTTTGAACCACGTCGTAAAGCGCCCCTAATACCGCAGGATGATAGCTATTGTAGAGCCCTGCCACCCGCGTATTGTTTCTATCCACCGCGAGCAGATATTGGGTCAGGTCGTTACTGCCTACCGAAAAGAAATCCACGTGCTTTGCTAATTGAGGTAGCTGATAAAGTACCGACGGGACTTCTAGCATAATACCTAACTTAGGCTTGGTTAACGTTTGTCCTGACTCTGCAATCTCATCACAAATTTCATAATATGCCTGATTAATTAGTCGCTTAGACTCCTGCACTTCAGATACGGTGGAGATCATAGGCAGCATAATTTGCAAATTGCTTAGGCCTACACTTGCACGCAGCATGGCGCGAACCTGAACCAAGAAAATTTCTGGATGATCAAGGGTTAGGCGGATGCCTCGCCACCCCAAAAATGGGTTTTCTTCATTAATTGGGAAGTACGGTAGTGGCTTATCGCCTCCTACGTCGAGAGTACGCATAGTGATAGGCAATGAAGGCGCGGCCTCAAGCACTTGGCGGTACAGCTTTACTTGCTCTTGTTCTGAAGGAAAACGCTCGCGTAACATAAAGGGGATCTCGGTGCGATAAAGCCCTACACCCGCACCAATTTGTTCAGCGTTTAGCTCGACTTCAGCTGAAAGGCCAGCGTTGATATAAAGAGACATTCTACAGCCATCAACGCTTTCGCAAGGTTTATCAGCCTCGGCGTCAATTTTCTCCGCGATGGCCGACTCTTCTTCAATGAGCTGTATAAATTCAGACTTGATGTTACGTTCAGGCGATACAATGACCTCGCCTGAATACCCATCAAGCAAAATCTCTTTGTCTTCGAGTAGTGCTGGCGTGACGTTTTGACAGCCCATCACTGCAGGCACGCCCATGGCTCTAGCCAATATTGCCGCGTGAGAGTTATTTGAACCGCGAATAGAAATAATGCCTTTTAGCTTACCTCTTGGAAATTCGGCAAGCATAGGCGCTGAGACTTCATCAGCTACGAGAATACTGGCTTCGGTTATCGTTTTTTCAGTAACCTTTTTGCCATTCGCTTCATACAAAATGTTGGCAAGAATACGGTCGGATAAATCGACAATATCAATGGCGCGCTCTTGCATGTAAGGGTCGTCCATTGCCTGAAAGCGCGCGGCATAGCTTTCTACAACCATTTTTAGTGAAGACGCCGCATCCCAACCTTGGCGAATTTTTTCTTCTACTTCCCGCCCAAGGCTGTTGGCATCTAGCAGATGATGATACAGCTGAAAAATGGATTTAACATCGTCGGGAATGCCGTCATCTAACCGCTTCGATAACGCATCGACATGACCTCGCGTAACTTCAACCCCTTTGCGATAGAGTTGAATTTGATCTTGAGGAGATTGCGTGCGCTTTACGACCCAGTTTTTAAGGTTAATAGATTTGTCTGGAGACACTCCCTTGCCAATAGCAAGGCCTGGAGAACCCGCAATACCACGCACATTTTTTTGCCGCGCAGTATTGTCGTTCGAATTTGACAGCGTCAAAGCCCCGCGAATATCAGCATTGGTTATTTCTAACGCGAGCTGCGCAGCAAGGGTGACTAAAAATGCTTCTTCGTCTTCACTGAAGCGGCGCATTTGTGATTGCTGAAGGGTAATAACACCAAGCACACGCCGTTGGTTGATAATAGGCGTACCTAAAAAGGCGTTATAGTTTTCTTCCTGAACTTCGGGGTAATGTTTGAATCGAGGATGGCTATGAGCATTAACGATATTAAGAGGCTCTTCCCGCTGACCTACCAGCCCGATAAGCCCTTCTGAGAAGCCAATGCGTACCTGCTCGACTGCATCGGGATGTAGTCCGTCAGTTGCTTTAAGGATAAATTCTTGGGTGTCGTAATCGGCAAGGTAAATAGAGCATGAATCGACATCTAGGGTCTGTTTAACCCGTGAGGCTAGCCTAAACAACGCCGTATCGAGAGCAGGAATTTGATTCATTTCCTGCACGATACGCTTTAACGTGGTTAACATTGTTCCTTGCTGGCTCTGAGGGCTCACTGGTTTTTCCTTTTTTACTCGCAGTTTACTCGCTGCTTACTCCGCACACCGCAATATTGCACACCTCTTTCTTGCGTACCTGAACTTCGCATACGCTTATCCACGCCTGCGTTTCTTGCCACGTTTATGTGGCGCTGCGTTTTGGCGCTGTTGAGGCCGATGCTGCGCAGACATAACTACAGGCGAGAACTCCTTCATTACTCGTCTGTATACATCGCGCTTAAACGATACAACGTTTCTTATTGGATACCAGTAACTTACCCACCTCCAGTCATCGAATTCAGGATGACCTGTTTTAAGTACATTAACGTCTCGCTCGTTACAATCGAGCTGCAACAAGAACCATTTTTGTTTTTGCCCTATACAAACAGGGTTGCTGCCTTGTCGAATTAATCGCTTCGGCAGCTTATATCTAAGCCAGTTACGGGTAACACTTAAAATAGTGACATCTTTCGGTGTCAGCCCTACTTCTTCGTGAAGCTCGCGGTACATAGCTTGTTCAGCAGATTCCCCTTCATCAATTCCGCCTTGAGGGAACTGCCATGAATGTTGACCATAACGTCTTGCCCAAAATACTTGACCCATTTTGTTGCAAATCACTATGCCCACATTCGCACGGAATCCATCGGCATCTATCACATAGACTCCCGGGCACACTATACTGTTATATGTTTTCATTCTTCCACAAACTATGCTCCAATCATAGTCTTAATATTCGTACCCGCTTTTCAAACAGGAAATTAACCTTATTTATGCAGCCACCAGCGTCTCCCCCGTCATCTCCAGATAGCCTTTTAGCTCGTTGTCATGCGATAGCAGGCTTGACGCTTGGAGAGCTTGCGGACATGGCAAATGTAGCCATTCCGGCCAATTTACAACGTCATAAGGGGTGGCCAGGCATGCTGATAGAGAAGTGGCTGGGCGCGAGTGCAGGTTCGAAGCCTCAACAGGACTTTCCTGAACTTGGCATCGAACTTAAAACCATTCCCATCGACGCCCATTTTTCGCCTTTAGAAACCACCTACGTCTGTTTTGCCCCGCTTTTGATGGCGCCTGGCATTACATGGGAAACGTCTAACGTGCGAAACAAACTACAGCAGGTATTGTGGCTACCTATTGAAGGTGACAGAGCTATTCCGCTGGCCCATAGGCGGGTAGCAACAGGCTTCTACTGGCGACCGAATGAACACGAAGATGCGGTATTAAGACACGATTGGGAGGAACTGGTCGAGCAAATTGCAACTGGACAGGTTGAGTCGATCACCTCTCGTCAAGGCGAGGCCTTACACATTCGTCCTAAGGCGGCAAACGGGAAAGTGCTCACCGACGCGTTGGGGCCAGAAGGTCAGCGTATTAAAACCCGTCCTCGCGGCTTTTATTTACGTAAAACCTTCACCCATCAAATATTGATAAATGCATTTGGTGGCTAACGCGAACTCAACGCCTAGCACAATACTCTTGTTATCTTAGCGGCGTGGAGTTTAGGTGTTTAACCAAATATTCACTCAAAAACTTTTCTGAATTTATCCCCATGCGTTTTGCCACGGCTTCAAGTTTAGCGTCGCTGCGCAGCAGTACATTCTTGGCGTACTCTAAGCGGTAATGGAAAATGAAACGTCTAAAGTTCTTCTTTTCAGTAAGTTGCAAAGCCAATGCGAGCGAGGTGGGATCGATATCAGCCCCTTTACAAAACTCACTGAGGGTAAGGAAGCGAACCTTGTACGCCTTTGATTCTATGGTGTAGCGTTCTGCTTTAGAAATAATACTGCTAATTTCATAAGGCGTTGCTTTGCCTTCATCTAAGCGTTCGTAATCGAGTGGCGACGGGGACGTCCGTCGTATAAAGGTTAGTGAAAACAGTACAATTAGAATTGCCGTTCCAATCATCAGATGATGAAACCCTTCCCAAAAAGGAACAGGGAAGAAGCCGAATGTTGCGGCCGTCACTAGTAAAATACTCATAAACGCAACGCCAACCAAGCTCCCCATTACTCCCGCAAGCCTAGGCATTTTCAGGTTTTTTATATCCACCGCCTGCTCTGGTAGGTGCCTATGGTACATTTGAATATGCTCGGTAATAAGAATACCTATGAGCAACACGCTAAACCCCGTTAACAGTGATGCAATATAGGCAGGCCACAATAGCAGAGGCTGCCCATGAGGTGACGAGGAGAGCCATTGCTGCTTATCGTCTACGGGTATCAGGAGAATGGCGCACTGAAAAACGCCGGTCACTACTACCGGCCACCACAACCGCTTTCGTGCCGTAGGATAAGCTAACAGCATGGGTTTTATTGCGCGGTAACAACACGTAATCGCGATAACAGCAAATACTTCTGATAACCCGTAAATACTAGCCAATCCTGTGGCATTTGCCATACGAAGCCACTCATCCAGCATAAATACAGGCCAGCACAAAAACGCTGCCGTTAGCCAGCGTCCACTGCGTAAATTGACTTTTTGAACGAACAGACGCACAAAGCCAATGGCATAAATGCCAAGCAGTGCGTAAAGGAAATAGTCATTTATGGCTGAGGTCATCAGCGCCCTCCATCCTTGAGATTCGAGTTGCCTTTACCGTGCATGTTTACAGTAACCACATATGCATAGAAAACAATTACCAGTAAACGTCACGTTGCATAGCCACTGTGCGAGTTCGTTCCATAATTCGAATAAGCGTGCTGAGTTTCTCTGCTGTCCATTTACGCACTTCGTCATGGGAGTCTACTTCGGCGTCGTCTATCGACTGCTTTAACATAAGCAGCGCATTCAGCTCATCAATACCAGTGAGCAAATCTAACCACGGTGCGCGAAAATTACCCCGCTCTTCTACAAACAAGTCACCGAGCAGAAATCCACTCCATAATGTCTGCCTAAGCATTACTTCTACAGCGCTGTAATTGGCAGGCCCCATGGTTTTATTTAGAGGCATACTTTGCTGTACAGTTTGCCAACCTTGCGACAGCCAGCCTTTTGCATGATCAAGCACGGGATGATCAAAACCCGTTGCGACTTTTTGCCACGGCTTATTCTGAATAAGACTTATGGCGTGTAGCTTAATGTCTGTGGCATCGTTGTCGAAAAACAGCTTTTCGGGCTCATGAGCCTGCATTAAACCTGTTTGTCGTCCTTGCAAATAGCTTACTACTGCAGGATGTTTGCTGAGAGTTTTGTTAAACATGCTCTTTTTAGAGAGCAAGTAACGCAAACTTTGTAAGTCGTCTTGCCAGCCCCACTTTTGAGCATGGGTGACCAGCTTTTTATGCAGGGCTAGTAGCTCAGGGCACTGCAGAACCGGCAAGTAAAGCGATACACTTTGCAGTAACAAACGTACGCTTTTAGCAACTTCAGCCAGCATTTTTATTGAGCCACTTTCGCAAAACACATGCTCGTGGTGCTGCCAATGCGCCAATGCAGTTTGAACCGCGTGGCTAAATGCTTCTTCCGTGGTGGTTGTGTCTTCAAGCGCAAGGAAATCTGGCAGGTGTCGAACTTTAGCGTTAAAGCCGTGAAGTAATTGATATCCCTGCGCCGCTTTTGATACATCACTAAGGCGTACCGGCATGTTGTCGTTTATTAGCACCGCCAACGTAAACAAACTGTTGATATCACCTGACATCAATTCAAGCTCTATTTCGTTGATTGGGGAACTGGCTTTTTCTGTACTTGCTTCGCCACAGTCCAGCACAATCTCAACCACACTTTCACCCACACTAACCACATAGGCATTGCGAGTAAAGTGAGTGCTAAACTGTTTAGATAGACGCGTGTTTTTTGCCGCCACGTCCCAATCTTGGGGCCAAGCGCTGGCTTCAAATAGCGTGAGGTCGGGCCTTGAATTATCAAGGCTCACATTGTATTCCATGCGTTTGTGCAGACCACCGCTGACCACGCCGTTAGTCTTTAGCGTCTGTTCGTATTCACCATTGTTACCTCGAACGCGAAAGCCCATTTTATTGTTTTGAAAATCGAGCTTATCTGTATCGTAATAGTCATTCTCAAGGCGCATTTCACGATGAGAGTTAACCTGAATACTGTTTTTTTCGAAAAGAGGAAGTACACGTTGAGTAAACGCATGGTGGGCGTTGTCACCCGTTACAAATTTTAATTCTATTTCTGACATGGTTGCGCTAGGCACAGCTTATGATGCTGACACCTTACCTTTGTCGCTTACTTTTCGCAATGCTGGCGCCATGAAACAAGATGCTTTAATTAGACAAAAGTGGAACAAACTTGCCTTTATCGCGGTCAACCAATACCATCTTCTCGTTTTAAATTCTAAAATTGGACTTCATATGATTCGAAAGTGGTTAGCAGCAGCCCTTATTGCATGCTCTTTTCAAGCATTTTCGCTACAAGATACCGCTGATTTAGAAGCGTCTTCTTCGCATTACATTAGAGATGACTTGTTTATCTTTATGCATACTGGACCTGGTCGTAACTACCGCATTCTAGGTTCAATTGAAGCAGGCACACCTATTACTGTGCTTGCACGCGATAACGATGCTGAATTCACGCAAATTACCGACAATGAAGGTCGCGAAGGCTGGGTTGAAAGCCGCTTTGTGTCCAATACCATGTCGCAAGCCGAGCAATTGCCAATCATAAGTGAGAAGCTAGCTGAGAGCCAAAGCGCACTGCAAACAGCGCAGTCTGAAAACGCCAGACTTCGCCAGCAACTTAACGATGCACGTCAGCAGGTATCGAAGCTTACAACAACTAGCGAGGAACAAGCCTCTGAGATAACTCGTCTTACCGCCAAAGTAGATAGCGCGAATAAAGATGAGCTGGTTACCTGGTTTACACGCGGTGGTATGGTAGCCGGTGTGGGTATATTGCTGGGCGTAATGCTGACTTACCTTCCCAAGCGCAAACGCAGAAGCAGCGAGTGGATGTAGTGTAGGTTTTATAGCTGGACGCTAAAAAACGAAAAAACGCCGATGTTAGCATCGGCGTTTTTTATTGGGCTTGTTTCGGTAAACAGATTAGAAGTGACAAAGTGCAAACACTTTGATGAGTTATATGCGCCTATTATCGTACCGTAAGCACCACTCTATATCCTCTTTTCATACGAGAAACATCACCTTGGTCATCATGTGAACCTCGGGCTGTTATCCTCTCATGTGCATAACCCCATTTAAGCTTCGCACAAAGCTTATCAATGAGTTTTAACCCTATTCCAAATCCGCCATCTAACTCACTGATAGTCGGCGCAGATAAAGTCGCTTGGCCTTTTTCGTTAAGCGCCTCTTCTTCAAGGCCGTCCTCTTCGTTGAGCACGGTGAGCGTTGCATCTGAAAGACTTATTGTGACTTTTCCTTGCTGCGTGTGCTGATAAGCGTTTCGAATCACATTTCCTATCACAATTTCGCTCGCCGTTTTCGCAAGCGTTAACTCACAATCGCTCAATTGCAGCTGCACACTCACGTCTTTTCCCGACAGCAAATACATTAAATCTTGGCTTAGAGCCTCAACCATTGCTTTAAGGTTAACCTTTTCTTTGGGTAAAGCTGCTTCTTCATTTCTTCCTAACCAAAGTAGAGTTTCGGTCAAATCTGCCATGGTTTTTGAGGCATGATCCACCCGCGCAAGCGCGTTATTGCCTTTAGTATTTTCACTATCGATCACTCTGTGCAGTAATGCCGCGCTACTTCTAATGACGGCAATCGGCGTTCTAAGCTCGTGACTCGCATGGTTAACAAATTCCCGTTCTCGATTTAGGGTGTTGCGCACGTTTTGCAAACTGCCATGTATCATCCCTGCTAGCGCGTTAAGTTCCTTATAACGAAACTCCGGGATAGGCTTATCGAGCTCTTGTTCATCCAAAGACGCCGCCCACCTCTGCAATGACTCTATGGGGCGAGACACGCTGCGCATAAGAAAAAGCAAGGCGACAAAAAACGAAACCAGAGCAACTACGCCCACAATGGCGCTGTAAATAACATGGTTTATTCTAAAGTGTTTTTTGCCGTCAGAAGGTGGCGCAACAAACACTTGGGTAACGTATCGCGATTCTCCATTTTCTAACGGAACTAACACGGCAAAGTGAGCCGAAATAGGACGGGAAAACCAATCAGGTTTGTTGATATCTTTCATAAGTGAAAACGGTATAAAGCTCTCTTTGGAAAAGCTCTGCTTCACTTCGTCAGGCAAACTCTCGTAGTTCGCAAAAACATGTAAATCGAGAATTTGAGCATGCTTGTTGTCATCAAGCTCTGCGCTTTCTGCCGCCCGTATCATGGTATTTCTCAGCATGCCGTCCATACCATCGAAAAAGCTATCGCTGCTTTGTATTGAAAAGAGCACGATAACTACGGCGGCCAAACTTAATAGCGACCACAAGACGTAGCGTCTTAAGCTGATGCGAAGGCCATTTACCACTGTTCGTTTCCTTTATTTGTACTTTTTGGTTCCGCGCTTGTACTTTGCACTGAACTGGACTGTTCTGGTTTTAACGTCACACAAAAGCCTGTGCCGGCTACTGCTTTTACCTCAATGCTGGCATTCGCTTGCACCAGTGATTTACGCAAATTATGAAGATGTACTTTAAGCGCATTGCTCTCTGGCGCATCTTCTCCCCAAACCGCATCGAGAAGACGCTCCCGTGGCATAACTTTTCCTTGTTGCTGTAACAATGCCTTTAGCAGCGTAAATGCTGTGGGGCTTAACTTAATAGGCACGTTCTCAACACTTACTACGTCGCTTCCCATTGCTAAACTTACGTTGCCAAAGCGCAGCTTTTTCACCTGTGATGAACGCCTGTGCGCCAGTGCAAAAACGCGAGCAACCAGTTCAGGCATGTCAAACGGCTTCACTAAATAATCATCGGCGCCTTTTTGAAACCCTTCTAGCTTGTTTTCCAACTGGTCACGGGCGGTTAGCATAATAATAGGCGTATCGTTGCCGTCTTCCCGCACCCTCTCACATACGCTTAAGCCATCAAGTCGCGGTAAATTAATGTCCAGCACCACAACATCAAACGGATGCTTTTGGATAAGAGACAGCGCAGCTACACCGTTTGCAGCGTGGTCACATACCATGTCTTCAAGCTCTAAATAGTCGATAATATTGCCCGCCAGGCCCATATCATCTTCCACTAGTAACACGCGGATCATTAGCCGTATTCTCCGTTAAAGGTTTTACCAAATGCTTTGCCATTAGACAGCTTACATCGTCATAAATTAACAGTAATGCGGGTATTAATAAAAGTGTGATGACGGTGGCAAACAATATACCGTAACCCAGCGACGCAGCTGCCGGAATTAAGAACTGCGCTTGTACCGAAGTTTCGCCCAATATGGGATATAAGCCTACAAAGGTGGTAATTGAGGTCAACAACACAGCTCGCAAGCGACTGGTACAAGCTTCAATAACTGCCGTTTCCACCGGCACACCTTCTTCTCGCAAAGCGTTGAATCGTGAAACCAACAACAAGCTGTCGTTAACCACCACACCGCTAAGCGCCAATATGCCGTTCAGCGAGAGCAGACTTATCATTAATCCATTCGACCAGTGGCCGATAATGGCTCCGACTATACCAAAGGGGATGGCGGTCATAATAATAAGCGGCTGTACGTAGGATTTAAGCGGAATCGCCAACAACGCAAAAATAGACAACAAGGCTAATATAAACACGCTCTGCATAGAGCTTTGCGTTTCAGCTTGCTGCTCAGCCTCACCGGCAAAATAAAGCGATAAGTCCTGATATTGACGCGATAGCTGAGGAACAAACTCGTTGTTTAAGTAATTCACCAGTTCGGTAGAGGTAATAACATCGCTATCCACTGACGCGCTAACCGTTAGGGCGCGTAGGCCGTCTATACGTACCACCTGTTTTTCTTGCACATCTTGAATAACGTTAGCCACTACAGAAAGCGGTACTACGGTGCCATCGTCCAGACGCACTTGCGTGTTCATTACATCAGACGGATTCATTCTGTCTTGTTCAGGATAACGCACCCGCACTTTTACTTCGTTTTTATCGCGCAAATAGCGCTGAACAATTTCGCCACCAAATGCTTTTAACAGTTGCTGCGATAGGCTTTGCGTATTCAACCCCAACGCTCGTCCTTCGGGGGTAAGTTCAAAGCGCATCATGGCTTCGCCGGGTGTCAGCGAACTCTCAACTGCATATACACCATCGATATTGTTAAGTACTTCAATAAAGGCATCGTTAGCCGCCGTCAGGGTATCGTCGTTAATGCTTTTAATTTCAACGTTAAACCCGTCGACCATCTCTCGGCGTGAGCGTATTTTTAGACTTTTTACGCCTTCTAAATTGCCAGTTAACGCATTCCAGCGTGCCGACAATTCATCAAGAGAATAAGAGGAGTCTTCATCAAGTGAAATGGTGATTGTGCCGCTTTGATCGCCACTCGCCGTCACTTGCAAACTGCTAATGCCACTTTTATCTGCGCCATTTTCTTGGGTTAATTGGCGGTCTGCCTCTAGCGCATTTTTCTCTAGCAGCATTAAGTTGCGTTCGTTCTGTCCATAGCTGGCATCGCTGTAAAGCGACATATTGGCCGAAACCGTGTCGCCCTGCATGCTGGGGAAGAAGCTTACTCTTACCGCACCTGTAAGCGGTAGGCTAACCACCATGACAAATAAGGCAATAAACAACAATACAGCGGCATAACGGTAGGCTACGGTGACTTTCAATAGGCGCTGATACACGCGATAGTTAAACCACTGAAGTCCACCATCCGCTTTTTGCTGCACTTTGTTCCATACGCTACCTAATCCCCTCCGCGCTTTTTGCTTGGTTGGCAGGTGGGCTAAATGAGAAGGTAAGATCAGCTTCGATTCCACCACCGACAGCAACAAACACAAGGTAACGATAGTGCCGAACTGAGAATAAAGCGTACCTAAGCCGCCCGATACGTTCGATAATGCGAAAAAAGTGGCCACTGTGGTTAGCACACCAAACAGTGTGGGAACCGCCACCTTATGGGTACCTAAGATGGTATTTTGAAGCGTATCGCCATGCTGCTTACGCGTGGCATACACGCTTTCCCCCACCACCACGGCATCGTCCACCACAATGCCAAGGGCCATGATAAAACCGAATGTGGTCATTTCGTTTAGCGTCATTCCCGTATAGCTGTCGGTCATGAAGTACAAGGTACCGAAGAAGATAAAGGGCAAGCCTGCCGCCACCCAAAATGCCACGCGTAAATTTAGAAACACGGCAAGAGTAACAAATACCAACACAATGCCCATAAGCGCATTACTGGTAAGTAACGTCAATCGCTCGGTAATAAGCGTGCTTTTGTCATACCAGGTTTCAAGCTCTACGCCTTCAGGTAGCAAGCCTTTTTCGTGCCATGCGTCCACTACTTCGTGAGCCTGCTGTACCATTTTTGTTACGTCACCATATTCGTCCATAAGCACCTGAATTCCATAGCCATTGGTACCGTTGTAACGTGACAAGTGATAGCTGTCGTCGGCAAACATATCGCGCACTGTAGCAACATCGCCAACGGTGAGTATGACGCCATTGGTATCGGTAATGAGGGGGATGTTGGCAAAATCTTTCGCCCAGTAAGACTGTTCAGACGCTTTTAAACGAATCACTTTTTCTTTGTTGCGCAAGCTGGTCGTAAGCGCGGTATTCGACTCCTGGTTAACGGCATCAGCCACGTCTGACAGCGTTAATCCGTAGGCTTGAAGCTTACCTTCGTCTATTTCAATAGACATCATAGGGTCGACAAAGCTGCCTGCGCTGACTTCGCGAATGTCATCTGTTGCCAGTAAATCTCGCTCTAATTGTTCACCCAAGTATTGAAGCGAAGCGTGATCGACGTCACCATAAAGCTGCACCCAAATAGCGTGTTCTTGTCGGCGTGCTTTGCTGATAACAGGGTTTTCAGCATCCGACGGGAAGTTAGAAATACTATCTACTTCGGTTTTGATGTCGTTGAAAAGCGTGTCTAAATCGTATTCGGTTTCTTTTTCTACCTGCACACTGGCGCCGCTGGCGTTCGAGGTAGAGGTAATTCGCTTAATCCCCGGGATTGCCTCCAGCGCGGTTTCAATTTTGATAGCTATCCCTTCTTCTGCTTGTTTAGGGTCACCACTATCGTATGTCATTGAAATGGTAACAAAGCGTGGCTCCATACTTGGAAATGCCTCTTTGCGGATATCGTTCATGGAAACCAAGCCAAGCACAATAAGGCTGACCATGAGCAAATTGGCCGCTACTGAGTTCTGCGCAAACCAAGCGATAATTCCCCGGGAGTTATTCCCACCATTCCTATTACCATTCGGACTCTCGCCACCATCAAACGGCGCGCCGTTTCGATTATTTGTCATCAGCTTGCCCTCCTGTTTGTCCTTCCACTACAGGCAATACTTTGGTATTCACCAGATAGCTGTTTAAAGGGCGCGCAACCACCAGCGCTTGGCGTATTTCGCCAACCTGTTCTGACATGCTGTTGCCGCTAGCGTTACCCGAGGTTTTACCCGCAACATTACTCACAATATCGCCCGTAACATCACTGGTTTTTGGTGGGGTGATGTAGGCATAACCTTCGCTTTCAAACAGAACCGAAGGCGTGAACTTTGCCAACTGCCCGGTAGATGGCATTACTAACCATACTTCTTGCTTTTGCGAGATAGCAGAAGCCGGCAGTTTCCAGACATTGTCGAGAGCTCTTCCTTCAATATCTGCCTGCACAAAGCTGCCGAATAAAAGAGGCGTTGAGTATGCTAACGGCTTTTCAATAACCGCTATGGCGTTACGCTGACGCGTTGTATCACTTTGATGCCATTCAGCGCGAACGATATTGGCAACCCAGGTATTTCCCGTAGTGGTATCGGTAAGCGTTACCGGCCAGTTAAGGGAGGCATCACCAGACAACTGCGTTTCATCACCAGAAGGTAGTTGAGCCCATTGGCTAGGTGAAAGGCCAATAGCCACTTCGGCAATATCTGCAGAATAGAGTGTGGCGACCGCACTTCCAGCTTGAACATAGCTCCCTAGCGCAATGTCACGGCTGACCACCAATGCATTAAAAGGTGCACGTAACGAGGTAAACGCCAAATCTCGCTTGGCTGAATTTACACTTTGCTCGGCTTCATCCAAAGTGGCCTGAGCCGCCTTTAGCTGTGGCTCACGCAGTACTAATGCCGATAAAGGTTCACCATCAAGCCCTGAACGTGTCCATTCATCTTTCGCTTGAATACCCTGTAATCGCTCTTCTTCTAGACTTACAACAGCCGCTTGATAGGTAGCATTTGCACTTGCTAACGCCTGTTGATAGTTGGTGTCATCAATACGTGCCAATACCGTGTTATTTGCCACTAGGGCACCAGTTTTAAAAGACGAAGATATATCAGTAACTTGACCACTAACCTGTGCGACTAAGCTCAAGCTATCTTGCGGAACAACCTGACCATACCCCCTCACCTTAGCGTTATAGCTGTCGGCGGTTACATCAATAACGCCTACTTGAGCCAGCTGAGTATTGCCGCTTTGTTCTCCCTTTGGGCTGCGATTAGTGGTATTCACTGATGACGTGTCGCTTGCCTTGTTAAGCCTGTTCACACCGCTATCGGCAGTAGGTAATGCTGCTGGCCTTTCACCACCTGCAGTTTTCTTTGCCTGAGCGGCATTTTGTGGTTGCTCAGCATTCGCGGAAATTGCTGGAGACGTTGGTTTTGATTCGGTCTGCGGTTTTGCGCCGGGATGTTGGGCACCCATATTCATCATGGTATACATAACCGCTAGCGCAATACTTGCAGCGGCGAGTAAGGTTACAATAATTCGTTTGTTTCTCATTGTGACACTCCAAGGCCAAGGGCTAGGCCTAAGTCAATTCGGTTTTGTAATTTCTGGGCGTGCAGCTCAACTGCCTGAGCTTGTAAGTTAAAGCGCGTGTCATATACGGAAAGTAAGTCCAAGATGTCAGCGAGGCCCTGTCGATATTGACCTTCAATGGTAGAGACGCTGCGCTCTGCATTTGCTAACGCCACGTTGGTGTGGCTAATTCGAGCACTCAACGCAGTCTCGCTATCCAGCGCATTTTGGGTTTCCTGTACCGCCGTTAATAACGTTTCGCGATACTGCCACCAGGCATTGGCTGAGGTTAGCTTTGCATCTTCAACTTGCGCCCTTAAAGCGCCCCCCTGAAACAGTGGCGCGGTCATCTGTCCAAGCAAACTCCACAAAGGGTTAGTAAACAAAGCTTGTGAAGGTGTAGAGGCATTATCAGAAAGGGATGCAGACAAGCTAATGCTTGGCAACAGGGCTTTGTACGCCACATCGACTTCAAACTCTGTTGCTTTTAACGCATAAAAGGCCGCCTGAAGATCGGGTCTACGTGCCAGATCCTGTTTCGGCAAAGTTGTTAGCGGCAATAACACGTCGGGAAAACTAACTTGAGTGTTGAGCTCGTTTAGCGATTGGTTTTGTCTGCCTAAGAGTACGGCCAACGTGCGCTTTGCTGTTAAAAGTGCATTTTCATATTGGGCAATAGTAGCGCGAGTATTTGCACTGCTTGTACGCGCAGTATCTAAATCGTCTAGGCTTCCTAGCCCGGTGCTATAGCGCTTTAAAATAACGGCTTCGTTATTTTCTAGTACTGTTAACCGAGACTGCTCAATATTCAGTAATTGCTGCTGAGTGAGTACGTCGATATAGCTTCTTACTACGTTAGCGACCAGAGAATCTCTGGCAGACTGATAGCTGGCTCTGGCACTTGCTGCATCTAAGTTTGCTGCACTTATTCCATCGCTGATTTTTTGCCATAGGTCGAGCTCCCAACTGACATTCATGCTCGCACTATAGCTCGGACTGCTCGAATTAGAGCTCGTACTGGAGTTGGTATTTGAGCTGGTAGATGCACTGCTATTGGTGGTTTCACTTTTTGACGCAGAGAAGCTCGCGTCAACATTAAGGTTCCTATCCGCTTTTGCACTATCAATGGCTACTTGTGCTTTTCTAAGCGTTATTAACGACTGCTGCAGACTAGCATTAGAAGACAGGGCTTCATCAATGTAACCGGCTAAGTGAGGTAACTCTTTGATATCAATGACATCGGTTAACGTCGTGTCCGAATTCAGCAGCAAGGTTTGTGTTGATTCTTGTTGCTGTGCTTGAGACTGCCACACAACGTTGTTACCCGTTGACGACGATGCCGATTCGCTCAACGCTCTGTCATCAGTACTTGTACATGCAGACAGCAAAATGCAAAGGGTAATGCTATTTACCGTCAGTTTTATCTTGCCCATGACTTGTGCCTATTATTTGGCGCACAGGCTACTTTCGAAGGTCTATGCGCAGCTTTTTTAAATTAACTGACACGAGTATTTCAAACGCAGGGTTAAGGTCCGGTTAAGGAAAGAGCAAGGAATTAGAAATAAATGAGAAAGGTAAGAATAAGGTATTAAAAAGGCCAGCTTAACGCTGGCCTTTGAATGACATGTTGTGAAGATAGCTCTCAATTAAATCGCTATCTTGCCAAGTCGGTATTTACCGCAAGTATTACCGCTTATTCATCATCTTCAACTAGGGTCATCAACGATGTGTTACCACCTGATGCCGTAGTATCAATACTGATGGTTTTTTCGGTCATCAAACGCTGAATAAGGTTATCGTTATATTCAGCTGTGATAACCGGCAAGATAGCGCCTTCGCGAGATGACAGCATTGCTGTAATACGCGCAGTACGTTCAGTACCAGAGTCGACCACCACGCCAGATAAATCTTCATCCATTAGCAAGGTATCTAGATGCGCAAGACGCGCTACCTGGAATAAGCCTTTTGGTGCGCCAGTTGATTCAAACTTGTTTTGAATTTCAACGGCTTCTTCATAGAAGATTTCAGACACAACTGATACTACCGGGTTACCCGTTGATAGCGCGGTCACAATAGACAGTAACCAGTATTCAAAGGTTACTTCTTTATCGGCAAAACACACCAAGATCCCGCGAGGCTCTAGGTAAAGCTTGTTCGATTCACCTGTTGGCCCCGGCAAGGTTTGTGGCTTGGCTAGCTTGCGTTCAACACTGGTTAACTGCTGACGCGCCGTCGCAAGCGTACGGTTCAAGTCATCAGCAAGCTCGTCAACGATGTCCACTTTCGCAATTTTAGCGAGAAGCTGACGTACCATAGAAATACGGTCATTCAACGGCGTATGACGCCACTGCACTTCTACCGCTTTCGCTTTATCCATCATTACGTGCGCACGCTCGGCAATCTTTTCATCACCGACAAGCGCTGCATCAGTACCATCTACATCATCAATGTGCGATGGCTTAGGTGTGGCACGTTCCATCATTAAACGAGGCAGATAATTAGGACCACCCGCTTTTGGACCTGTACCAGACAATCCACGTCCACCGAAAGGCTGAACGCCAACAATAGCGCCAATCATGTTGCGGTTAATGTATACGTTACCCGCGCGGCTCTTGGCTGCTAGTTCGTTAGCACGCTCTTCAATACGCGAGTGAATGCCCATAGTTAGGCCGTAACCTGTACCATTGATTTGCTCTAGCACACTATCAAGGTCTTTCGACTTAAAGCGAACAATATGTACCACAGGGCCGAACACTTCTTTTTCAAGCACATCAATGTTCTTGATTTCATATAAGGTCGGCGCAAAGAAAGTACCGTTTTCAAAGCCTGCTGGCATTTCATTGCGATAAAGCAGCTTAGCTTTATCTTCCATATACTCTTGGTGATCGGTTAGGCTCTTAAGCGCCTTCTCATCAATAACAGGGCCTACATCGGTAGCAAGCTGCGTTGGGTCACCAACGGTAAGCTCTTTCATGGCGCCGGTTAGCATTTCGATAAGGTCATCAGCAATTTCATCTTGTACGAACAATACGCGAAGCGCTGAACAGCGCTGACCGGCACTTTGGAAACCAGAGTGGATCACGTCATCAACTACCTGCTCTGGCAGTGCAGTTGAATCAACAATCATACAGTTTTGACCGCCCGTCTCTGCAATCAATGGCACCTGTTCGCCACCACGTTCTGCAAGCACTTGAGAAATTAACGTACCGGTTTGCGTTGAACCTGTGAACATTACCGCTTTAATGCGCTCGTCTGGTAGAAGGGTTTCGCCCACTTCTTTACCAGGCGATACGATAAGTTTCAATGCGTCTTCTGGCAGGCCTACCGAGTGCATAATATCTACCGCACGCTGCGCAATAATGCTGGTTTGTTCAGCAGGCTTAGCAATAACCGTGTTACCTGTTACAAGTGCCGCTGCCACTTGGCCTAAGAAGATAGCTAGTGGGAAGTTCCACGGGCTAATACAAAGCACAACACCACGAGGAAGTAAGCGTTGATCTTCAGCAAGCTCTTCTGCACGCGCCGCGTAGTAGCGACAGAAATCAACGGCTTCACGCACTTCATCAATACTGTCTTGCGCTACTTTACCGGCTTCACGCATACAGATAGCGATAAGTTCTGCCATGTGGCGCTCAAGCGCATCTGCTGTTCGATTAAGTATTTCAGCGCGCTCGCTTACATCGCGTTTAGACCATGCTTCAAACCCAGCTTCGGCTTCATCTAATGCTTTGCGCATATCATCAGGCGTAGCGTAATGGTGATAACCTACCACGTCGTTGTGGTTAGTTGGGCTAAGTACCGCTGTCGCACCTTCTGGCACTTCACCGGTCACTTTGTAGTAATCCTGCCAACGTTCAAGTTCATGTTTAAGCGCCGTTACCGCATTGGTGTCGGTAAGGTCTAGACCTCGCGAGTTATCGCGCTCTGGCGCATACAGCCCACGTGGGGTTTTGATTAACTTGTTATAGCGTACTTTCAGGCGTTGTGTTTTCTCTACCGGATCTTCAAGCAAAGACTCAACCGGTTTTTCATCGTCAACGATGGCGTTTACAAACGACGAGTTCGCGCCGTTTTCAAGAAGACGACGTACAAGGTAGGCCAATAAATCTTCGTGTTCACCTACAGGTGCATAAACACGGCACTGAATTTTATCCTGTGTTACCACCTGATCGTAAAGGGTATCGCCCATACCGTGCAGACACTGGAACTCAAAACCTTCTTTGTCGTCACCAGCAAGCTCAACAATAACAGACGCTGTGTAGGCATTGTGCGTCGCAAACTGCGGGTAAATGGTGTCGCGATACTCAAGTAGACGGTTCGCACAGGCATGGTATGATACATCTGTTGACGACTTACGGGTAAATACAGGGAACTCTTCAAGGCCCGCTTGTTGAGTAAGCTTAATCTCAGTATCCCAATAAGCGCCTTTAACCAAACGCACCATTAGCGGACGACCTACCTCTAGGGTAAGTTCTCGCAAGTGTTCTATAACGTGGATTGCGCGTTTTTGGTAGGCCTGTACGGCCAAGCCAAAGCCTGTCCAACCATTTAGGTCTTCATCGCGAAATACGGCTTCAATAATATCTAGAGAAAGCTCTAAACGGTCAGCTTCTTCAGCATCTACGGTTAAACCGATATCGTATTCTTTCGCCATCATACACAGCGCTTTTAAGCGCGGCGGAATGTCTGCCATGGCGCGTTCGCGGTGAGAAAACTCAAAGCGCGGGTGAATAGCAGAAAGCTTTACCGATATTCCCGGTGAACGCTTAGGACCGCGTCCGTTAGCCGCTTTACCGATTACTTTTATTGCTTTTACGTATGCATCGTAGTAACGCTCAGCGTCGCGCATAGTGCGTGCGCCTTCGCCTAGCATATCGTAAGAATATACGTACCCTTTGGTTTCTTTCTCTTTGGCGCGATCTACCGCATCTTCAATGGTTTCGCCCATAACGAACTGACGACCCATAACGCGCATCGCAATGTTCATGGCGCGGCGAATAACAGGTTCACCCAAGCGGCCAAGGGTTTGTTTTAATAAGCCAAACTGTTCTTTCTTGCGCTTGTCGGCATAGTTCACCATGTTGCCCGTAAACAACAAGCCCCACGCCGATGCGTTAACAAATAACGACTCTGAATTCCCCAAGTGAGGTGTCCACTGTCCCTGAGACAGTTTGTCACGAATAAGCTCATCTTGAGTGGCTTTGTCTGGAACACGCAGCAAGGCTTCAGCCAAGCACATCAATACCACACCTTCTGCTGTAGATAGCGAGTATTCATTTAATAATGCGTCAACACCACCGTGCCCTTCTTGCTCTCGGCGAATTTGAAGCACCATCTTTCGTGCGCGTTCCCATGCACGGCTTCGTGCACGTGGGTTTACCTCGGCAATGGGAAGGATTTGATCCACAGCCACCGACTCACTAATGCGATAGTAGTCTCTTATACGCTGGCGTAGGGGTGAAGTTGTATGAAGTGTGTCGTTAATGAGCATTGCAACCCTTTCATAGAAATAGCTGTAACAAAAAGCGTTCCCGCCGTGTAAGACTGCTCACGGTTACATGGAAGCGGCTAAAAAACAAGCAAGGTCGAAACCCTGCGTTGACCTGTCGTTCTTCTTTTTAACTTTATACTTTTGGATGAAGATCACGACAGTGCCAAATTTGCGCGGATGGTAGCACACAAAATCGCCCTGCCAAGCCCCTACCAGCAAAGTTTTTTTGATTCTCTGTCAAGCTACGTATTCAGTACGTTAGATGACATTTCACACGCTGCTCAACAAGCCCTGTTTTTCACTTTTCATCAAAAGAAACAACGGTCACGCCAGGTTGTGAATATTTGTCCATTTCAGTCAACGCTTTAGGCGCTTCTTGAAGTGAAATTATCTTTCCAATCAGGGCTTGGGGATTCAGCTTTTTTGTGGCGATCATGCCAAACATGGCCTCGTAACGATACGCCTGCATACCGTGACTACCTATTACTTCAAGCTCATGTGCAACGACCGCATCCATAGGAATAGGAGGCGTTGACTGTTCAGCTAACAGCAGACCAACTTGGACATGCTTGCCGCGCTTTCTTAGGCTGTTTACTGAATTTACACAGGTAATAGGATTTCCTAAGGCGTCAATTGACACGTGCGCACCGCCTAATGAAAGGCGCTTGATTGTCGCAGACACATCCTTTTCATTCTTAGCATTAATCACTACATCAGCGCCTAACTTTTTCGCCAATGCTAGTGCGTCATCCGAAATATCAACGGCAATAACGTTTGCGCCAATACTCGATGCAATCATCACAGCAGATAGCCCAACGCCACCACAGCCGTGAACAGCGACCCATTGCCCAGCGCTCACCTTACCTTGGTCAACCACTGCGCGAAATGATGTAGCAAAACGGCAACCCAAGCTAGCCGCAGTCACGTAGTCTATTTCTTCAGGGAGATGAACCAGATTAACGTCTCCAAAATCGATTTCTACATATTCTGCAAACGAGCCCCAGTGAGTAAAGCCCGGCTGTGTTTGGTTACCACACACCTGGTGATTACCCGAAGAGCATTCTGAACATCTTCCACACGCACTAATAAAAGGAACCGTAACTTTATCGCCCGCTTTGAATCGCTTTACATCGCTTCCAACGGACTCGACAACACCAGCAAATTCATGACCCGGTACATGAGGTAAGTTTATTCCATCATCATGTCCCATCCAGCCATGCCAATCGCTGCGGCACACGCCTGTGGCTTTTACTCGTATCACTACCCCGTGAGATTTTGGCATGGGCTTCTTTACGTCCTGAATATTTAATTTTCCACCAAACGATTCAAATACCACAGCTTTCATGATTACAGCCCTCCAAAATAAGACTAATAAGTGTTCACACCATTGTGACTAATTCTAAAAGAGTGCTCGCGAAATAACCTTGCTTTCTATTTAGCTTAGATAGCCCAAATTGAAAGAAGCTTTTAATTGGTATTTAATTGAGGAAAGAATCCATCAAATAGGACGTAAAGAAGAGCATGGATAATGTTGATAAGAAAATTTTAGCCTTACTTCAAAAGGACGGAAAATTGTCGAACGCCAAGTTGGCTGAAAAGCTCAATATGAGTGAAACACCCTGCTGGAGACGCGTAAAACGATTAGAGAGTGAAGGATACATTGAGAGTTACCAAGCGAACCTGAACAAACGAAAGCTAGGGTATGGCGTGCTGGCGTTTGTACAGCTCACTTACACAGCCCATGACACAAAAACAACGAGTGACTTTATTGATATTATTCAACGCTGCGACAACGTTTTAAGCTGCCACAACATCACAGGTGGCGCTGATTTCTTACTACAAGTAGTGGCCAGAGACTTGGATGATTACGGCCACTTTGTAGATACAGTACTGCGAAAACTCCCCGGCATATCAGATATATCATCAAGTATCTCGCTTAAAGAGCTTAAATCAACAGTTCGACTGCCTTTAGATTGCTGAATAAACACCACCCAAAAGTGCCACACTAAAATTTTGGTACATTTGTCTAATTTAACTCTGGAGTAATAAGTAGAAGTATAAAAACCGTCTACACTTTAAAAAAACAAAAATACAAATAAATAGGTATTTGCCGATGTGGTTAAGAAAATTCAGTTTAATTCAACGTTTGGGCATTATCGTTGCCCTAATTACGCTGTTATTTATACTTCTTACTGCCGTCGTTTTAAACAGGCATTACGAAGCATTAAAGCAAAAGTCTTATGATGAAAATCAGCACTTGGTCGAGGTGGTTCATACCATGCTCAGTAGCTTCGCGGCGCGCACCGATGTAGACGAGGCAACCGCTAAGCAACAGGCGTTAGAGGCCGTCAAAGCGCTACGATACGACGGCAGCAACTACTTTTGGATCCAAGACCAAACGCCATCTATGGTTATGCACCCCATCAAGCCCGCCCTTGACGGTCAAGATTTACGAACCTTTAAAGACGGGAACGGCAAAGCCTTCTTTATAGAAATGGCGCAAAACGTGAAATCGAAAGGTGAAGGTTTTGTCGATTATGTATGGCCGCTTCCCGGTGAAGAGTCACCTACCGACAAAATTTCCTACGTTAAAGAGTTCAAGCCGTGGGGATGGACAGTGGGCTCTGGTATCTACCTTACCAATCTTGAAAAAGAATTTGCTCATCTTCGCAATGTGATTGCGGTGTTCTGTCTGGTTAGCATAGTGCTAGTTGTGGTGCTTGTTTATGTGATTGGCGGCAGCATAGTGAAACCGGTTCAAGAAGTAAGTGAGCGAATGAAGGATATCTCACAAGGAGAAGGTGATCTCACCCGCTCGTTGCCTGAAACTGGCCAAGATGAAGTAACGCGTTTGGCACGCTACTTTAATGAATATACCGAAAAAATGCGCCATTCTCTGTTGGGGATCCGTGAGAATATTAATTCACTGACCCAGCAAGCAGAACTTGTAGAAACATCAAGTAAAAATAGTAACGCTCAGGCACAGACGCAAAATGAAAATATGCTTCAAGTTGCCGCTGCCATGGAAGAGATGACAACGCAGATAAATGAGGTTAGCAATAACGCAGATTCTGCAGAAAAGAGTACCAGCAGCGCGCGGGGTAACGTGCAAAACGGCGCCTCGGTTGTGGATAGTACCGTAAACGATATACGCTCTCTTACCTCTGATATTGAAAGCGTAAGTAGCGCTGTTACCGAACTTGCTGCGCAGACTGAAAGCATTGGTGCTGTACTTGATGTAATCCGCGGCATTGCCGAACAAACTAACTTACTGGCGCTTAACGCTGCTATAGAAGCAGCGCGAGCTGGCGAGCAAGGACGAGGTTTCGCCGTCGTAGCTGATGAAGTGCGTACACTGGCAAGTCGAACCGGACAAAGTACCGATGAAATCCAAGCGATGATAGAAAAGCTGCAAAGTAATGCCAAAAGCGCAGTAGATGCAGTAAAAGTAAGCCAGTCAGCGTCAACCAAAACGGTAGAAAACGCCATACAGGCGAATCAAAATCTGCAAGAAGCTGATCGCTTAATGACTGAAATTGCAGATATGAGTAGCGAAATAGCGCGGGCTACCGAGCAGCAAGCGGAAGCCGCTACCGAAGCGAATATGCGCATCAATGCGCTTTCGGGTGCTGCTGATAGTAGCTTGAGAACGGCAGATGAATTAGCAGCTGCGAGCCAGGCGTTACGCGCAAGCTGTATAGCAATAATGGACATTGCGAACCGCTTTAAGCTTTAAAGCATTTTACATTTCAACGAGCCTGCAGCGCTTTGCTGCAAAGCATTGAGAAGCAGGCTCACTTTACTGCTGCTACCACTCCATAGCTCACGGTAATTTTCTTTTAAAAAAAGTAAACTTTGCCGAATTTTGCTTCTCTTACGTCAAGTTGTTTAAAAGCTCACATGGTTTAATCAATACACCTACCTTCTGCGTATGGAAGAAAAGACCTGAGTGCATTACACTCAGAGGCACCATAAGTGGCGGTTAATCGATTACTTTTTATTGAGCGATATACTAGCCACCAGAGTAGTGACTTATGCGCAATAAAAGCCAGACGCGCAAAAAATCAAGGAGTTGAATATGAGCAGTGGTTCAAAGGGTAAGCCTATTTTATTATGGGTTGTCGGTTTTTTCGTGTTGCTATTTTTGGTGTATTTCCTGTTCGCCAATACCATCATCAAATCTATTCTTGAGTCCAAGCTGGGCGAATCCTATGGAGCAGAAGTGAATATCGACGAGTTCGACCACTCTCTTTTTCCAACAACTGTTACGCTGAAAGGTATTGCACTCACCAACCCCACAAAGCCTACTCACAACCAAGTTTTTGTAGGCGAAGCTCATGCAGACGTTGAGCTAAAGCCACTGTTAGATGATCAAGTTATCGTAAACAATCTTGATTTACTGAAAGTGCAGTTCGATACACAGCGCGAGTCTGAAGGTGAAGTGTATCGCGTTCCAGAACGTTCACTGTCATTTGACGAAATTAAAGCAAAAGCCAAAGAAGCCGTGCCTACGGTTGACGAACTTCTCGCCCGCAATCCACTAAAAACCACTGCTGCCATTGAAAATGCAAAGTCTGCCTACGAAACCTATGGAAAAGGTTTGAAAGACGACTATGAATCTTTACCTGATAAGTCGCGCATTGAGTACTACAAAACGCAGGTAGCCCAGCTAAAAGAAACGAACTACAAAGACCCTCAAGCCTTGGTACAGGCAAAGTCTTCATTTGATAAGTTGAAAGAAGAAATGCAGGCAGACCGCGCGCTTATTAGCAATTTCACGGAAAAAGCGAGTGATGCCAAACAAGCCCTTAGTGAAAGTGTTGAAGCACTTAAGAAAGCGCCACAAGAAGATTACGCGTTGCTGAAAGGGGTAATTGCAGGTGACCAAGCGGCACTTTCTCAAGTCACTTACTTTGTGTTTGGCGACAAAGCGGCGGAATACACTGAGTACCTTATGGCAGCAATGCAAATTGTTATGCCGCTCATTCAAGGTGAAGAAAAAAGTGAAGCACCGACTGAAGTGCCGTCGATTTTGGTGAAAGAAGCCAATGTATCAGTGCTTTGGCAAAATGAATCTATCACCAGCAAATGGAACAACATTACAAACGTTCACGAAGTATTCGGTAACCCCACCACCTTTACTATTGAAGCAGCGGGCGAGTTACTAAAGTCGTTTACTTCCAGCGGTGAATTCTGGATTGACGGCAACGGGGTTGACGCTAGCCAAGTATGGCAGCTAGCCGGTGTGAATATGTCTAACATTTCATTTAGCGGTAATGAAACACTAAATGCGGTGCTTAAATCAGCGCTGATGAAAACCAATGGATCGATGAAAGTCACTGATAACATGCTTACCGGTACGGGCGAAGTTGACCTTCAGCAGCTCGTTATGGAAGCAACTGGCACCAGTGATATCACCAGTGCTATTGCGCAGGCACTGCAAACGTTAACCAGCCTAAACATGACGATGCTGCTAGACGGCACGCTTTCAGACCCTGGCTTTAACATTAAGTCTGATCTGGATAATAAGCTGGCTAAAGCGGCGCTTTCACAGCTTACTGCCAGCCAAAAAGACAAGCTGGATGAATTAAACAACAAACTCAACAGCATGATAAGTAACGAACAATCATTGCTATCAGGCGAGCTTGTTGACGTAAACAGTATGCTTAGTGCAGCCCAAGGCGACAGTGCCGCCCTTCAGGAGCTGCTTCAAGCTCAACTTAACAACGTTGTTGAGCAGCAAAAAAGTAAGCTGTTTGATAAATTGAAAGGAAAATTGGGCCAAGGTGAATAATGCGCCTTTGACTCGACGCTGCTTCGCGGCATAATAAGACACAGCAGAGGCGAAGAGTCTCTGCTTTTTTTCCGCTTAACCACATTGTCAGGTGAATCTGTGTTGCAAGGTAAATGGCTTCCCATTGTATTGATAGTACTGCTTGGTCTATTGCAATACAGGCTATGGTTTGGAAAAAATAGTATTCCCGATTACTTCAACCGAAAACAAGAAGTTCACTCTCAAGCCCTTCAAAATGCCAACCTCGCTCAGCGCAATGCCCTACTTAAAGCTGATATTAGCGATTTAAAAATTGGTCTAGAAGCCATTGAAGAAAGAGCCCGAAATGAACTCGGTCTGATCAAAAAGGGAGAAACCTTCTACCGTATTTTGCCCGCAGATTCTAAGTGAAGAAAATGACATCGCCCCGCGTTGTTGCGGTTATCCCCGCAGCCGGAGTTGGCAGCCGAATGCAGGCTGACCGCCCAAAGCAATACCTCACCTTAAATGGTAAAACCATTCTTGAACACACGATTGACGCGCTGCTACAGCATCCGTTAATCGACGACGTGATCGTAGCGATAAGCCCAGGTGACGCATATTTTGATCAATATCGGTTACGTGAAAAACCCATTCGCGTTGTAGATGGCGGAAAGGAACGCGCTGATAGTGTATTGAACGGGCTTATGTCACTTGGCGAGAACGATTGGGCACTGGTTCACGATGCCGCGAGGCCTTGTATAGAAGAAAGCGATATTTCCGCGCTGCTCGAATTAATGAACAGTGATAACGTTTCTGGCGGTATTCTAGCTACCCCTGTTCGTGACACCATGAAGCGGGTCAAACCTTCAACAAATGTTATTTCTCACACTGAAGACCGAGACGGTCTTTGGCACGCTTTAACGCCGCAACTTTTTCCAGCAACATTGCTAAAACGCGCGCTTCAAAATGGTTTATCACAGGGCGCGAATATCACAGACGAAGCCTCTGCCATGGAGCTTGAAGGCTACAAAGTTGCCATGGTAAGCGGAAGTCCGGCAAATATAAAAATAACGCATCCGGCCGATCTTCCTTTGGCAGAATTTTATCTTAAGCAAAAATTAAGCGCGCAAGGCCAGAACGCTCAAAACTACAGAGTTCAAAGCCACAGCGCAAAAAATCAAAAGGCACAATCATAATGCGAATTGGACACGGATTTGATGTACACAAGTTTGGCGGTGAAGGCCCCATCACAATAGGTGGCGTCAGTATCGACTATGAGCAAGGACTGTTAGCTCACTCAGATGGCGATGTATTACTACACGCACTGTGTGATGCAATGCTAGGTGCAGCAGCACTCGGTGATATTGGCAAGCACTTCCCTGACACAGACGACGCATACGCGGGTGCAGACAGCCGCGTGCTGCTGCGTCACGTTGTCAATGTAGTAAGGGAGAAAGGTTACCGCTTAAGTAATGCAGATATGACCATTGTGGCGCAAGCACCTAAGATGGCGCCGCACATTACTGCTATGCGTGAGATTATTGCCCAAGACTGCAACGTATCGCTTGACGACATCAATGTAAAAGCAACGACCACTGAAAAGCTAGGCTATACAGGCCGTAAAGAAGGTATTGCCTCTCACGCCGTTGTTCTACTGGAAAAATTATGAAGCCTTTACACACTGACCACTGGCAGTACTATTTCGCAAAACCTGTATCCACCGGTATTTTTAAATTCCAAGCCGACGATTTTCAAGTTGTCGAGGATTTGGGTTATACCCCTTGTGGTGAAGGCGAGCACCAGTTTGTATTTATTGAAAAAACCAACACCAATACCGCGTTTGTCGCTGAGCAGCTAGCCCGTTTCGTTAACCTTCCATTACGCCAAATTACCTATGCTGGTCGCAAAGACAAATACGCGGTAACGCAACAGTGGTTTGGTATTCACGCGCCGGGTAAGCCTGACTTCGACTTCAGCAACTTTGAACTGGAAAGCGTTAAAGTGCTTAAGCAAATGCGTCACAATAAAAAGTTGCGAACGGGTCAGCTTAAAGGCAATCACTTTACGATTACCTTGCGCCAGGTACTGCATCCTGAGGCCATTGAAGAGCGTCTTCAAGAAATTGAAAAGCACGGTGTGCCAAACTATTACGGCGAACAACGCTTTGGCGTAATGCGCTTAAATGACATGGGTGAAGTGCAGCGCGGTGGAAACCTAGTAATGGCCGAGCGGATGGTAAACGGTGAAACCATCAGACACCGCAACAAACGTTCCATGGCGCTTTCTGCACTGCGCAGCTGGCTATTTAATGAAATGCTTTCTGCACGCTTAGAAAAAGACATGTTCGACAAGGTCACTCACGGCGACGCGCTGGTGCTTTCAGGTTCTAACAGCTTTTTCATCAACGAAGGTTCCGACGGCTCTGAGCAGCAGCAAGACGCACAACGTCGTTTTAATGCCAAAGACGTATGCCCTTCAGCACCGCTGTGGGGTAAAGGTGAACTTGTTACGCAAGCTGACACACTAGCACTTGAGCAATCTGTTGCAGAGCAAAATAGTGAAGTTATCGATTTTTTAAGCCAGTGCGGGTTCGAACAAGAGCGTCGCGCGATAAAAATTTGGCCTTCACAGCTTGAATGGCAGAGTAAGGGTGATACATTTACTATCTCGTTTGCGCTTCCAAGTGGCTGCTTTGCAACCTCAGTCCTTAGAGAGTGCGTGGAAACCTTGTCCCCAATTAACAGGGTGTAAAGAGTATTGAGAAAGCGTGGCGCGCAACAGACTAAACCTCGCGTGGCTGTGGATAAGAATAAAGGAAAGTACGCAACATCATGAGAGCTTCTAGAAAAGGAGACGCGTTAGCACAACTGCTTTATAACGAGGGAATACGTTCGCAAGCAGTATTGAACGCCATTGCTGGTACGCCGCGGGAAAGCTTTTTACCCGACGCGCTGAAACATAAGGCCTATCAAAATACGGCATTGCCAATAGGTCAAGGCCAAACCATTTCGCAGCCTTATATTGTTGCGAAAATGACAGAGTTGCTGCTAGATAGCCCTAATAAACCCGAGAAAGTGTTAGAAATAGGCACGGGTTCAGGTTATCAGACCGCTATACTCGCGCAGCTTTTTGCCAAAGTATTCAGTGTTGAACGTATTAAATCATTGCAGTTCCAAGCGAAACGTCGAATGAATCAGCTCGACCTTCACAATATTGCAATGAAACACGGCGATGGTTGGAAAGGTTGGGCATCCAAGGGCCCTTACGATGCCATTATTGTCACCGCCGCCGCTGCAAGTCTTCCACAGGATCTGTGCGATCAGCTTAAAGAAGGCGGGCGGTTGATTATTCCCGTAGGTAACGAGCAACAATCGTTACTGTGTATTGATAGGATTGAAGGTGAACTAAAAACATCGACCATTGAATCGGTCCGATTTGTTCCCCTTGTAGCAGGAGAGCTAATGTGAAGCTTTTTGAGCCATGTTATGACATGGCGTTACGCTGGGCGAGACATCGTCACGCAACCAAATATTTGGGCGGGTTAAGCTTCTCAGAGTCGGTTTTCTTCCCTATTCCACCTGATGTTATGCTTGCGCCAATGGCACTGTCCCAGCCTGCTAGAGCATGGCAGTTCGCTTTTATTACGACCATCGCGTCGATTTTGGGCGGTATAGCTGGCTATTGGCTTGGTTACTTTGCTTTCGATGCTTGGCTGGCTCCGCTTATCGAGAGCTGGGGGTATACCCACAAAATAGACACGGCAATGCAGTGGTTTAAAGACTACGGCGTATGGGTAGTTTTTCTTGCTGGTTTCTCACCTATCCCTTATAAAATTTTCACTGTGAGTGCTGGCTTCTTGCAAATGGCCTTCTTGCCATTTGTACTGGCATCTGCTGTTGGTCGAGGCGCACGCTTCTTTTTGGTCGCAGCACTCATGCGCTGGGGGGGCGCAGCCATGGAGCAAAAGCTAAGGCAGTATGTAGAAGTGCTTGGATGGGGAGTAGTCATCCTCGCAATATTCGCTTATTTACTATTGCGATGACATGCGTAGGCTCCACCTTCACATAGGAATTTTGTTATATATTTGTGTACTCATCGGGGGCTGTGCAGGAAGAAGTGCACCCGCTCCCGTGGTTTTATTAAATAGCCAAGTTTCAGATGGAAGCGAAGAATACACAAAAAAAACCTATAAAGTTCAACGGGGAGACACCCTCTATGCGGTGGCATGGTACACGGGAAATGACTATCGCGACTTAGCAAAATACAACCAATTATCAGCTCCTTACACCATTTTCCCTGGTCAAGTTTTAAACGTCACGCCACCTTCGAATGTGGCTACAGCCCCCGTTATACCTAAGTCCAAGACCAATCAGTCAACAGCTCCGACCACATCAAATGTAGACAAAAGTTTGGTTGACCGCCCACAACCACAGGCGTATCGTGAAAGTGAAAAAGTTGTTAAGCCACAAAATGTTACAACTGTCAAGAAGCCGTCACAAAGCGTCAAAAAACAAACACCGACGAGTTTTCCAGACAAAGTACAAGAGTGGGTGTGGCCTGCAGAAGGTAAGGTAGTTGGAACCTTCAGTAAGTCAGAGTCAGGCAACAAAGGTATTGATATCGCTGGTGCTAAAGGCAGTAAAGTCGTAGCGGCAGCAGATGGAAAAGTTGTTTACTCAGGTAGCGCACTAAGAGGTTACGGTAATCTGGTTATCATTAAGCATACAGATACCTTTCTAAGTGCCTATGCCTACAACGACACTATTTTAGTCAAAGAACGAGAATGGGTGTCGGCAGGGCAGCAAATTGCAACCATGGGTGACAGCGGAACAAATTCGGTAAAACTTCACTTTGAAGTTAGGTATAGAGGGAAATCATTAGACCCTATGAAATACCTGCCAGCATTAAAATAATAAAAATAAATAACAATAAAAAAAGACAAAGGAGAAACGTCATAAGGTAAACCTTGTAGCAGGAGATTCATGATGGGTAAGTCAAATAAAGCCTTAGAATCAAAACCGCAAGATGACTTAGAAGTCATCGATATGCCAGCTGATATGAAAGCTGACGAAACCTTAGTTAACGACGCTGAACTAGAAAATGACGACGCCATTTTCAGTCAGGATGACCAACCTAAAAACCTGGATGCCACACAGCTTTATCTAGGAGAGATTGGTTTTTCACCACTGCTAACCGCAGAAGAAGAAGTTTATTTTGCGCGCCGCTCACTGAAAGGCTGCGAAGCCTCTCGTAAACGTATGATTGTAAGCAACCTTCGCCTTGTTGTTAAGATTGCTCGCCGTTATAACAACCGTGGGTTGGCACTTCTAGATTTAATCGAAGAAGGCAATTTAGGACTAATTCGTGCCGTAGAGAAGTTTGATCCTGAACGCGGATTCCGCTTTTCAACATACGCCACATGGTGGATACGCCAAACCATCGAACGCGCTATCATGAACCAAACGCGCACTATTCGTTTGCCTATTCATGTAGTGAAAGAACTAAACGTTTATTTACGTGCTTCTCGTGAACTTTCACAAAAGCTTGATCATGAGCCAACTGCAGAAGAAATTGCACTAGCGCTTGATAAGCCTGTGGAAGATGTCACTAAGATGTTGCGTTTAAACGAGCGCATTACCTCTGTCGATACACCTATTGGTGGAGAAAATGATAAAGCACTCCTCGACATTATTGCTGACGAGAAAGAGTTTAGCCCTGAAGAGAGCTTACAAGACTCAGATATCAAAAGTAATATTGTAACCTGGCTTGAAGAACTAAACCCTAAGCAACGCGAAGTACTTGCTCGTCGTTTCGGTCTTATGGGATATGAACCTTCAACACTTGAGGATGTGGGTGCCGAAATTGGCTTAACACGTGAACGTGTTCGTCAAATTCAAGTAGAAGCACTTCGCCGTCTTCGCGATATGTTGGGTCATCAGGGTCTTTCATTAGAGAACCTGTTCGACCAAATGAAGTAGCATCTGCGCGCAACGCAAAAATAAAAATGCCAGTGTTGTGAAGCTCTCAATTTTTGAGTTTCACAACACTGGCATTTTTTTATTTTAAATTGGACCTAGTTCCAATCTCTCCGTTAGTTTCGAACGAGAGTAACGAATGTGTAAGGGTGAGGATTTTTCTCATCGGCGTCATGTTCATCACGTGATACTTCCGTCCAACTTGCTGCCGCCTCATAGTCTGGGAACTGTGTATCTCCGTCAACAGTCAAATCAATATGTGTGAGATACAAAGTGTCAGAGCTATCTAAGAACGTTTGGTAAATAGTACCGCCACCGATAATCATTATTTCATCGTTGTCGCTGTTCTCTGCGCTTAGCGCTTTGGCTACCTCAATCGCTGACTCTGGTGAATCTACTACCGTCGCGTCAGATAAGCTGTAGTCAGCATTACTCGTTATAACAATGTTTGGCCTGCCAGGTAATGCCCTTCCGATTGACTCATAGGTTTTGCGGCCCATTATGACGGCTTTGCCTAAGGTGATCGCTTTAAAGTGTTTTAAATCAGCCGGTAAGTGCCACGGCATATCATTATCTGCGCCTATAATTCTGTTTTTCGCCATAGCAGCAATCATCGCTATCTTCATTTCATTACCTATAAAGCCGTTTTTATTGTTGAACCGCGGCAGTATATCAATATCAGCGACCAAATGTGTATTGGCTCAAAGGGTATAGCTTTAACACTCAACAAATAGAAACAGTTATCATTTGCATTATTATTTTAACTGTTCTAGTGTGTATACAGGAGGTCGCGACAATGCAAATAAACTATCTATGCCCTAAACACGCAGATTGGGTTTACAACAACCCAGAACAGGCCCTACACGTAATGGCGCGCGATGAAATGCAAGGCACAATGCTTATGCAAAGCGGTCAGTTCAGTGAAGCAATTCCATACCTTGGCTGTGCGTTTGATATCGCCGTTATTCTGCTTGAGGTAGACGGCGGTGAGAACAGCGCAATGACAGCTAAGATTATGGGCTTAACAAGCTTGCTTGAAGAGACATACTTTCATCTGAAACTGCCTCACCACCGAAACGCCATTGTCGACAGAGCTCATACTGTCATCAGCGCCTCTAACAACATCGTGAACAGCAATGTACCACTGCGCTTCGCCGTGTAGTTGCACCGATACTTATGCGCCTAACTACTTCACCTTACTTTTACTAACGCTTTAGGAGAATTCATGAAAGTTAACCTTAAACGCTCAGCTCTAATGCTATACGCCGCTGTATTTAGTTCGGGCACATTCGCTCATGCAGGACACGATCATGAACACTGGACTAGCGGTGTTATGCATGCTCTGTTTTACGCGTCTCTTGTAGGCTGTGCAGCTGCGTGTGGCTTTGCGGCTTACAAATACTTCAACGCTAAAAAGCGCTCAGCAAAGTAAGGGGGTACGAATTATGATTCATCAATTACTCTCAAAAATCCATGCCGTTAGCCCCTTCTCTGCGGCTAGCGCACATTGCGACATTCCTTGCAAAATTTACGATCCGTTTTCGGCGCAGTTGGCTGCGTTGAGTGTTATTCGCTTCGTAGACCTACTTAACGAACTGGCCGAAAAAGAGACACTTACGTTTGCAGATCAAGCGCAAATGAGCCGCTTAGTAGCAGAAAAGGAAACCCGTGCAGAGAAAGTAAAGCAAGAAGTCAGGGTAATATGGGGCGATTACTTTAAAGCCCCTCAGTTTGAGAAGTTTCCAGATACTAACGAGCTGGTACATAAAATCATGCTGGCCGGTTCTGGGTGTAAGCAACACGTCAGCAGAGAAAAAGCTGAAGAGCTGCTTTCGTTAGTGAATGAATTTGCCGAGCGTTTCTGGGCAACCAAGGATGTCGCAACCAAAAAAGCAACGTGCCCCTATCCACCTTCTGAAGAAGTGGTTTATCCCGACCTCTAAATGTTTAAAATTATGCGGGTTACGGGGAGCAGCATGTTGCCTTCTCTAAACGACGGTGACTTTGTCTGTGCAATGAGATGGCCTCTTAGGTGGCTGCGTAGTGGGCAAATCGTGGTTGTTAAAAGCAGCACTTACGGCGTAATTATCAAAAGGGTAGACCAAGTTAACACCGACGGAACGTTTACCTTAACGGGCGATAACAAGGCCCACTCTGTAAGCCAAGGGGCCATGGGTAAGTTTACTCGCGCTCAATTGCTGGGAAAGGTTATCTATCATACCAGTGAGTAAGCCAGCACGATGAGGGTGCATTAGCCTAACCGCGTTACTTACAAAAAAGCTCGCACGTTGTCTTTGCAACGATGCGAGCTTTTTGGTGTTCTAATTTGCTTTAGAGCACTGGTTATCAGTAATTGTTTCGCAATTGACTGTCACTCAGCGATTGTTTCTCAGCGACTGTTTCTCAGCGATTGTTTCTCAACGACGATACTCAACTTCCACGTCGTAATCGTCTTCGTCCCAGTCGTCGTCATCTAGGTCATCTTCAAACTCATCATGAGCTTCAAGTGTATTCTTGTGGTAAGTGTCCCACTTGAATTCTACTTCTTTCTTCTCTTCTTCCTCTTCCAGTTCAGCTGGAAGAGTTTCAATGAAGTCCATAATGTCGTTACACAAAGGATCTAGGTTCATCTTTTGGAACGCAGAGATTTGATAAACTGGGCCTTCCCAACCCAACGCATCGATCACGTGCTGACAGCGTTCTTCAGCTTCTTCTTCAAGTAGTAAATCGACTTTATTAAATACTAACCAACGGGGCTTTTCTGCCAATTTAGGGCTGTATTTTTCAAGCTCTTCAATGATCGCTTTTGCGTGCTCGGCAGGATCCGTTTCATCAACAGGGAAAATATCTACCACGTGAAGCAAGATACGACAGCGCTCTAAGTGTTTTAAGAAGCGTATACCTAGGCCAGCACCATCGGCAGCACCTTCAATCAAACCAGGAATATCCGCAACAACGAAGCTTCGCTGTGAGTCTTGACGAACCACTCCTAAGTTAGGCACCAAGGTTGTAAACGGATAATCAGCCACTTTAGGCTTAGCTGCTGATACAGAGCGGATAAAGGTCGATTTACCTGCGTTAGGCATACCAAGTAAGCCAACATCGGCTAGAAGCATAAGCTCTAGCTTAAGGTTGCGAATTTCACCTGGTGTACCATTGGTCTTTTGACGTGGGGCACGGTTCGTACTGCTTTTAAAGCGGGCATTACCTAAACCGTGAAAACCACCTTGTGCCACTTTAAGCTTTTGACCATGACGAGTCAGGTCACCTAATACTTCGCCAGTATCACTATCAGTAGCACGCGTGCCAACAGGCACCATTACGGTGAGGTCTTTACCTTTCTTACCGATACAGTTGCCGCCTTGACCATTTTGGCCACGCTCAGCACGGTGAAAGCGCTCAAAGCGATAATCGATCAATGTATTTAGGTTTTCATCGGCCTGTAAAAATACACTGCCGCCGTCACCACCGTCGCCACCGTCTGGGCCACCTTTAGGTACGTATTTTTCCCTTCTAAAGCCAATTGTACCGTTGCCGCCGTCACCGGCTTCAACGCGAATTTCAGCTTCATCTACAAATTTCATTTATCGCTCCGGGCTGTAATGCCGTGGGTTATTAACTTATTTAATGCGAATACTAAGTTTACACCAAATTGCGCATCGGCGCTTTTGAGTCTACTCAGCATTCTAAAAAATTGAGAAGTAAAACCTTGCTCAGCGCTAATTCATTTTCAGAATATAATCGCTATTAATTAAGAACAGAAAAAGAAAGAAAGGTTTCACAAAACAAAAAACCCCGCAAGCGCGGGGTTTTTCTAAGCCTGTTCGGCGAGAAGCTTACGCGCTTACTCAGCTACGATGCTTACAAATTTACGGTTCTTCGGTCCTTTAACGTCGAACTGAACTTTACCGTCTTTTAGTGCAAACAACGTGTGGTCTTTACCGATACCCATGTTGTCACCAGCGTGGAAACGAGTACCACGTTGACGAACAATGATGTTACCAGCAAGAACAGATTCACCACCAAAGCGCTTAACACCTAGGCGTTTACTTTCTGAATCACGACCGTTTTTGGTACTACCACCAGCTTTTTTGTGTGCCATGTGTTCGTGCTCCTATTATGCGTTGATACCAGTGATTTTCACTTCTGTGAACCACTGACGGTGACCCGCTTGCTTACGAGAGTGCTTACGACGACGGAACTTAACGATTTTTACTTTATCGCCACGACCGTGTGTAACAACCTCAGCAGTCACCTTACCACCAGCAACGATTGGTGTGCCGATTTTTACGTCGTCACCGTTGCTTACCATTAAAACTTTGTCAAATTCAACCGTTTCGCCTGGGGCTACTTCGATTTTTTCAAGACGAACGGTTTGGCCTTCGGCCACACGGTGTTGTTTACCGCCACTTTGGAAAACCGCGTACATAGTTAACTCCGCTCTGCGTCCACTGACGCTTCAATTCAAAAAACAGGGCGCGAATTGTACGTGAAACATCCGTAAATCACAACCCCGATTCGCAGAAAAATAGATTATTTTTCCAACATGGGGCGAATTATGCCCCAATTGCGTATTTGATGCAGCTTCAAATGCCCAAAAACCGTTAAAAATTCACAAATTTTTTTGAAAAAACAGTAAAAATTTTTAGGTCGTATTAAATCAAAATGGAAATATTGATAGGTCAAATTACATAGAAATGCGATCCAAACAGCGCAAGATCACGCGAGCGAGATCGGCAAACGATCCTCAAATATGCATTGCGATCAGACTGCGATCGAGCTGTTGGATCCCACGAATAGGATCGTTTTTACGATTACTACTTCCCCACTTTGTATCTGTGACTTGGGGCAATGCTACTCCCCTAATTGAGAAACAAAGTTGCTCTTAAACACTTCGTTTTCTTCATACAAACATCAAAAAATAGCGACTTAACAGGAAAAATTATCGAGAGCACCTATAATTGCATGTGATCGCATGATTAAGGGGGCGTACGTGCGGCAAACCGCTAAACACAGAACAGAATTTATATGAAGAACGCAGCCCCACCTTTTTCACATCTGGTTTAACCGTATTTGAGGAATTACACGTAAATGCGTTAAGCCGTCATTTTTTAAGACAATTTGGTGGATAGTACAGATGATTAAGGTACAATCGCCACCAATAATTGCCCAAGACGTAAGAGTAAGTATTTATTGCCATGCCTATGGATATAGATCAAATCCGCGCCCTGTCTAATGATGATATGCAGGCGGTCAACCAGCTGATTCAACAACAAGTCGACTCTGATGTTGCCCTAATTAATCAGCTTGGTTTTTACATTGTAAACAGTGGCGGCAAGCGATTACGCCCACTTCTTACCGTGTTAAGTGCGCGGGCTATGGGAATAGACAACAACGATCACCATACCCTTGCGGCGATTGTTGAATTTATTCATACCGCTACCCTGTTGCACGACGATGTAGTTGACGAATCGACCATGCGCAGAGGGCGGGAAACGGCCAATGCCATTTTTGGCAATCAGGCATCAGTGTTAGTGGGTGACTTTCTTTACACCCGTTCTTTCCAAATGATGGTGAGCCTTAAACGCATGCGCGTTATGGAGATACTGTCTGAAGCCACAAACCAAATTGCTGAAGGTGAAGTGTTACAGCTGATGAACTGTAACGATCCCAGCACTACAGAAGCTCGTTACTTTGATGTTATTTACGGTAAAACGGCGCGTTTGTTTGAAGCTGCTACGCAGTTAGCGGCTGTGCTGACCGACCAAAATGAGCACATTGAACACGCTATGCAAGAATACGGCAAGCACCTAGGCACAGCCTTTCAACTAGCTGACGATATACTTGACTACATGGCTGACAGTGAAGAAATGGGCAAGAATGCGGGCGACGACTTAGCTGAAGGTAAGCCAACTCTGCCATTACTTTACGCTATGTGGCACGCAAGAAATGACGACGACAAAGCGCTTATTCAAGAAGCTATTGAACAAAGCAATGGCCTACCACACTTGACGCGGATTCAAGGCATTATGGAAGAAACCGGTGCTTTGGACTACACACGTGAATGTGCGCAAAAAGAAGTACAAATGGCCATTAACAGCTTAAACGCTATTGAAGATTCTGAATATAAAGAGGCGTTAATCGCGCTGGCACATATTTCAATTGAGCGTACAAGCTAACTAGCAATAGATAACTAATTGTCGATAAGTGATATGAAAAGGCGTGTTGTAAGCAACACGCTTTTTTTATTGGCAATTACCAATTACGAAAACTAGCTAATTATTAAAAAGCTAGCCTTCGAGCATGAAGCCTATCATCCCCACTAAAAAACCAAGAATACCGCCAAGCGGAGGAAGCCAATGGTTTTCCATACGAATTTGCGGTGCAATATCCTGAAACACCGAATAAAGTATTCCACCTGCGGCAAACAGCATTATACCGCTCATTACAACGGGGAATTGCGCTAGATAATAAAAGCCTAACAAGCTAAACAAGGGGCCAAGTAGCGCCATTAATACAAAGATAATAATGAGTTTGGTACTGCGCTGCTTGTTCTTTGGCAACATTTCCCTATACGCATTAAACCCTTCTGGTAAGTTTTGAACTGCAATCAGTAGGCCTAATAACATGGTACCTCCGCCTAACGCTGCCGTAGTACCAAGTGCGATAGACTCAGGCACAAAATCACTGAGCATGGCAGCTAACTGGCTGCCTGCGGTTTTCTTTTTCGCTAGATAAATATCAAGGGCCATGAAAGCTAAGGCACCGCCAACGAAGCACATTATGGCCGCAAATACCGATACGTCTTTTATGCCTTCAGGTACGAGCACAAGTCCCACCGCCGAAATTAGCGCTCCTGCTCCTAACGCTAAAATGCCATGGCGTAACTCTTTTTCTAGCCACTTAGGCTGAATGCCTTGATAAGTCGCTAAAATAGCGCCTGCGGGCATAGCAAGACCCGCCACCGTTGCCATTATTAATAAACCTACAATATCGCCTTGTGGCATAACGACTCCTTTCTAACCATTACTTGAATATCTTCCTATTGATTACTACACACAGCACCATTGGTTTACAAATAATACCAGTCCGCATAGATAATTACCCACTCAACGAGAGTTAAAATGTTCGTAATCGCGGCGTGTTACCGCAGGTATAGTGGTTCTACATCGAGGTGACGCAACAAAGAGAACGTACATTTTAAAAGCGCGTAACGAAAAAGAGCAGCTTAAGGCTGCTCTTTGCATTTATAACGATGGGTTGTGTTGGCTATACACAAAAAGTCGATTAATTTAAGTCCAAATCTCGGGTCATGTTCTCGTTCTTATCGCGATGCACAATAATGTTGTCTTCAATGCGAATGCCACCAAACGGTTTGTATGCATCAATGGTATCCCAGTTAATGTACTTAGACGCAGGCGTCGCTTTAAGGTCGCGCAGTAGACTATCGATGAAGTACAGGCCCGGCTCAATAGTGAACACCTGACGGGCTTCTACCATACGCGTGCAGCGTAAGAACGGGTGATCATCAGGAGCAGGCTTAGGCGTGCCTCTGTCATCATTAACCAATCCGCCCACATCGTGTACCTGCAGCCCCAAGAAATGGCCAATGCCATGTGGGAAGAACGTGCGTGTAATGCCCATTTCCACAATCTCAGGTGGCGTTAAATTCACCATGCCGGTATCGTGAAGAATTTGCGCAATACCATCGTGGGCTAACAAGTGAATGTCTGTGTAGGCTACACCCGGCTTTAACGAATCGACTAAGGTCAGCGTTACCTTATCTACCGCTTGAATGAGGTCGCGGAACATCGCTGAATTATGAACACCTTCTTGAGCGTAAGTACGCGTAATATCTGCCGCATAGCCATGATAGTTTGCACCCGCATCAATCAGAAACGAACGTGATTCTTTTGGCGCTACGGTATCACACTGCATGTAATGCAGAATTGAAGCATGCTCGTTAAGTGCCACAATACTGGTATATGGTACGTCGTTGTCACCTTGTCGGCTTGCTGCGGCATAGGCAAGATTGATATCAAATTCGCTTTTGCCTTCACGGAAGGCTTGCTCAGCAGCCTTATGGCCTGCCACCGCCAGCTTGTTAGCTTCACGCATGCAGTCAAGTTCATAGTCGGTTTTATAAGCACGTTGATAGTGCAAATAGTGCAACACGCGGTCTGGATTTACATTGCCAAAACCCAACGCTTTTGCCACTTCAATATATTCGCCTACATAGGCAAAACGGCTTTTATCGTAAGGCAGAAATTTCTCTACCGCATCGGCCTGTTGAAGTAGTTTAATGTCGAAGCTGTCAGTCCAAAAGTCATTTGGCTCTGGTGGCACTTTGTGCCAGAAATCTTCAGGGCGATAGAAAATAAGCGTAGGCTTGTCTACACCGTTTACCACCAGCCAACAGTTAGGGTTATCAATAACAGGCACCCATGCTTTGAACTGCGGGTTTACCTTAAATGGGTAGTGATTATCGTCCAAGAAAAGACGTTTGCCCTGCCCTGAGTGAATAACTAGTCCGTCTAGCCCTTCTCGCTGTAGTGCTTCGCGAGTTCTAGCTTGAAGCTCTTCGATATGCTGTTGGTAGGTTGCTTTATGTTGCGACATAGCCCCTCTTATCTTTTTAGTCGTTAGTTAGCTACTAGTGTATCACGAGGCCAGCATGACATGCATACTGGCTCAGACCGCTGTGCTGTTGTATACGTTAAGTTTCCCATACTGGTAAAATAATAACGTAATGAAAGGCGTACCCGTATACGCCTAACTTTGATAGCTATCGCGGTGCTAGTTGCAGTGTACCTGTTACCGGATGTGTACTTACTGCATCTGCCGATGGGATCATATCGCGGGTAAGTTGAGGGAAGATATTTTCGTTTCCACCTAACTGCTGGTCGTAAATATGCTGATACGCCATCACCGCCTTCACGTAAGCACGGGTTTCTTTGTAGGGAATATTCTCAATCCAAATATCCACGGGCAGCGCTTCATTAGCAGGTAACCATTCCAACACTTTGCGCCAACCAGCGTTATAAGATGCGGACACCAGCACAGGGTTATTGTTTAACTTGTCCATTAAATAACGCAGGTACTGCACGCCGTATTCGACGTTATCGTCTACCTGAAACAGTGTGTTACGACTCACTTTCTCTTTTGCTACATAACGCGCTGTTCCCGGCATAAGCTGCATGAGTCCTGCCGCTCCCACCGAAGAGATAGCATCGCTTCTAAACGAACTTTCGCGGCGTGCAATAGCCATAGCCAGCGACTTTGAAATGCTGTATGCCTGCGACTTTTCGCTGAATACATCATTGAAGGCCAGTGGGAATCGGCGCTCGACATCATCCCAATAGCCACTTCGCGCAAAACTGGTAATAGCTTGATCGTACAAGCCCCACTCATACGCCAAAATGCCCGCACCGGTCACTTTCGATTCGGGTAAATGTGACAGTAAATAAAACCACTCTCGGCGCGCTTCTGTGGTTCTGTCTAACCTGAAAAATTCAACAGAGCGCATGGTGGCAGGAGTTTTCGCCACACTGGCAATAGCCGCCGTGTCTCTTGGCGCTGGCATGTGTGCAAGCGACGGAATTTCGCCTATGTGCGCACTTGCCATAAAGCCATAATAATGGCGTTCTTGAGAAAGCTCTTTATAAAGCACCGTAGCCTGCATAGTTTGACCAAGCGCTTCTAAAGCACGGGCTTTCCAATAGCGATAGTTTTCTTCTTGCTGCAAACTGGCAGGAGCGCTATCAATAACATTAACCACTTCCTGCCACTTTTTCGTGCGAAGCAAATGGGAAATATGCCAAAGCTTTACATCTTCATTGGCACCCTGCACATCAGCAAGTTCAAGCCAATGATGCGCTTGAGGAAGGCGGTCTAGCGTGTAGCTAAGCGCTATTGCTCTTCGCATAACGTGCTGCTGCGCTGGCGAGAACACGTTTTTGTCGTTGTAGCGGTTAAATACCGTGCCGGCTAAGTCAGGGTTTCGCCAAGCAAGTTTCTCGACCGCCCATACGATTACCTCAGCTTCATGCGATGCATTTTTTAGTGGAAAGAGCGCCGTTCTATTTACTCGGCTGGTGTCTCGGGTTACCGATAGCCACGCGTCAGCCAGGTATTGCTTATCACCGGGAAGTTGGCGCTTAAGATAAGAGATAATGCTTCGGTTATCTTCTTTCGCGGCAATCTCTATGCGCTTGATCACCATTTCGGGTGTCATCATGCCAGCTTTTTTCCACTTAGCAAAAAGCGGATCGCATTCGTCCGGTTGCGACTGACCGTGAAGCCATAAAGCGTCGACTTCGGACAAAATAGCTTGTTCGCTTTCACCTTCTTTTAAACGGTAATTAAGCGCGATACAGGTTAGCCTTGCTCCCATGCCCGGGCGATAATTGTCTAAAAAAGTGCTGCGATAATCGTTCTTAGCAAGGTAATTAAGCCATTTATAACGCACACCGTAGCTTACCGGCTGACCATTGAAATCTTCTAGAAACTGCTTAACCTCGCGCTTTGTTCTTATTGACATCGTGCGCTCTAGCTTGAGTCTAAGTAGATAAGGATAAAGCGGATAATGCGCCAGTTCATAAATGTCGTTATCGAGGCGCTGAACGCTTCGCTTCGAATACGTTAACAGCTTTTTTTCAACTTCTAGATAACGAGCGCGATCCTTTTCGAAGATATCTTCGGGTAGTGTTAAAGGCTGTGTAGCCCATGCGCCGATAGAGAAAAATGAAGAGAGCGAGCAAACAAATGCCCCCACAACGGTGGCGAACAATTTATTGTTTTTTGTCAGCGAGCGCTGACCTAACCACGAACTAAAATAAAAACCAGACACAATAGAACTCCTACCCTGCTCTACACTCGAACGCTTATGAGCGCTGGCAAATTTGCCGAATCGAGCTGATTGTAAAATGTTGCTGAAAAAGCAGCATTGCGACTGATCCACTACGTTCGTTTGATAAACGAAGGGAAAATTTCAGCCTGGCTCCTTGCCAAAGAAGATGTTGTGCCAGCTGTCGTTAGCTATGCTTTACACACATAGTTGACATGATTGTAGATTATTCTTTTGCTGGATTGGCGCTTTGCGTCAATAACGCTCATTATACAACCACCAATGGCGAAATGAAGCTTGAATTCGATATTTACACTTGAATTTAAGTCATCCGACCACTACCTTAGACAAATTGAAACGCTTGTTTGATTTTTTGTTGAAATTTTGTGTGGCTTTGTAAAGAATCTAGCCACCCTAACGCGTTAGTGAATGCATACGACCCTACAAATTAGTTGGATTACTTCACTAACATCCTGGCCAATGCCGAAGGAGATGATAATGATATACACAGGCAAAAGTCTTTCCGTCAGCCTGTTAGAAGACGGCTTTGCTGAGCTGGTATTCGACGCCCAAGGTTCAGTAAACAAGTTCGACCGCCAAACGGTGAGTGAACTTGACGAAGCAACTCAAGCCCTACTTGCTAAAGGCGATGTTAAAGGCTTAGTGGTACGCAGTGCAAAACCTGCATTTATCGTGGGTGCTGATATCACCGAGTTCACTGGCCTATTCGCCATGGACGATGCAGAAGTACTACAGTGGGTTGCCAATACATCACAAGTATTCGACCGCTTCGAAGACCTACCTTTCCCTACCATCGCTGCAGTTAACGGCTTCGCTCTAGGTGGCGGCTGTGAGATGGCATTGGCGTGTGACATGCGTATTGCAGACACTACTGCTTCAATTGGTTTGCCAGAAGTTAAACTAGGCCTAATGCCTGGTTTTGGTGGTACGGTTCGTCTACCTCGCCTTATTGGTTCAGACAACGCCCTTGAGTGGATGACCACTGGCCGCGACAGAAAAGGCGCGAAAGCCCTTGCTGAAGGCGCAGTTGATGCCGTTGTTGCACCAGAAGCACTTGTTGAAGGTGCGCTTTCAATGGTGAAAGACGCCGCTGACGGTAAATTTGACTGGCAAGCGCGTCGTGCGGTTAAGAAAGCCCCACTACAGCTAAACAAAAACGAAGCTATGATGAGTTTCTCTACTGCTCAAGCCATGGTATTTGCACAAGCTGGTAAACATTACCCAGCACCGCACAAAATGGTTGAGACAGTACAAAAAGCAGCGGGTCTAGACCGTGACGGCGCACTTAAGCTTGAAAACGAAGGCTTTGTAGCGCTTGCGAAAACCGACGCTGCGAAAGCACAGATTGGTATTTTCCTTGCCGACCAACTAGTTAAGAGCAAAGGTAAGAAGCAAGCGAAAGCAAGCACAAAAGAAACCAAGCTTAATGCTGTACTAGGTGCAGGCATCATGGGCGGCGGTATCGCATACCAAAGCGCTGTGAAAGGCACGCCAGTTATCATGAAAGACATTAATCAAGGTGCACTAGACCTTGGCCTTTCTGAAGCAGCGAAAATTCTTGGTAAAGGCATGCAGCGCGGTAAAGTAGACGCGACTAAAATGGCGCAAACACTTAACGCTATCACGCCTACCCTTGAGTACAGCACACTTAAAGATGCAGACCTTGTTATTGAAGCGGTTGTAGAAAACCCGAAAGTAAAAGGTATTGTACTAAAAGAAGTTGAAGAGAGCGTAGCTGACGACGCTATCATCTGTTCAAACACCTCTACTATCTCTATCAACCAGCTAGCTGAAAGCCTAGACAAGCCAGAGCGCTTCTGTGGTATGCACTTCTTTAACCCAGTGCACCGCATGCCGCTTGTTGAAATTATTCGTGGTGAAAAAACCTCTGAAGAAACCATCAATGCGGTAGTAGCCGCTACCCTTAAAATGGGCAAAACCCCAATTGTGGTTAACGACTGCCCAGGGTTCTTGGTAAACCGCGTATTGTTCCCATACTTTGCGGGCTTCAGTAAGCTACTTATCGACGGCGCAGACTTTGTTGCTGTTGATAAAGTAATGGAAAAAATCTTCGGCTGGCCTATGGGCCCTGCTTACCTAATGGACGTTGTAGGTATCGACACGGGCGATCACGCAGCAGACGTAATGGCAGCGGGTATTCCAGAGCGTATGGCTCGCCTAGACAACGACCCTGTAACACTGTTCTACAAAGAAGAGCGTTTAGGTCAGAAGAACGGTAAAGGTTTTTACAACTACGGTGTTGATAAGCGCGGCAAGCCGTCTAAAACACCGGCTGAAGAAGCATATGCACTAATGGCGCCACACGTAGCTGAGAAGACAGACTTTGAAGCAGACGACATTATTGCACGCCTTATGATCCCTATGGCAAACGAAGCAATTCGCTGCCTAGAAGAAGGCATTGTAGATAGCGCAGCTGAAGCAGATATGGCGCTACTTTACGGCTTAGGTTTCCCTCCATTCCGCGGTGGTATTTTCCGTTGGATTGAAACCATTGGCTTGGCGAACTTTGTTGCTATGGCAGACAAGTACGCTGAACTTGGTCCTATTTATCAGATCTCAGACGGCGTTCGTGAAATGGCCGCTTCTGGTAAATCCTATTTCGCATAAGACCCGGAGGAAAAACTAATGAAAGAAGTGGTCGTAATCGATTGCGTACGTACCCCTATGGGTCGTTCAAAAAACGGTGTTTTCAGAAATGTGCGTGCAGAAGACTTATCTGCTGCGCTAATGACCGCGCTACTAGAGCGTAACCCTGGCGTAAACCCAGCGGAAATTGAAGACATCATTTGGGGCTGTGTTCAGCAAACTAAAGAACAAGGCTTCAACGTTGCACGTAACGCGCAACTACTCACAAAAATTCCACGCACAACAGGCGCGGTAACGGTAAACCGCTTATGCGGTTCATCAATGCAAGCCCTTCACGATGCAACAAGCGGCATCATGAGCGGCCGTGGTGACATTTACATGATTGGTGGTGTTGAGCACATGGGTCACGTACCGATGAACTACAACATCGACTTCCACCCTGGTCTTGCTAAGTACACGGCGAAAGCGTCGGGTATGATGGGTATGACAGCCGAGCTACTTGGCCGTCAAAACGGTATTACTCGTGAGCAACAAGACGCATTCGGTGCGCGTTCGCACCAGCTAGCGCACAAAGCACACCTTGAAGGCCGCTGGGCTAACGAGATTGTGCCTGTTGAAGGTCACGACGCAAACGGCGTATTAAAGCTAATTGACTACGATGAAGTAGTTCGCCCAGAGAGCACTGCTGAGAGCATGGCGGCACTTCGCCCAGTGTTCGACCCAGTAAACGGTACTGTTACTGCGGGTACATCTTCTGCGCTGTCTGACGGTGCATCAGGTATGCTACTTATGTCAGCAGACCGTGCGAAAGAGCTTGGCCTAACGCCTCGTGCGAAAATTCGCTCGATGGCAGTGGCTGGTTGTGATGCGGCAATTATGGGTTACGGCCCAGTGCCAGCAACACAAAAAGCGCTTAAGCGCGCTGGCCTTACTATGGACGATATTGAACTTGCTGAGTTTAACGAAGCGTTCGCAGCACAGGCGCTATCATGCATTAAGCAACTAGGTTGGATGGACCACCTTGATACTAAGATTAACCTTAACGGTGGTGCAATTGCACTTGGTCACCCACTAGGTTGTTCTGGTTCACGTATCTCGGGTACGCTTATCAACCTAATGGAATCACAAGACGTAAGCCTAGGCTTAGCGACTATGTGTATTGGTTTAGGTCAAGGTATTGCTACCGTATTTGAGCGTGTATAAGCGTTAAAATAAGCGCTTTTAAAGCTAAATATTGAAAAGGGCCTTCGGGCCCTTTTTTGTTGATTCTAATTACTTTTCAGATTACTTCAAAATACGAGATAAAGGACTTACCACCCCCTGCGCACCTTGCTGAAGCACGTGAGTATAAATTTGCGTGGTCTTTACGTCTGAATGACCTAACTGTGTTTGCACCGTTCTAATATCAGCGCCCGATTGCAGCAAATGGGTTGCAAAAGAGTGGCGCAGTGTATGAGGCGTAACTTTCTTTTTAATGTCACAAGTTTTTGCCGTGTTTCGTATTGCTTTTTGTATACTCGATTCATCAATATGATGTCGTCGCACTCTTTTGCTTTCAGGATCGATAGATAATCGAGAAGAGGGAAATAAATAATGCCAGCCTAACTCTCTGGGCGCGTTTTTGTATTTCAAACGTAATCGGTGAGGTAGATAAACGCCTACGTACTTTGGATTTTCTAAATCAGCCGCCAAGAAGTTTTCTACCATAGCGATTTGTCGTGTAAGACTTGGTTTTAATTCCGCAGCCAACGTTACAATGCGATGCTTACCGCCTTTCCCATCCCAAATGCGAATAGCGTTGTAGTCAAAATCAATGTCTTTAACTCGTAGCCTAACCGCTTCCATTAACCGCAAACCACTTCCGTACAATAAAGATATTGGTAACTTTAGGTTGGCAGGAATTTGCTCAAAAAGAGAAACGACCTCTTCCTGTGTTAATACAACTGGAAGCTTGGCTTGCCTACGACTTGAAACAAAGTTGAGTTCGCATGAAAGTGGCCTTTCCAATATATCGCGATACAAGAACGCTAGTGCATTTAGCGCGCTAGCTTGAGTGGCCGGAGCCACATTTTTAGCGTTAACTAAGTGAGACAAAAACACTTCAACTTCTTTGTCTCCCATTTCAGATGGGTGCTTATTATTATTGAAGCGGATAAAGCTAATTATCCATTTACTATAGAGTTCAATCGAACGCTTCGCATAGCGACGGTTTTGCATGTGCTCTATCACCATTTGCATGAACATTGATTTCATTTTTTTGATTTTAATTACTGTAAATAAAAACAGAATTGCGGTTTTTGACTCGTCCGTAAAATAAAAAGGAAAGATTCCGTACTTAAGTACGGTGTTTTCAGATACTAAGTGTAGGTTATTGATGGAAGTGTATTTACGTGCGAAAGTGATAAAACTATAAATGTGATATATGGAAACTATCCACTTTGCATAAAGGATTTTTTCCTTACACTAAATTGTTAGCTGTCAGTAGGTAGACCATGACTCAAATGTCTTTGCCAAGAAGGGCTTTAAAGTACGCCGTAATATCTTCTTTAATAATTATGCTTTTGGTTTTATATGCAATACTAACCAGAGATGTTACTGGCTCAGCCATGGAAGTATTTCTCCGCTTAGTTGTAACAACTGTTGGTGTGTTTGGAGCAATGTGGTTGGTTTTTATCTTTTACCTATTCGCAAACCCAGATGCTGATAAACCTAGAGAAAAGGACTCATGACTAAAGTGGACTTAAAAAGGCGACACTCTCTTCGATTAACAATGTCAGCTAACAAGCCAATCAACACACTCACTGCGTTCGCTGGGACGCATACACGCGGGGCGGCTGCGCCATTATGCCCCACATGTCTGCGCCCGTTATTGGAAAGTTAGGTGCTACTGGTATGAGTAAAGTTTTTATCTATGGTTTTACTGGCACTTTCACTGAAAAACCTGAGTACGATTACGCTCACCCAGAT